>CAYNLG010000069.1:0-19679 GCA_964397995.1 uncultured Anaerolineales bacterium
GTCGGCGACGTCACCCAGGAAGTCGAGCAGGACATCGCCGAGACGGGCAAGCAGGTGGCGCTGGACACGGGGGTGCGCGGGCTGCATCAGAAGGAGGTCCAGCTCCTGGGCCGCCTGAAGTACCGGACGAGCTACGGCCAGAGCGTGCTCCAGCACGCCATCGAGGTGGCCCACCTGTCGGCGATGCTGGCCGAAGAACTGGGCCTGGACGCGCCGCTGGCGCGGCGGGCGGGCCTGCTGCACGACATCGGCAAGGCCGTGGACCACGAGGTCCAGGGCGGGCACCCGGAGATCGGGGCCGACCTGGCGCGCCGGTACAACGAGCCGCCCGAGGTGATCCACGCCATCGCGGGGCACCACGAGCCGGACATCAAGGACGCGCTGTATACGACCATCGTGGCGGCGGCGGACGCGGTGAGCGCGTCGCGGCCGGGGGCGCGGCGCGAGACGCTCGAGAAGTACGTCCAGCGGCTGGAGAAGCTGGAGAGCGTCGCGAAGCGCCAGGACGGCGTCCAGTCGGCTTTCGCCATCCAGGCCGGGCGCGAGGTCCGCGTCGTCGTCAACGCCGACAAGGTCGACGACGCCCTCGCCGTTAAGGTTTGCCGCGACATCGCCAAGGACATCGAGGCGGAGCTGTCGTATCCGGGCGAGGTCAGGGTCGTCCTGATCCGGGAGCGCCGGGTCGTCGAGTACGCGCGCTGACGGGAGCGCACCGGAGGGCCGTCCCACCATGGAGTTCCGCGCGCTCGTCATCGGCGACGTCGTCGGCAAGCCCGGCCGCAAGGCCCTCGCCGCCGCCCTCCCCGACCTCCTGGCCGACCGGACCGTGGACGCGGTCCTGGTGAACGCCGAGAACGCCGCCGGCGGGTCGGGCCTGGTGCCGTCGATCTTCGAGGAGCTGCGCGGCGTCGGGGTCGACTGCGTCACGATGGGCGACCACATCTACCGGAAGAAAGAGATCGTCCCGCTGCTCGTGGAGTCGGACCGGATCGTGCGGCCGGCGAACCTGCAGCCGGAGGCGGCGGGGCGGGGCTGGACGGTGCTCCAGAGCCAGTCCGGGTTCCCGTTCGCCGTCGTCAGCCTCCTTGGCCGCACCTTTATGAAGCCCTCGAACTGCCCCTTCCACGCGGTGGACGAGGCGCTGGAGGCGATCGGCCAGAGCGCGCGGCTGGTCTTCGTGGACGTGCACGCCGAGGCGACGAGCGACAAGATCGCCCTCGCCTGGTACCTCGACGGTCGTGCCACCTGCGTCTACGGCACCCACACGCACGTCCAGACGGCCGACGAGCGCGTGCTGCCGGAGGGCACGGCCGCCATCACCGACCTGGGCATGACCGGGCCGCACGACGGCGTCCTGGGCCGCCGGCGCGACCGCGTCGTCCCGGCCCTCGTCACCGGCATGCCGCGCCACTTCGACGTCTCCACGGGCGACCTGCGCGTCTCGGGCGCGCTGGTGACGGCCGACACGCGGACCGGCAAGGCCACCGCCATCGAGCGGGTCCAGGTGCGGGTGGACCTGGAGGCGAAGGCGGCCGAGAAGGCCGCCGCCGGCGAGGCGACCGCCGCCGACGCCGAGACGGACGCCTCCGACGACGCGGTCTGACCCGCCGCCGCGTCCGGTCCCTGGCTGCCCGCCGGGCCGGCCCTTCCGGGTGAACGCCCCTTGCCGCGATGCCGCCCCCGGACTATAGTCGGACCTGCGGCCGCGCGTGGGGCGGCCGCGGGAGGTCAGCAGGATGGACGCACTTACGAGATGGAGCGCGATCGCGCTGGTGGCCGGGCTGCTGCCGGCGGCCGGGTGCGACGACGCGCCCGAGCGGCCGACGAACATCCCGGACGCGGTGACGCGGAGCGCGCTGGACGGGGCGCGGCTGGCGCTGGAGGCCTTCCAGGAGGACGTGGGGCGCCCGCCCACGGTGGTCGAGGCTCTGGAGGTGCTGGCCGAGCCGCCCGTCGATGCCGCCGGCGCCGCCCGCTGGCAGGGCCCGTACGTCGAGTCGGTCGAGGTCTTCACCGACGGCTGGGGCCGGCCCCTGCAGTACACGATCGACGCCGACGGGTTCCCGCTGATCTACTCGGTGGGCCCCGACGGCGAGGACGACCAGGGCGCGGGCGACGACATCATCCACTCGAACCTCGGCCTGCCCCCCGCCAAGGTGCTGGAGGTGCCCGAGGACTTCGAGCCGTTCGACCCGGAGGCCGACCGGTGAGGCGCCAGACGAAGGTCATCCTGATCGTCCTGGCGGCGGTGCTGGGCGGCGGCATGCTGCTCGTGGGCGGCTGCATGGTCGCCGGCGTGGTCCTGCTGGTGCGGTTCAAGGCGATGGAGACCGACGAGCTGGCCGAGGCCCGGCGCCAGCATGCCGCGGCGGTGTTCGAGGAGTTCGGCCACGACCTGGAGGGGGCCGCGGCCGCCGCGAGCCCCTTCGCGGTTTACTGCGACGTGCTCCGGCACCAGCTCGACCTGTTCCGGGTCCACGTCGGCCGCTATCCGACGGCGGACGAGGGCCTGGGGGCGCTCGTGGCGCGCCCGGCAGACGTGCCGGAGGACCTGTGGGGCGGCCCGTACCTGGCCGGCCCCGAGGCCCTGGTCGACCCCTGGGGCACACCGCTCCGGTATGCCCCGCCGGAGGCGCCCGGCGGCACGCCGCGCGCCTGGTCGTGCGGGCCGAACCGGATGGACGAGGGGGGCCGCGGCGACGACGTCGGCGCCGCCCCGATGGGCGGGCGGGGGCCGGTCTTCACGGTGCCGGGTCCGTCGGACTGGAACGAACCCGAGATTCCCGAGAGCGAGGAGCCGTAGATGGCCGCCAAGAAGACGAAGAAGCCAACCCGGTACGCGATCGTCGGCGTCGGCGGCCGCAGCCGCATGTACACCCGCGCGATCACCGGCGACTACGCCGACGTCGCCCGGCTCGTGGCCGTGTGCGACCGCAACCAGGGCCGCCTGGACCTGCTGAACGCGGATCTGGAGGAGGCCGGGTACGGGGCCGTGCCGACCTACTCGGACCGGCAGTTCGACAAGATGGTCCGGGAGCAGGAGGTCGACCGCGTCATCGTCACCACCAAGGACTCGTTCCACGACAAGTACATCTGCCGTGCGATGAAGCTGGGGTGCGACGCCGTCACCGAGAAGCCGATGACGACGGACGCGGCCAAGTGCCAGCGGATCATCGACACGGCCGAACGGACGGGGCGGAAGCTGCGCGTCACGTTCAACTACCGGTACGCCCCGTCGCGAACGCAGATCAAGGACCTGCTGATGCAGGGCACCATCGGCAAGGTCCTGTCGGTGGACTTCCACTGGCTGCTGGATACGCGGCACGGGGCGGACTACTTCCGCCGGTGGCACCGCCAGAAAAAGAACTCCGGGACGCTGCTGGTGCACAAGGCGACCCATCACTTCGACCTGGTGAACTGGTGGCTGAGCGACGTGCCGGTCGAGGTCTTCGCCCACGGCGACCGCCAGTACTACGTGCCGGAGACGGCGAAGAAGCTGGGCCTGAAGCGCCCGGCCGAGCGGTGCCACGGGTGTCCCGAGGCGAAGCGGTGCCCGTTCTTCCTGGACCTGGCGGCCAACGAGAAGCTGAAGGCGATGTACCTGGACTGCGAAGAGTACGACGGGTACTACCGCGACCGGTGCGTCTTCGGCCCCAAGATCACGATCTACGACACGATGAACCTGGCCGTCCGGTACGCCGGTGGGGCGATGATGAGCTTTTCGCTGAACGCCTTCTGCCCGAAGGAAGGCTACGAGATCCGCTTCAACGGGACCCGGGGGCGGCTGGAGTATACGACGCTTGAGACGAGCTACGTCAGCGGCGCGACCGAGGGCGCCAAGCAGCACCAGACGATCAAGAACAAGACGGCTCTCTGGGTCTTCCCGCACTTCAAGGAGCCGTACCCGGTGGAGGTGGCCCACGGCAAGGGCGGCCACGGCGGGGGCGACAACCCGCTGCTGGACAGCGTCTTTCTGCCGAAGCCGCCGAAGGACAAATTCAAGCGGGCCGCGGGCATCGGCGAAGGGGCCCAGTCGATTCTGACGGGGATCGCGGCGTACACGTCGATCGCGAAGGGCAAGCCGGTGCCGGTGCAGAAGCTGGTCAAGGGCGTGCCGCCGGTGGATTTCCCGAAGATGCCGGCGTGGTAGGCGGGCCGAAGCGGCCGGGTTGTGGCTGGTGGTCGGCCGCACGTGCTGCCGGTGACGATGTGCCTTGAGGCAGGCCGTGGCCCGCTACAGAACAGCGACACGTCCAGAAGCTGAACAGAAGCCCGGTTCGGGCGGGCGCGTTCTGCGGAACCTGCTGGGCATCACGAGCAAACGCGCCATCGAGCAGGCCGAGTACGCTGCTTTGGTACGCGCCCAATCAGAATGGCTCAGCAAGATCGGTCCGAAGACGCAGTTCGGTGCGGCCGTGGTCTGCGAGATGCATGCGGACTGGCTGGGTGGCACCTATGAATGGGCCGGCCATTACCGAACGGTGGAGGTCGCGAAGGGCGACTTCCCGTGGTCCCCGGCTCACCGGGTGGCAGCCAACATGACGTCGCTCGAACAAGGGCTGCTGCGTGAGCACACGCCGCGCCTGCCGGCCTCCCTGAGCGAAGTCGCCGCAAGCATGGCCAAGGTTCACGCAGAACTTCTTCTGATTTACCCATTCCGGGATGGCAACGGGCGCATCGCCCGCCGGGTTGCGGACGGGATGGCATTTCAGGCGGAGCTTCCCGCGCCGGACTATGGGTTCACGGGACAGGGGGCGAGGTCGCGGCGCGCGCACTATCTGGCAGCAGTGCGCAAAGCGTACAGCGGGGACTACGAAGACTTGCGTGGCTTCTTCCCCGACGCCCTCGAGCGGCGCCGCGCCGGTTCGGGTTGAGGTGTGACCGGCTTCAGCCCCCGGGCGCCCTCGAACACGCACGAGTCGCGCGCGTTCTCCTCGATCCAGCGCCGCCGGGTCTGGGGGTCGCGCAGGTACGGGTTGCTTTCGATAAGCGTCTTCATCCCCCCCCTATTCTACCACGAAACCCCGCATGGGGAAGGGCTGACTCCCCCGCCCGCGCCGCCGAATCGGGTTGACCGGTCCCGGCGCGCCCACTACACTCGGCCCGCAACCGGACCGGCAGACCGAACCCCGCGGAGACCTCCGATGGCCGAGCAGCTCGCCTACGCGATGATCACCCCGTACAGCCTCCACAAGAGCCGCACGGGCGGCATCATCGGCCGCCTCATCAGCCTCGCCAACCTCGACCTCGTCGGCGTCCACATGTACGCCCCCTCCGACGCCTGGGTCGACCGCTACCTCGACATCCTCCGACGCACCGACCTGGAGAACCCCTGGCGGCAGCAGTTCATCCGCTACGTCGACGAGAACCTGCGGCGGGACAATCCCCTCGGCCTCTCCAACCGCTGCATGGTCCTCCTCTTCCGCGGCGAGAACGCCATTGACCACCTCATGGACGACGTCGTCGGCGGCGCGGGGCCCAAGGTGACCGGCCACACGGTGCGCGGCACCTACGGCGATTTCCAGCAACTGGCCGACGGAACGATCCGGTACTTCGAGCCGGCCGTCATCTGCGGGCCGGACCCCGAGGCGGCCGAGGAGGAGTTGCGGTTCCTGGCCGAGACGGCGGCCACGGACGGCGGGCTGATCGAAGACTCGGTCCGCTTCGGCCCGGAGGCCGAGAAGGTCGAGACGGCCCTGGTGATCCTGAAGCCGGAGAACTTCGAGAGGCGGTCCCGCCGCCCGGGTTACATCATCGACGTCTTCTCGCGGACGGGCCTGTTCATCGTCGGGGCGAAGCTGCTGGCGATGACCCCCGCCCAGGGCGAGGCCTTCTACGGCCCGCTCGTCGACGTCTTCCGCGAGAAGCTCCAGTTCCTCATCGAGGACCGCATGCGCGAACGCCTGGAGGGCGCCTTCGACTATACCCTGCCCGACAGCTTCTACGCCTCGGCCAAAGCGCAGCTGGCGGACCTCAACGCCCGGACCGAGTTCGCCAAGATCGTCCAGTACATGACGGGCATCGACCCGCGGACGCTCTCGAGCGAGGCCGAGAAGCAGCGGCCGGGCACGGTCCGGTGCCTGGCGATGCTGTACCGGGGCGAAGACGCCATCGAGAAGATTCGCCGCTGGCAGGGCGCCACCAACCCCGAAAAGGCCGAGGCGGGGACCGTGCGGCGCGACTTCGGCAGCGACCTGATGCGCAATGCCGCCCACGCCTCCGACTCGCGTGAGAACGTCGCCCGCGAGCGGGCCATCATCGGCATGGCCGAGACGGAGCCGGCGCCGGACTTCGCCCAGGCCATCACCGCCTTCCTCGGGGACTGACGATGGCCGCCCCCCACCGCATGACCGTCCGGGTCCGGTACCCCGAGGCCGACCCGATGGGCCGCCTCCACCACAGCGTCCACGCCGTCTACTTCGAGATGGGCCGGACGGAGCTGATGCGCGAGCGCGGCCTGCCGTACGCCGCCATGGAAGCCGCCGGCCGCTTCATCGCCATCGCCCGTCTTGACGTCCGGTACCGCGGCGCGGCATGGTATGACGAGGCGCTGGTGGTGGAGACGTGGGTGCGGGAGGTCCGCGGGGCGCGGGTCGTCTTCGCGAACCGGCTGGTGCGGGCCGACGGGGGGGCCGTCGTGGCCGAGGCCACGGTCACGGGGGCCCTGGTGGGCCCGGACGGGCGGCCGACGCGGTTCACGCCGGCGGCGCGTGCCGCCCTGGAGGCGGCCCGGCCGGACGGCGAGCCGGCGCCCGAGGCCGCATCGTGACCCCATGCCGCGCGGCCGGTGGCGGCGCGGGTCGAGGAGCCCATGACGATGACCGAGCAGATTGACGAACCCGGATACACGATTCCCGTCTCGGCGCGGCTGCTGCGCCTGCCGCCCTACCTGTTCGGGCGGATCAACGCGACCAAGCAGCGGAAGCGGCGCGAGGGCGTCGATATCATCGACCTCGGCATGGGCAACCCCTCCGACCCCACGCCGCGCCCCATCGTCGAGAAACTCGCCGAGGCCGCCGACGACGTCCGCAACCAGCGGTACAGCGTCTCCTCCGGCATCTACAACCTCCGCCGCGAAATCGCCCAGCGCTACGCCAAGCACCGCAGCGTCGAGCTCGACCCGGAGACCGAGACCATCGTCACGGTCGGCTCGAAGGAGGGCTTCAGCCACATGTGCCTGGCGCTGCTCTCGAGCGGCGACACGGCCATCGTGCCCGACCCGGCCTTCCCGATCCACGTCTACGCCGTCGCCCTGGCCGAGGGCAACGTCCTCAGCGTCCAGCTCGGCAATGACCAGGCCTTCCTCGACCGGGTCCAGTACGTGGCCGAGCACCTCTTCCCCCGGCCGCGCCTGCTCATCCTCAACTACCCGCACAACCCGACGGCCATGACCGTGCCGGACGTCGCGTTCTTCGAGGCGGTCGTCGCGATGGCCAAGCGGTTCGGGTTCCTGGTGATCCACGACTACGCCTACGGCGACACGGTCTTCGACGGGTACCGGGCGCCGAGCTTCCTGGAGGCGGCCGGGGCGAAGGACGTGGGCGTCGAGTTCGCCACCCTCTCCAAGCCCTACAACATGGCCGGCTGGCGGATCGGCTACTGCGTCGGCAACGCCGAGATGATCCGGGCCTTGGCCAAGATCAAGGGCTACTACGACTACGGCGTCTTCCAGGCGATCCAGATCGCCTCCATCGTGGCCCTGCGCCACTGCGACGCCGACGTCCTGCACCAGGCCCGCGTCTACCAGCGGCGGCGCGACGTGCTCGTGGACGGCCTTCACCGTATCGGTTGGACGGAGACCGAGCGGCCGCGGGGCGGCATGTTCGTCTGGGCCAGGGTGCCGGACGCCGTGCTTGCCGGGCGCGGCACGATCGACTTCGCCATCGACCTGATGGAGACGGCGAACGTGGCCGTCGCCCCCGGCCGCGCCTTCGGCCCGAACGGGGAGGGGTACCTGCGGCTGGCGCTGGTGGAGAAGGAACAGCGCCTGAAGCAGGCCGTCCGCCAGATCGGCCGCGCCCTGAAGGCGTAGTCGGCCTGATGGAAGCAGGGCGTTCGAGCCGAAGGCAGAGTGCGGGGCGGGTGTGCCGGGAAAACGCTTGCGGCTGCACTCGTTCGAGGTTGAATGCTCATGGGTCGTGCGAAGCCGCACCCCAGCAAGGAGCCGCCGATGGCATCGGCTGACTGGGAACGGGCCGTTGAGGCCGCCACGGGCGAGACCATCGAGTACCTGCGGGAGACCCCGTTGGACGAGCAGCGCGTACGCCTTGAGCGCAAGCGCGGCAAACCGCTGACGATTGGTTCGTACTGGCCCTTCATCGGCCGGGGCAACGTGGTCCATGGCGACCTCTTGACCCACGCCGAGGCGCAGGCGGCGTTCGAGGAAGCCGTCCGTGACGATTGAGCGGCCCCAAACGCAAGCGGACCTATTCTCCTTCTATTACCAGAAATTCAAACCGCTCTACTCCAGGGCGCAGATCTTCGAGCAGGTGCCCGTGGAGACGTGGTTCGAGATCGGCGCCGCCTTCGACCACCTCTCACGAATCTCCGAGTACGGTGATCCTGAGCCGCATGCCGTGGCCCGAGCCGCCGCGCACCTCAAACGCGGCTGCTTCGACATCTTCAAGATCATTCTGAGAGAGGTCCGTCGCCAGTACGCCCAGCTTCGCGCCCTTGACCTGGAAGCACTGGACTGCGGGCAATTCAAGAGGGAGATGAACGCGCTCTGGCAGTGCATCCGGGTCGCCGCCGTGGAGGCCCGGAACGCGGAGGGTGACGCGAGTACGCCGGAACGATGGTCAGGAGCCTTCGGCCTCTGGGAGAAGGTCTACGAGGACTGCGAGCGTTTTTGGCGGGAATTCTGCCTGTCTGATAAGGTGGTTTGAGTTAGAAAGCGGGCCGGGCGCGACCGCTGGAAGCGGCGCGCCGAGGGCTTTGTCATCGGCATCCTGACCGGGCTTCTGGCCGGATTGCTCCTTGAGTGGCTCCTTCACTGATGGAAGAGCCGAATGCACGCTCCCGGCGGGCCGTCCATCCCCCCGGCCGCGGGCCGGATTTTCCTGCAACCCGGGCGCCGCGTCGGGTAACTAAGAGGGCGCGGGGAGCGCGTCCACAGCGACGGGGAGAGCGTTCAATGCAACCGATGGTGCGCGTGGTGTTGATCGGTGCGGCGGCCTTCGCGGCCGCCTTGGCCGGCGGGTGCCAGGACGCCTATTACCGGGCCATGGAGGCCGTCGGAAAACACAAGCGGCAGCTCCTTGTCGAGCGGGTCGAGGACGCCCGCGACGGCCAGGAAGAGGCCAAGCAGCAGTTCCGCTCCGCCCTCGACACCTTCCTCGAGGTGACCGGGACGGGCGGCGGCGACCTGGAGGCGGCCTACCGCACCCTCAAGGCCGAGCACGACCGCAGCGAGGCCAAGGCCGAGTCCGTCCGCGGCCGCATTGCCGCCGTCGACGAGGTCGCCCGGGCCCTCTTCCAGGAGTGGGAGTCCGAACTCGACCAGTACACGAGCGACGAGCTCCGCCTCTCCAGCGAGATCAAGCTCCGCGACACCCAGAAACGCTACGCCGAGCTCCTGCGCGCGATGCGCCGGGCCGAGGCCAAGATGGACCCGATCCTGGCGGCGTTCCGTGACCAGGTCCTGTACCTGAAGCACAACCTGAACGCGCGGGCGGTGGCCAGCCTCGGCGACACGGTGCGCGGCCTGGAAGACGACGTGGCCGCCCTCATCGACGAGATGGAAGCCTCCGTCCGCGAGGCCGACGAGTTCATCCGGGCCATGGGCATCGAGTAGCGCCGCCGCCACGCCCGAACCGCGCTACAGCAACGCGTCCAGGTCCTTCAGCCGTTTGATGACCAGGCACGCGTCGCGGCGAGTGCGGGCGTCGCCCCGCCGGTCGAGGAGCACCGGCCGGATGCCCAGGCCCCGGGCGCCGACGACGTCGGCCCAGTAGTCGTCGCCGACGTGGACAGCACGGCGGGGTGGGCAGTGGAGCATCGCCAGGGCCCGCAGAAAGATCTCGCGGTGGGGCTTGGCGGAGCCCACGGCCTCGCTCGCCACCACCCCCGCGAAGTGCCGCGCCAGGTCCCGCGCCTCCAGGTACGCCGGCAGGTCGGCCGTCCAGTTGCTGATGACGCCCAGACGGAATCCCCGCTGCCGGAGCCCGAGCAGCAGGGCCGGGGCGTCCGGGTCGACCCGCTCGTCGGCCTCGACGCGGATGTCGTGCGTCGCCACCGTCAGAGCGTGTTCCAGCGCCTCGCCGCGCAGGTCCAGCGCGAGGGCCTCGGCCAGATGGTCGAGCCACATGCGGCTCGCGCGGGCGGGGTCGAGGCGGTCGGGCCGGCGGCGGCGCGAGCGGGTGACGGCCTGGCGGGCCCGGTGGTTGGCCTTCACGAGGTCGCCACGCGAGACGGCGTAGCCGATCCGGACGAGGGCCTCGTGGAGGAGGTCCAGGCGCCCAAGGGAACTCGTCACGAGCGTCCCGCCGACGTCGAAGAAGACGACGTCGACGTTGCGCAGGGCCGCGGCCTCGCGCGCCTTGCCTCTACGAATGGCCATGGGCCTGGAGGTCCCGTTTCAGGGCGGTCACCCGCCGGTGTGCCTCGCGAATGGGCTCGGTCAGCCGGTACCGGGGCGCGGCCGCGAGGACCCAGCGTTCGGCGCTCGCGAGGTCGATCCTGTCGCCGACGCTGACGAAGACCGGCCGCACCCCCGTCCGGGTCCGCAGGACCGTGCCGATGCGCTCACCGCCGTCGAGGAGCGGCGCCCGCCCGCCGCGCCGCCGCCCCGGCGCGCGGGGCACCTGGCCGACGAGGCGGCTCTTGGCGCAGCCGACGGTGGGGATGTCCAGCATCAGGCCGAGGTGGCTTGCCAGCCCCATCCGTCGCGGGTGGGCCCGCCCCTGGCCATCGCAGATCACTAGGTCCGGCCGCGCCCGCACCTTGCGCAGCGCCGCCGCCGCCACCGGGATCTCCCGGAACGAGAGGCACCCCGGGACGTAGGGCCACGTGGCCACGCGCGTCGCGTGCCGCACCTCCAGCACCTCCCCGTCCGCCAGCCGCATCACCACCACGGCCGCGACGATCCGCTCGGCCCGCTTGCCGCCCGAGACGTCGATGCCGGCAACGGTCTCGACCGTCTCCAGCGGCGGGCCGCACCGCACCCGTGCCGCCAGGCGCTCCTGCAGGCGAACGGCCTCGCGGTAGTCGACGGTCCAGCGATGGAGCGGCGTCACCTTCATCGGCAACCCGGGGCGGGATTCCTCAGGGCGTGGCCTCGGCGGGGGCCGTCTCGGCGGCCGCGCCCGGCTCGTCCGGCTCGTCCGGCGGCGCGGCGCGGACCTTCTTCAGCACGACGTCGTCCCAGTAGATGACCCCCGCCGGGTAGTACGCGTACAGGTCCACCTTCAGGTGGGTCGGCGTGTGCTCGGGCCGCGCGGCCGACGGGATGAACGTCGCCACGGCCGTCTGCCACACGCCCTTGGCGCCCTTCGGATGGACCTGGCGGCGATAGACCTCGCGGCGCTGGGCGGGGTAGCCGTCCACGGGCGGAAAGGCGTGGTACCCCTTGAGGAAGACCTTCGGGGTCGGCCCGAGCGACTTCAGCCGCACCGAGAACCGGTACGTCGCCCCGGCCTCGATGGCAATCCAGTCGCTGTAGAAATCGAGGCCGTACCCGCCGGCGGTGCCGGGGCTCATGTCGTACTTGAGGACCTTGCCGGGGCCGTCGGGGTTCTCGACCCAAGCCATCTCCTTTTCGACGGCCTGCCACCGGGCGGGGCCGCCCGCCGGCCCGCCGCCCTCCTCGAAGCCCGGGTTCGCGACCAGGTTCGGCCCCTCGCGCCAGCGGCGCTCCAGTTCCGGGTCCTCCGGCTCGCCCTCGGCCAGGGGTGCAAGGCCCAGGACCGCGCGGACGGCCTTCGCCATTTCGATCGGGATGATCTGGTGATGCGAGCAGACCCAGGTCCGGTCCAGCTCCCGCCCGCCACCGTCAGGGCGCACGCTCACGAGGCGGACGCGGTAGTCTTTGCCGGCGCCGGTGACGCGGCCGACGACGGCGACGTCGGCCTGGAACCGGTCGCGGGCGAGGGCGCGGAGGCGGTCGGGTGGCGTCTCGACGGTGACAACCGTGCCGGCGAGGGCCTCGCCGACGCTGGTCGGGTCGTAGACGATCGCCCCCAGCCGCCGCGCCTTCCGCCGCAGCATGAACGCCACCTGGGCGCCGAGGCCGGGCTCCTCGCCCTCGACGCCGAGGACGAGCACGCGGAGGCCGCCCGCGGGGCCGAGGTCGGGCGCCGGGGCGTCGTCCTTGGCGGCCGCGAGCGCCGCCGCGGCGCTCGCGAGCGCCCCCGCCGTCAGCAGAATCATCCGCGGCCGCATGCGCTGCCTCCGGGGCTCAGTTGCGGCCCCCGGGCGTGTCCAGGCGGAGGCTCGCCCGCAGGGCCTCCAGCTCCGCCGCCGCGTCCGCCGCCCCCGTCTTGGCCATCAGGACCAGCGCAAGGACGCGGTCGCCGACGGGGGTATAGAGGATGCGGCAGGTGGCGGGCTCGCCGCTCAGCACGTTGCCCGTGTAAACGAGTTGCAGGGCGTCGCGGCCGCCGAGGGTGGCCTTCGTCGGCGCCGCCCCCTCCAGACCCAGGTTCTCTTCGACCCGCTCGGCCTGGTCGGCGACGTAGTCGGCGAAGGCGTCGCCGGCGGTGGGGGTGGCGGCCCGCACGAGGGCCACCGCCGTCCGGTCCCGCCGCGCCAGTTCCAACACCGTCTCCGGCCCGCTTCGCCTCGCCGGCCGCACCCATTCCCGCGACGGCAGCCGCAGCTGAAGCCCGTAGTACGGGATGCGGACCTGGTCGCCGCGCACCAGCACGGGCACCTGCCCCTCGGGGGCGAGGAACCGGGCGTCGCCCTGGACGCCCGCCGTCAGAATCCGCCGGTCCGAGACCGGCTGGTCCGCTCGCGCCGCCGTCAGCAGGTAGCTGAACCCGTGGGCCACCAGAAGGACGTGCCGGAAGTGGATCGTGCTGCACCCCAGCCGCGCCGTGCCGGTGACGACGCGGGCCGGGTGGCCGCCGTGCGTGGCGGGCTGCGGCGGCTCGGCGGTGACGGCGTCGTAGCCCTCGGCCCACAGGGCGGCCACCCGCTCGGCCAGGGCCTGGAGTTCGGCCTCGTCGGGCTCGGCGCCCAGCGTCGCCTGCCGCGGGTCCAGCGCCGGCCGCACCCGCGCCCACGCCGGCTCGGTCATGTCGCGGACCTCGGCCCAGCCGACGTCGGGGGCGACGTGCGGTACCAGGGGGTAGGGGGGGACGTAAAGCTCGTAGCCGAGCCGCTTGCTGCGGTACCGGTCGGCGGCCAGGCCGTCGATCTCGGCGACGGGCGGCGTGGCGCCGGCGCGGCCGAAGCGCGGCGCTTCGCCCGCCCCCTGCCGCACCGCCGTCATCGGGCACGACTGCCAGACGGTCCGCAGGGCGCGACCCTTGGCGTCGAGGAGGACAAGGCGGCTCTCGGCCCCGAGCCGGGCCGCCAGGGCCGTCGCGGCCGTCATGCCCCCCGCGTCGTCCGGTATGCCCTTGGTGCCGACGTGCTGGACGTACATCGGCTCGGGCAGCACGCCGCCCAGGTCTTCGTCGATGACGCGGTACCGGGCGAGCATCCCCGGGCGCAGGTCCCGGCGCGCGGTCTCCCACACGGCCCACGAGCGGAACGTCACGCCGTCGGCCAAGTCGACCTCGGCGGTGGTCTCTGAGCCGGCGTCGCCGGTGCGGCGTGTCATGCGGAAGACGTCGCCGTCGGCGTTGCCGGTGACCTCCCAGCGGTGGCCTTGGCGGGTGACGCGGCACTCGAGGGCGAGCGGCTCGCCGCGCGGCCCGACGTCGAGCTTGACGAGGCGGTAGAAGTCGGCGCGGGCGCCGGCGGCGCGGCGTTTGAGGAAGGTGTTGATCTCGAGCCGCCGCCCGCCCCCGTCCAGGGCGTGGAGGCTGACCATGCGGTAGCCGATCTTCTCGGCCCGCAGGTACAGGCCGTCGGAGTAACTCGTGAGCAGCGTCGGGGCCGCGGCCCGGGCCGCGCGCGGGCCCAGCGCCAGGGCGCCCGCCAGGACCGCTGCCAGGACCGCTCGCCGCATGCCGCCGCCTCCTCGGGGTGCCGCCTAAGGGTAGAGACGGCCGGGGGGTGCGTCAATTGCCTCCCGGGGGCGCGGCCTCGGAGCCGTCGGGGGCAAGGTCCAGGTCGTAGAAGGGCAGGTACCGGTAATAGACCTCGAGGGTCAGGGCCGCCAGGGCCGTCGCGTAGACGCGGCCGCCGTGCGAGCCCCACTTGGTCCGCGGGTCCCAGCTACCGAGGTAGGGCCCCTCGCGGCGCTGACTCTTGACGAGCGCCTTCTGGATGTGGCGGTTCCAGGCGTCCCAGGCGTCGCCGCCCAGTTGATGCAGGGCCAGGGTCCCGTAGTACCAGTAATAAAGATCATTGTCGTTGCTCTTGGGGTTCCACGTGGGCGTGCGGTCGAGCAGATACCGGATCGACTCCTCCGTCCGCGGGCCGCTCGGCTGGTACGCCAGGTACTGCTGGACGAAGAGCCCCTCGGCGGTCATGGCCGAGGAGGGCTTGCGGCCGGGCTGGTACTCGTACAGGCCGCCGTGCTTGCCTTTGCGGACCTTGTCGAGCCAGTTGGCGGCGCCGCGGTAGGCCTTGGGGGGAATCTCGAAACCGGCCACCTCGGCGCTCTTCAAAGCCATGATGATCCAGCCGACGACGCTGGTGTCGCTGTCGCGGCCGGGGTCGTAGCGCCAGCCGGAGCCGGGGTCCTGGGCCTCGACGATGAAGCCGACGGCCTTCCGGACGGGCTCAACGAGGCGCGTGTCGCCGGTCATCGTGTAGGCCTCGGCCAGGGCCATGGTGGCCATGGCCTGGCCGTACATCTGCCCGCCGCGCCGCAGGTCGCCGTTCTCCTTCTGACCCTCGATGATCCAGTCGAGGGCCTTCTGGACCGTCTTGGCGTGGGGGCTGAGCTCGCCGGTGTCCTTGGCGGGGACGTGGGTGTGGCCGGCGCCGAGGAAAGCCAGCGTCGCCAGGCCCGAGACGCCGATGTCCTGGTCCTTGCGGTTGCCGCCCCCGTCGGCCCGCTTGCCCTTGTTTTCGTGGTTCTTCATAAAATCGTTGATATCCCAGCGGCCGTCGTCGCTCTGGTGGCGGACGAGCCAGCCCAGGGCCTGGCGGACGGCTTCTTCGGTTTCCGGCGAGCCGCCGAGTTCCTCGATGGCCTTGTCCCGGTTCGGCTGGGTCCGGAGACGGTAGAGCTGCTTCAGGGGCAGCGGCTCGGGCGGGGCGATCAGGTCCGCCTCGCCGGGCGGGGCGACCGGCAGCATGGCCACGGCCAGGGCGTCGCCGACCTCGGGCGTGGCGAGCGCGTCACCCGTGGGCGCCGCCGAGGGAATCAGCGTCTCGGCCCCGGGCAGGCCGGTCGGGGCTTCCAGAGGGGCGCGGCGCGGCTCGGGGGGCGCGTCGGGCGCGGTCACGGCGGCCGCGCGGGCCGTCCGCAGCTCCGCCCGGGCCGCCGTCGCCGGCGCGGTTACCGCCGCCCGCACCGGCCGCACGGGCGCCTCGACGGGCACGGCCGCCTCGGGAACCGCGGCGGTCGGCGCGGCCTGGGCGGCCACGGGGTCGCGGAGGGCGTCCGCCAGACGCCGCGCACGCGCGGGCGCCGGCTGCACGGCCGTCGCCTGGACGAGCGTCGGTCCGACGGCGGCGCGGCCGAAGGCCTCGGCGCCGGGGACGGGAGCTCGCACCGCGGGGCCCTCGGCCAGGGCCACGGGCCCAACGGCGCGCGGCACGTCGGCGAGGACGCGGGCGGGGGGCTCACGGCTGGGGGCGCCGCTCGGGGCGGCCACGGTCGTCTTGGCCACCTCGGGGGCGGCGGCGGGCGCCGGGTCAAATGTGTCCGGCGCCGCCAGGGCGGGGCTGCCGGTGCGGGGAACGTCCGCGAGGGCCACGGCCGTGAGCGGGGCGGGGGCGGTCGCGGGCGTCGCCGGGGCGACGAGGGTGGCCTCGGGGGTCCGGGCCGCCGCCGGCGCCGCCGTCTCCGGGGCCGCCACCGGCATCGTCGGGGCGAGGTCCGGGAGTACGGCGCGGGCCGAGGCGAGCGGCCGGGCCGTCGGCTCGCGCCGGGCCGGCTCTGCCGCCGCCACCACCGGCCGCGCCTCGACCTCGGCGGGCGCCGGCTCGATCTCGACCTCGGTCACGGCCGCCACCGCCGCCGGCTCCGGCGTCTCCAACTCCAGCGCCGGCCGCACGTCGGGCGGCGGGGGCTCCGGCGCGCGCACCGGCCGCACCACCGGCTCCACCGGGGGGACCTGGTCGCGCGGGCGCGGCACGGGACGGACGGGCGTCTCGGGCAGGGGCACGTCGCGGCGGGCCAGGCTGAGGGGCCTCGGCGGGAGGGCCCGGTCTGGCTGCTCGGCCACGCGGACCGGCTTGGCCGCCACCTCCGGCACCACCTCGGGAATCGCCACCTCGGGCGGCGCCTCCGGGGCGGCTTCGAGGGTCTCCATGAGCTCGTGCGGCGGGGTCTCGGGCTGGAGGATCTCGATGCGATCCGGCATCGGCTCCGCGGCCGCCAGGGCCACCGCCGGCTCGGCCACCGCCGGCTCCGGGGGCGCGGTCAGCGTGTCGCGTTTCTCGCTGGCGAACTGGGCGGTGTCGGTCCGCTCCAGGTCCGAGAGGGCGGTCCGAAGTTCGGCCGAGAGCTCCGCCTCGGTGATGCCGGGCACCTCGACGGCCACCTCGAAGCGGGCCTCGTCCTCCTGGAGTTCGGCGATGCGGAGCGACAGTTGCCACACGCTGAAGAGGCTGAGGGCCACGAGATGGAGGAGCAGCGAGACCATCAGGGAACTGGCCATGAGCCCCGGCCGCCGCTTCAGCTTCGTCATCGCCAGCAGCGCCAGCGCCATCCCCAGCAGGGCGAGCACCAGGCCGACGAGCGGCCAGCTCAGGCGCTCCAGCACGTGCCCAAGCGCCAGCCGCCGCGCCCGCTCCACCCGGAACACCTCGTGGCTGCGGGCGTAGTAGATGGTGTAGACGTCGGCCTCGGCCCGGTCGCTGGAGAAGTAGAGGCCGAAGCCTTCGAGGCTGACGGCGGGGTCCAGCTCGTTGGCCGCGGTGTTGACGGGGGCCCCGAGCGACTCCGGCGGGAAAAGGCCCGCCAGGGGCGGCGAGCCGATGCGCGCGCGGTAGAGGTCGTACCGGCCGGCCCCGCCCGGGCGGTCGGACGCGAAGTAGAGCCACACCCCGTCCGGCGACACCGCCGGCTGGCCGTCGTGGTAGGCGGAGTTCACCGTCTCCAGGAAGACGGGGGGCGCGGCCTCGTCCTGGAGGTCGAGGGCGTAGACGTCGTAGTCGTGGCGCGGCAGTTCCTCGCGGAGGGTGGCCCGCCAGGCGGTCTCGCGGAGGCGCTGGTTCTCCGGGCTCGGGCGGTTCGACGAGAAGAGCAGCGTGGAGCCGTCGGGCGTCACGGACGGGTCGTACTCGTTGAAGGGGGTGTTGACGCGCGGGCCGAGGTTGACGGGGGCGGTCCAGTGGTCGCCCTCGTGGCGGCTGACGTAGAGGTCGTAGCCGCCCTCGCCGCCGTCGCGGTTCGAGAAGAAGTAGAGCGTGGAACCGCCGTCGCCAAGGGCCGGGCCGATCTCGTCGGCGCCGGAATTGAGGGCTGCCAGCGGCGCCGGCTCGGCCCAGCCGTCGTCGGTCCGGTAGGCGACGTAGAGGTCGGCCTCACCCCCCGCCCGGCCGCGCGTGAAGTACAGTTCCTGGCCGTCGCGGGACAGGCACGGGTCGTAGTCCTCGCCGAGGTCCGCGAGGCCCTGGACGGGGTCGCCGGCGTCCCAGAGGACGCTGCGGACGCCGAGTTCGGGCCGGGCGGCCCACGTCCGGGTCCCGTTGGTGTAGAAGGTCTCCTTGCGGGGCCAGAGGAGGTAGAACGCGGCGGCGCCGATGGCGACCCCAAGGAGGACCGCTCCTGCCGCCCACGCGAGGCGGCCGAGGCGGAGCGAGTTGCGCGGCGTCTCGGCCATACGGACTACTCCTGCGGCGGCTCGTCACGGACCACGCGGCACTCGACCCGGCACCCCGAGCGGGCGGCCATGTCCATGAGCGGCGTGACGCGGGCCATCGGCACGTCGGCGGAGGCGGCGATGCGAAGCGTGGCGTCGCCGGTCTCGGCGGCCCCGCGCAGCCGCGCCTCCAGGGCCTCGGGCGTCACGGTTTCCCCCGCCAGGGTCAGGCTCCCGTCGGCGGCCATCGTCACCTCGACGACGGTCGTCTCCGGCACGGCCTCGGTGTCGGCCAGGGCGACGCGCATGGCGCCCTCGGCGACGGCGCATCCGGCGCACGCGTCCTCCACGGCGCGGACGGGCCGGCCCGCCACGGCCACCGGCGCGGCCGGCATGGGCCGCGCGCCCCGCGCGCCCCCCGCCCAGAGGAACAGGCCCACCAGGGCCGCCCCCAGCGGGATGGCGACGAGCACGCCGATGCCCAGAAGGGCGACGAGCACGTACAGCCACGTCCGGTTCGGCTTGCCGGCGGTGGACACGGGTCGGCCTCCTTAGGAGCCGGGGTCGGCGGTGGTCAGGAACTTCCGCCGCACCTCGTATTTCTCGCACAGGCTCAGGACGTTGACGGGGGCCTGGAGGATCACCCGCCGGTCGCCGCGCACGATGACGGACTGGTCGGGGTTCTCCTTGACGGCCTTGGCGATGAGGGCCTCGAGGTCGGCGGGGGGATACTCGACGTTGTTGATGAGGTAGCGTCCGTCCTCGGTGACGTTGACGACGAGTTCGCGCGGGGTCGCGGTGACGGGCTGGGCGTGCTGCGACGAGGGCGGATTGACGCGGATGTCGCGTTCGATCTCGGCGAACTTGGTCGCGACCATGAAGAAGATGATGAGGAGGAAGACGACGTCGATCATGGGCGTGAGGTTGACCTCGAGCCGTTTGTCTTCGTCGCCGCCGGAGTCGATACGCATGGGAAGCCTCCTAGGCCGCCTTCGCCCCGTGGGCGTCGGCCTCGTCGATGGCCTCGACGAACTCCAGGGCCAGGTCGTCCATCTCGGAGACGAGCCGTTCGATCTTGCCGTTGAAGACGAGGTACAGGACCAGGCTCGGGATGGCCACGGTCAGGCCGGCGGCCGTGGTGACGAGGGCCTGGTAGATGCCGGAGGCCAGGACGTCGGCCTTGCCGAGGGCCTCGCCGCCCGAGATGTCCTTGAAGGCGCTGATCATGCCGAGGACCGTGCCCAGGAGCCCGAGCAGGGGCGAGACGCTGGCCACGCCGGCCAGGACCCGCGTGTTCCGCCGGAGGCCGCGCACCTCCTTGGCCCCGGCGTCCTCGACGGTCTTCTCGATCTCGGGCAGGGGCCGGTGGAGCCGCTTCACGGCCGCCTGGAAGATGCGGGCGATCGGGCTCTGGTGGGCCTGGCAGTAGGTGACGAGCTTCTCGCGGTCGATGGGCCGGGCCGCGATGAGGGCGCGGAGGTTGTCGACGAAGGCCGACGGGATAATCCGCGACCGCCGCAGGCTGATCGCCCGCTCGATCGAGAACGCGACCATCAGAATCGACGCCGCGTAGATCGGGTACATCAGCACGCCGCCCTTCTCCAGGCGAATACCGTGCGGGGCGGCGATATGGTGGTGATCTTCATC
>CAYNLG010000070.1:0-13253 GCA_964397995.1 uncultured Anaerolineales bacterium
GCAATGATCTGGGCCGCATCGCCGAGACGGGAAGCGTGGATGTGCCCGCGCTCTTCGCGATCGAGCGCTACCCCACGGTCTGGCAGATGACCTCCACGGTCACGGCGCGAAGCCGGGCCGGCCTGGAAGAGACCTTTGCCGCGCTCTTCCCCTGCGCTTCAGTGACGGGCGCGCCCAAGGCGAGCACCATGCGCCTCATCGCCGAACTCGAGACCACACCCCGCCGGCTCTACACCGGCAGCATCGGCTTCGTGCTCCCGAACGGGCGCGCGCAGTTCAACGTGGCCATCCGGACCGTACTCGTGGACCGCCACATGGCGAGCGCCGAATACGGAGTGGGCGGCGGCATTGTCTGGGATTCCGAGGCAGCGGACGAGTACGCCGAATGCCGGCACAAGTCCCGCGTACTGGCAGAACAGCGCCCGGTCTTCCGCCTGCTCGAGTCCCTCCTCTGGACGCCCGAAAAAGGCTACGTCCTGCTGGAGGCGCATCTGGAGCGGCTCCTGGCGTCAGCCGACTACTTCGGCTTTCCTGCCGACCCGGATGCGCTCCAGGCGCAGCTCCTGGCACTGGGCCGCTCGCTCCCCGCAGCCCCGCACAAGGTGCGGCTCCTC
Source organism: uncultured Anaerolineales bacterium (assembly GCA_964397995.1). Taxonomy (GTDB): domain Bacteria; phylum Planctomycetota; class Phycisphaerae; order FEN-1346; family FEN-1346; genus CAYNLG01. The sequence goes on from CAYNLG010000070.1 coordinate 615, forward strand.
CTGGCCGAAGACGGCGCCATTACCATAGAGGCAGCGTCGCTCCCGGCGGAGCCGGACGACCGGCCCGTGCAGCTGGGCATGGCGCCCCGACCCGTCGATCCCTCGAACGTGTTTCTCTACCACAAAACCACGCACCGAAAGGTCTACGAAGACGCGCACGCCGCCTGCCCGGGGTGTGATGACGCGTTGCTCCTCAACACCCGCGGCGAGCTGACCGAGACCACGATCGCCAACCTCGTTGTGGCGCGCAGCGGGAAATATCTGACGCCGCCGGTGTCGAGCGGGCTGCTGGCCGGCACCTTGCGCAATCACCTGCTCGCATGCGGCCAGCTCGAGGAAGCCGTGATCCCGCGCGATTCCCTCGCACCCGAAGACCGCCTGTACGTGATCAACTCGGTGCGCGCATGGCGTCCAGCCGTTCTGGCATGCAGAACCTGCGCCGATTGATGCTTGAGAAGATTCGACCAGATCGCAGCAACACAATTTGACAACCGGTGTATTGTGGTGTACCTTAACGGTATCGCCTCGCTGTATGCGGAGCGCGTGAGCGGTATGTATTGTCCGGCGGTCTGATCAGGCAAGCGCGCTCTGCTGCAGTCCCCTGTCTTGCCTGTTCAGGCGGGAAGGCTTCCGGATACCTTTTGCAGAAAAATCGTTGCGGAATAGGTGACATTTCCGTAAGAGAGGAGGCGCTGATGCCAGCAAACAAGGAGAAGGGGTCCTCCGCAGCCGGAGATGCCTGGGCCGCAGAGTTTTCCGAGCGCGTGCGTCGGCTGCGGGTCAACCGGTTTGGCTCCCGGCGGGGCTCCAGAAGCCAGACCGCCCGCGTGACCGGCATCACCGCCAGCGACTGGCGCGGGTATGAGAAGGGCGTGATGCCGAGCGCCGAGAAGCTGCATCGCATCTGCGAGACGCTTCAATGCGATGCCAACTGGCTGCTCGGCCTGTCCGAGGCGCCGGACCCCGGGGTGACCAGCTTCCAGCAGCGGATCATCCGGTCCCTGATCGATGTGCAGGAGGCGTTGCACGCGTTCGACGGCATGTTCACAGACTGCCTGGTCCACCTCCGGGATACGTTGACCGACCCGGAAATCGCCCAGGCCCAGTGCTTCAAGCTCTATGCCATTGCCCAGCGTCTGGCCCAACTGCGGCAGGAGATCCACCAGAGCGAAACGACCGAGAAGGGCGAGCCCTGAAGATGAATGCCACGCCTGCAGGACACGGCGCAGACACCCCGGACGGACGGCCCGGCCCTGCTCACCCGAAGACCAGGATTCTCGTCGTGGAGGACGAATCCGCACTGCGCGAGCTGATGCGTCTGGTGCTGGAGAAGGAAGGCCATTCGGTCATCACCACCGACGACGGGGCCAAGGGACTGGAGACCCTCCTGGAGCAGCCCGACATCCCGCTCGTGCTCTTGAACCTGCTGATGCCCCGGATGCCGGGGGAGGAGTTCCTCTCGCGCCTCCTGGAGCTCCCTGCGCGGCAGCGGCCGACCGTGATCGTGGTGACGGGCAAAGTCCCCCCACCCGAGCCGTCCGAGTGGCCCGCAGGACTGGTGGCAGCCGTGCTGCGCAAACCCTACAAGCAGTCCGACCTGCGCGAACGTGTCCGCTCGGTGCTGCAAAGCCGCGCAACCTCTGCCGGAGGCGGCCACCTGAACGCCAAGCAGAACGGGCAGCAATGCTCCGAGCCGGGTGCAGCCGAGACCTGATTCGACAGGCATCCCTTCCTGGCCGGACCGGTCAGTTTGACACGATGATGTTGGCCAACAGCCCAGGATTCCGGCGGACCCTGGCAGCGTTCGCCCGGGCACATCGACCATAATCGGTTGCCACACCAACACTTCAGAATATACCGCGCAAGGCAGTGGTGTGGCGCGCGAGTTGCAGGGATGTGGCCGGAACGCGGCCTTACAAGCCGTGTGTAGTTGAGCGTATGGACGCAGAAAGGCATTGGCGAAGGCTTTACAGATAGGAGTGTTCATCATGGGCAAACTCATTGGAATCGACCTGGGAACGACCAACAGCGTGGTCGCCGTGATGGAGGGGGGCGAATCCAAGGTGCTGACCAACAAGGAAGGCAACCGCACCACCCCTTCGGTCGTGGCGTTCACCAAGGAAGGGCGTCTGGTCGGCCATCTGGCCAAGCGGCAAGCGGTGACGAATCCGGAGAACACCATCTTCTCCATCAAGCGCTTCACGGGACGCCGCCACAACGAGGTGGCCACCGAAGAGAAGATGGTCCCCTACAAGATCACCGGCGGCGCTTCGGAACTCGTCAAGGTCGAGGCACAGGGCAAGGAATACACCCCGCCCGAGCTCAGCGCCATGGTGCTCCAGTACCTCAAGTCCTGCGCCGAGGACTACCTCGGCGAGAAGGTCACCGAGGCTGTCATCACCGTGCCCGCCTACTTCAACGACTCGCAGCGCCAGGCCACCAAGGATGCCGGCCGCATCGCCGGGCTGGAGGTCAAGCGCATCATCAACGAACCGACCGCTGCCAGCCTGGCCTACGGGCTCGAGAAGAAGGAGAACGAAAAGATCGCGGTCTTCGACTTCGGCGGCGGGACGTTCGACATCTCCATCCTGGACGTCGGCGAAGGCGTCTTCGAAGTCAAGGCCACCCACGGCGACACCCACCTCGGCGGGGACGACCTCGACAAGCTCCTCATCGACCACATTGCCGAGGAGTTCAAGAAGGAGAACCAGATCGACCTCCGGGACGACCCGATGGCCCACCAGCGCCTGAAAGAGGCCGCCGAAAAGGCCAAGTGCGAACTCTCCTCCACCCCGGAGACCGACATCAACCTGCCCTTCATCACCGCCGACGCCAGCGGGCCCAAGCACCTGACGATGAAGCTCACGCGGGCCCGGTTCGAGGAGCTGGCGCGGCCGGTCGTCGAGCGGCTGCGCGGCCCGTGCAACCAGTGCCTGGTCGACGCCGGCTACAACGCCGGCGACATCGACGAAGTCATCCTCGTCGGCGGCTCGACCCGCATCCCGATGGTCCAGCAGCTCGTCAAGGACGTCTTCGAGCGCGACCCCCACAAGGGCGTCAACCCCGACGAAGTCGTCGCCGTCGGCGCCGCCATCCAGGGCGCCATCCTCGGCGGCGAGTACAAGGACCAGAACGTCCTCCTGCTCGACGTCACGCCCCTTTCCCTCGGCATCGAAACCCTCGGCGGCGTCATGACGACGCTCGTCCCCCGCAACACCACCATCCCGACCAGCAAGAAGGAGGTCTTCTCCACGGCCGCCGACAACCAGCCCTCCGTCGAAATCCACGTCCTTCAGGGCGAGCGGCCCATGGCCAACCAGAACCGCACCCTCGGCCGCTTCCAGTTGACGGGTATCCCGCCGGCGCCGCGCGGCATGCCGCAGATCGAGGTCTCCTTCGACATCGACGCCAACGGCATCCTCCATGTCAGCGCCAAGGACCTGGGCACCGGCAAGGAGCAGTCCATCGAAATCAAGTCCAGCTCCGGCCTCGAGGAAGGCGAGGTCGACCGCATGACCCAGGAGGCCAAGGAGCACGCCGAGGAGGACAAGAACCTCCGCCAACTCATCGACAAACGCAACGAGGCCGACTCCATGGTCTACAACGTCGAGCGGACCCTTCGCGAACACGGCGAGAGGCTCGGCGCCGAGGACCGCCGCCAGATCGAGTCCGCCGTCCAGGAGGTCAAGCAGGCCCTCCAGGGCGAGGACGTCCAGGCCATCGACCGCGCCGTCGAGAAGCTCAACCAGGCCTCCCATTCCATCGCCCAGATGCTCTACCAGCAGACCCAGCAACAGGCCGACGCGGGCGCCCAGGCCGGGCCCGGCCCGCAGCCCGGCAGCCCGGGAACCCAGCCCGGCACCGGGGGCGGCAGCGAAAGCGATGAGGACGTCATCGACGCCGACTACGAAGTGAAGGAGTAACCGGGCACCCCCACGCCCCGCGGGACCGTGTGCCGAAAGCCGAAGCCGGCCCGCCCTTCGGGGGCGGGCCGGCGTCCGTTGCGCCCGGTCTCAAGCCGCCGGCGCCTCCCCGGCCGCGACCCCGCGACGGCGCCAGGAGAAGACCAGCAGGCCCGTCCCGACGAAGACGTGCGCCAGGCAGGTGCTCCAGGCGGCCGGTTGGCCCGCCAGGAAACCGTAGCTCTCACCGAGGGGGGTCATCCGGTAGGTCACGTCCTGGTGGAGCCACGCCAGGCCCAAGGCCTCTTCGGCCACCACCAGTGGGTTGCCGTGCACCACCGCCCGGACAAGCCCCTCGGCCGCCGGGCCGTCGAGCAGCCCCGCCAGGGCCCCCGCCGGGAAGACGGCGGCCACCAGCCCCCACCCGACCAGCGCCGCCCCCCCCTGGGCCGCGCGCGACCCGGCCACGCGCTCGGCGGAAGCCGTCACCCCCGCCAGCAGCACCAGGAACCCGAGGGCGACGAGTTGGGCCTTGAGCACGCCCACGACGGCTTCGCCGCCGACGAGCACCCCGCCCATGAAGAGCAGCCCCGTAACGACGACCAGCGGCGCGGGCAGCCGCACCAGCCGCCGGTCGCGCTGCCCGGCGGGCGGCGTCAGGCCCTCCAGCCCCGCCCAGAGCGGCAGCAGCAAGACCTCCAGGGCCACGATGAGGCGCAGCAGTCCGAGCACGGTCCGCCTCCGGTTCGCCGCCCCCCATGGTACCGGCGGGGCGCCGCCGGGGCAAAAAAGAAGCGGGGAGGCCGGTTGGGCCTCCCCGCGAGGGTGCGTCGGGTCGCCGGCTTACAGGTCGTCGAAGCCGAGCTTGTGCTCCTCTTCGGCCTGGATCAGGATCTTCGGCCGCACGAGGATGAGCAGGTTGGTGGCGCGACGGACGCTGGCACGGTTGTTGAACAGCCGCCGCAGGATCGGAATCTTCGACAGAACCGGCACGCCGGTCTCCGCTTCGGTCTCCAGCATCCGCTTGTTGCCGCCCAGCAGAATCGTGCCGCTGTCCGGCACACTGACCGTCGTCTTGAAGTCCTCGACCTGCACAACCGGCAGGTCGATGGTGACGGTGGCGATGCCGAGACCGGGGACGGCCGCGGTAATCGTCCGGGTGGGCATCGGCAACGTGACGTCGGCCACCTGCGGCCGCAGGTCCATCTGGACATAGCGGCGGTCGGCCGACACGGTCGCCTTGACGTCGAGGGTGGCCCCGACGGGGATGGACGCGATGACCGGGTCCCACGCCACCGCCGCCTCCGCCACCACCGGCTCGGCGTCCGCGATGTACGTCACGACACTCGAGACGCTGATGTAGCCGCGCTGCCCGTTGTAGAGGGTGATGCGCGGGGCGAACAGGGTGTGGGTCCGGACGTCGGCCTGGATGGCCCGCATCAGGAAGCCGACCTGGACGTCGTCCATGAAGACGCCGCTGACGATCAGGCCGCCCTCGTCGCCCGTGAAGGACTGGAACGCCGTGTTCGCCAGGGGCAGCAGGCTGGCCGTGCCGGCCCCGTTGGAGCCGGTCTGCGAGACGGTGATCGGCTGGCCGTGCTGCGGGATCGCCGTCACGGTCTCGGTGAAGATCGGGTTGCCGTCGGCGTCGGTGATGACGTTGCCGAAGCCATCCAGCATCGGCGCCTGGACCACGTTCGTGTCGCCGATACCGGGCAGGGTGTCGAAACCAACGATAGACGGATCCTGGGCCAGGCGGCCGCCGGTGTTCCAGCGGTTGGTGTTGGTGCGGATCGAGACGTCCACGTCCAGGGTGATGTCCTGGAGGAAGTCGTCCGTGACCTGGATGAAGCGGCTCTCGACGCTGATCATGATGGCCCGCTCGCGGCGGAGCTTGTCGAGCAGGTCGGCAACGCGGACGTGGCCGTTGCGGGTCTGGGTAACGATCAGGAGGCCGTTCATGTAGTCGATGGCCGCCGGGCCGCCCTCATCCACCCAGCCGGCCACGGTCGGGTCGGCCAAGGCGTTGACGTTGCGCTGGATGATGTCGACGAGGTCCTGCCAGCCGACGCCCTCTTCCTCGCCGATGGCCTCGCCGGTGCCAAACAGTTCGCCGAAGCCGCCGCCGGCGCCAGCGCCGGCCGCCGCCTCGGTGATGTCGCCCACCTCGAACCGCGGGGCCTGGCCGCCGAAGTTCGGAATCTGGGCCACCAGGTCCTGGACCGGGTAGGTGACGATCGGCAGGTTCTGCTGGAGCTTGTCGCGGGTCGTGACGAGGACGTAGCCGGGCTCGACCTTGTAGCCGAGGTCGGCCCCGAGGATCAGGTTCAGCACGGCCTCGACCGAGACCTGGTTGACCTTGAGGTCGACGACGCGGCTCGCGAGGTCAAAGCCCTGGGCCTCGACCTCCGGGTCCACGACGATGTTCAGGCCGCGCTGCACCTCGCCGATGTACTTCAGCACGTTGTCAAGGCTGGTCCGCTCGAAGTCGAGGTCGATCTTCTCCGAGAGGCGCCGCCGCGTGTCCGCGACGGCCTGCGGCTCGGCCTGGACGCCCTTGGTGAACTCGCGGCGGAACTTCGAGAGGGCCTCCCAGGTCTTCGCGCCCGGCCAGCGGAGGTACCGCGTCTCGCCGTCCTGGACCTCGCCGGGATGGATCGAAGCCTCCTCGACCTCCGTCAGGGCGCCCACCTGGCCGTAGTGGCGGTCGGACCGTATGTCGACCTGCCGGGCCTGCGACTCCAGGTACAACAGGTCGTCGCGCCACAGGTGGGCCCGCTTGTTTTCGGGCTGGATGGCGATCAGCCGGTCGAGCACCTCGATCGCCTGCTTGAACTGCATCGACTTGCGGAGCTCCCGGGCTTGGTTCCAGAGCTGCTCGATCTTGCGCGCCCGCTCCACCCGGTCCATGGCCAGGCGCTGCTGCTCGGCGAGGCGGGCCTCTACTTCGGCCCGCATCCGCCGCTTCGCCTCGGCCTTTTTCTGCATGCCGACGATCTGCGACCGCAGGGCGAAGACCTCCTCGCGGAGGCGCTCGGCCTCTTCCGGCGTCAGGACCTTGGCCCGGTCGATGACCCGGTCGGCCTCGTCCAGGGGCTGCAGCGCTTCGCCGTAGCCTTCGGGCCGCGTCGCCTGGCGCAGATCGCGCTCCGACTCGGCGATCAGTTCCTGGACATTCGCGATGATCCGGCCGCGCTCGATCTCACGCTGCGTCCGCACCTGGTCGATGACCGGTTCCTCGCGTTCCCCGAGCATCCGGAGGGCCTCGTCGAGGCCGGCTTGGGCCCGCGTGTAGCCGGGCCAGTGTTCCAGGGCACGGCGGAAGTGGAGGCGGGCCTGCTCGTATTCCTGGGCCGCCAAGGCCATCTCGCCCAGCTTGACTTCTTCCTCGGCCTCGGCCCGGTCGGCCTGCTCTTCGATGGAGAGGTCCTGAGCAACGGCGGCCACCACGACGCCGGGCGCGTCGACCACCACCTCGACCTCGCCTTCGGCGGGGGTGACGACGATGGCCTCGACCTCGGGCTCCGGTTCCTCGATCGTCGGCTCGGCCTCAGGCTCTTCGACCGGCGCGGGTTCAGCCCCAGCCTCGCCCTCGACGGGCACGGCCTGGATCGTTTCGGCCTCTTCCGCCCATGCCGCCACCGGCACGACCGCGAGGCCCCACAGCCCCAGAAGGGCCACAGACAGCAGGATTCCAGTGCACCTCAAGACACGCCTCCTTCGATGGTGCGGAGACCCCACACCGCCGCCACCCTGACCGGGTGGCTACCCTGTCTTTCGATTCAGGGCATTGGCGAGTTCTGGCGGTGTTTCGGCAGGCCCCCTAAACGTCCAACACCTCTGCCCCCTGCTCCCGGATAACGCAGTATGACGTCGTATGATAGCTCAGGTCAGGTCCCGGCCTCTCGCCGCCGGGAAGGCCCTACTGTAACGGCGGCGCGCGCGGCCGCAAGAAAAATCTCGCGGCAGCCCGCCACGCCGCTCACCGGCCGCGGCTTCCGGCCCACGGCGGCGGAGGCGGCGCCTCCGGCACGTCGTTCTGCCGCTCCGCACGCACCTCCAAGGCCGCCTTCTTGTCGTCCCACTCGATCCGTTTGGCCAGTTGGTTCCGGTCGCCCGCCACCACCAGCACGTTCGTCGGAATCGTGCGGTTCCGGCCGCCCGGCGAGTACGGCAGGTCCCGGATCAGGTCCACCAGCAACGCCTCCGGCGTCAGGTCCACGTCCACCTGGATCTCGTCCTGGCTCCCCGGCACCCGCAGCGCGTGCCGCGCCTTCCGGTACACCACGCGCCGCCCGATGTCGACCGGGGCGCTCGGCACCACCACCCACTGGCCGTGAATCCAGCGGTGCAGTTCCAGGTTCGCCCGATCGCCGAAGGTGCCCACGAAGAAGTACTCGACGAGCGGCGGGACGGTGACGGCCGGCCCGGGCTCGCTCCATCGGCCTTCCAGCGAGGGGACCCACCGGTTGTCCGGGCTCTTCGTCCGCAGGCTGTAGACCGGGTTGAAGATGGCCACCCGCATCCGGTACTGGTAGGTGCGGCCGGGAACGGCCGTCAGGTCGTGGGCCCAGACGGTGGCGAAGACATGGTCGGGCTCCTCCTCCGGCGGGCCGAAGGGCACGTCCGCCTCCGCGCCGGTGCCGGGCTCGGCGACGTCTTCGAGCCCTTCCGGCCGCCAGCCGCCGATGCCGGCGGTCGCGGCCGGCGCGGCCGCCATTGCGGGGGACGCCTCGTCGGCGGTCGGCGCCTTGGCCACGCGCAGGCCCGGCTGGGCCTCCCGCATCAGGACGTCTTCCGCCACGGCCGCCCACGCCACCTGCCCGTCCGCCGCCGCCAGGTTCACGAACGGCATCCGCCGCACAAGGGTCTGCTGCTTCTCCAGGGCCAGGTACCACTGGTAGACGGCCCGCTTGTCACCGGCGTTCTCGGGCTGCCGGGGCAGTTTACCCTCGAAGGACTCCGGGACGACCGAGGGCACATCCGCCCACTCGGCCCAGGCGCCGTCGGGCTTCCGCTCGCGGCGCTGGAGGTCGACCCGGGTGATGAGAATTTTGTTCTGGTTCGTATGGCCGGCCTGGTTGAGCCGGAACTGCTCCGTGACGTCGAACCGGCCGATGGACGAGGCCCAGAGGACGTCGGCCAAGCCGCGTTCTTCGAGGCGCGCCGCGGCGCGCGGCACCTGCTCGTCCGTGACACCGCGTCCCACCACCGTTTCCACGTCCTGAACCGCCAGGATCCGCGCCGGCAGGGCCGGGACAGGCTGGTCCTCGTCGGGGCCCTCTTCGGGCTCGACGTATTTGACGCCGGCGATGTGAATGCCGGGGGGCATCTCGGCCGCGGGGCGGTCCATCATGTCGAAGAACGCCTCGGCCGTCAGAGGCTCCTCGCCAAGGTTGAGGGCCTCGTACTCGGCGGGGTTGAGGGCCTGCTTCAGCACGGCCGCGTCGTCCTCGGTCTTCTGGGTCTCGTCGATCTTGGCGCGGATGTTGCCGATCAGGCCGCGCAGCTCCATCACGCTGCCGCCGCGGCCCTCGCGCAGGACGACGAACAGGGCAATCGACGCCGCCAACAGCGCCGCCGCCCCCGCCAGGATCAGCTTCTCGAAGTGCTTGCCCAACCAGGACTGGGTCAGGTCGGCTGCCATACGCGTCACTCCTTCATCCCCGCCGCGCGGGGGTGCCTTCGTGGCCTGCGCCGCTACGGGGTGGCGGTCTCGTCGCCGCCGGCCTCGACCTCGGCCCCCGGCGCCTGGACGACCGTGCCCTCGCCGGGCACCACCGTGATCCGGCCCCCCTCCAACTGGAAGATCAGCGCCGTGCCCACCACCTCCAGCCGCGCCACCGGCCCCATGCCGTACTCCAGCCGGGACTCGGCCAGCAGGTCGCGGAACTTGGCGATCGACCCCTCCGTCACCGGCCGCATCCGCCAGGCCTCCACCATCAGGTGGCTGGGCGTCCCTCGGAGGCGGCCCAGCAGGTCGCCGATGCGGGCGGCGTCCATGACGACCACCAGCCGCCACGGCAACGCCCGGTAGAACCCGTCCACGGACCCGATCCCGGTGACGGTCGGCTGGCGGTCGGTCTCGGTGCTGAGGCCCAGACCGACGCGCCCGGGGCCGCGGTACCGTCCGCCGCTGCCCGCCATCTCCGTACCGCCCAGAACCGAGCCCTCGGCCCCGATGCGGATCTCGACCAGTTCCTTGATCGGCGCCGTCTTCACGGTCACCGGCCGCCCCCCGCCGAGCTCCCGGTTGGCCCGGGCGATGATGTCCACAAGGTCCTGCATCAGCCAGGCGTCTTCCTGGGCGAGGCGGCAGACCTGGACGGACGGGGCCTCCGGGCGGTCCACCCACCCCGGCCGCACAAACGCCAGCTCCGGGTGGGCGTACATCGTCGCCTCCATGGCCTGCTCACGGATATCGACCGCCTCGTCGGCGGTCGCCCGCTGGGGCGGCGTGGGGTTGGCGGCCCCGAGCTGTTGGAAGAAGTCCTTCAGCTTGTCGCTGTACTCGGCGCGGAACCGGTGCCGCAACTCCAGCCGCGTGCTCACCGGCAGCAGCCCCGGCACGAGGGGTTCCAGCGCGGCGCCCTGCTCGCGGATCGCCTCCAGGATGGCCCAGTAGTGGTCGTTGATCGTCTCGACGCGGGCGGCCATCTCCTCGACGACGGCCTCGGTGAAAATCGGGCCCTGCAGAATGCCCCGGCCGCGCCGCACCGCGCTCTCGAGCGTCCCCCGGATCTCCATGTTCTCCTGCCGGTACGTCAGGTGGAAGAACAGGCCCAGGCCGACGCTCAGCACGACCGTGCCGGCCACCAGGCCCAGCAGAAATCCGTGCCGTTTCAGGAAGTCCATACGTGGCGTCTCCTCGCCTCAGCCGCGCCGCGGCGCGGCGGCGGTCACTCCTGGTCCGCCCCCTCGTCGGTCTCGCCCTCGGCCGCCGCCGCCGGCGCCGGCGCCCGCAGGTCCTCCGGCAGCAGGACGACCCACTGGGCCTCGAACCAGGTGTCGTTGCTCTTGTCGATCCGCTCCCGCTCGACCTCTTCCTCCCCGGGCCTGGTGGTCTTCCTCACCATCTCGTAGGTCTGGAAGTCGTCGGTGTTGCCGTAGCGGCCGGTCAGCAGGACGCGCGCCAGCACCTCGCGCCCGGCGGGCGTCTCCAGGTCCACCGTCCGCGGGTCGGCGGCCAGCGCGGCAATCAGCGTGTTGTTGACGAACCGTTGACCCGCCGCGCTCGGCTTCGGGCACGTCCCCACGATCCGCACCAGCACGCCGGGCACGGCGCCGGTCCGCCCGGAAGGCTTGGCCGCCTCGTTGCGGCCACCGCGTTCCGGGGCTTCGGGAGGCCGGTTCGGGTCGTAGTCCAGCACGGTGATCTCGATGCCCGACGCGGCCGCGCTCTTCCCGAGGCCCGTCGCCTCGGAGTAGTCGCGGACGTCGCTGACGTGGTGGGCAGTGACGTTCAGCAACTCGATCTGGTCCAGGTCCTCGCGCTGGACCCGCTGGTCCGGCCCGGGCACCCAGTCCGGCCACCGCGGGTCGAACGGCGCGACCCGCCAGACGGTGCGGAGGAGGTCGTAGGGGTAGTCCTCGTTGCCGCTCAGTTCGGTCAGGCTCTGGAGCTTGCTGTTGGCCTTGGAGAGGGCCTCGCGCTGTTCCTCGAACCGGCTCTGCCACTGCTGGTTGTCCTGGGTGATCTGGCTGAGTTCGCGGCTGAGGCGGGAGGCCTCGCCAGGGCGGGGCTCCAGTTCGGCGTTGGTCTTGACGGCGTCATAGCCGAAGGCCACGACCGCGCCAACCACGCACGCCGCCGCCGCCGCGAACAGCGGCCGCTTCTTCCGCAGGACCTTCTGGCTCAGAATCTCGGGCGGCAGGAGGCTGGTCTGGATGGTGGCCAGGCCGAGCCCCTGCAGGGCCAGGCCGAACGCCACGCCGAACGACAGGACGTTCTCGCGGAACAGCGGCGCCTTCAGCGCCGAGGCGTCGTCCAGGCTCTCGTACCCCTCGACCTTGTGGACCTCGACGCCGAGGCTCTGGCTCAGGAACTTGCGCAGCCCCGCCAGGCGGAACGAGTTGCCCATGGCGACGACGCGATCGATGCGGCTGTCGCGGTGGAGGCTGGTGTAATAGCCGATGGACCGCTGGATCTCAGTCAGCAGGTCGCCGAAGACGGGACGCATCGCCTGGAAGACCTTGCGGGCGTGCTTCGACTCGGCGGCGTGCCGCTTCAGGTTCTCGGCCTTGGCGAACGGAAGCTTGAACTGCTTGCAGAGGGCGTTGGTGAAGTTGTTGCCGCCCAGCGGCACGGGCCGCACCCACACGCGGTCGCCGTCGGCGATGACCAGGTTCGTGTTCTCGGCGCCGACGTCCACCAGAAGCGTCGCCCCGCCGCCCTCGTGCTTCTCGTGGCGGAGGAAGTTGTAGAGCGCCACCGGGGCCATCTGGACGATGTCCGGTTCGATCTTCATGGCGAGAAAGTCGCTGACGTAGTCGGCGACGATGTCGCGCTTCATCGCGAAGATACCGACCTCGACCTCGCGCGGGCCGGCCGACGGGGCGCTGATCTGCTGGTAGTCCCAGACGACATCCTCGAGATTGAAGGGAATCTGCTGGCGGGCCTCGTACCGGACGATCTCGGGAATCTTCTTCTGCTCGACGGGAGGCAGCTTGATGAACCGCGTGAAGCTGGCCTGGCCGGGCACGCTGACAACAACGGTGCTGCCCTTGAGGCTGTTGC
>CAYNLG010000070.1:13263-19556 GCA_964397995.1 uncultured Anaerolineales bacterium
GCGGCTCTGGAACTTGCCCAGCGCGCTGCGGATCAGCTGCTGCTCGTCGGCGTCGGGCTGGCTCAGGATCTTGGCGTGCTCAATGACGTCGTAGCTGACCGCCTGGAGACGATTGTCTCGATATCGAAGTTTAATAGCTTTGAGCGCGCTCTGGCCGACGTCGATCCCCCATACGGTCTTTGCGCTTGGCATGACCACTCCTTGTTCGCCGTGTCGCCCCTGGCGAGCCCCGCATGCGCGGCCCGGCGGCGCCGGTGGGCCCAGCACCGGACCGCCCCGCCTGTGGTGGGGGTCCTGCTCCGCCTCCGCCGCTATTAGACGACCGCCGCCAAACAGACGTCAAGGGAAATTCTAACGCCCCGTTCCGCAAACGGTTACCCCGTCGGCCCGAACCGCGCCCGCGCGCCCGCCCCCGGTTCTGCCGCGAGCAAACCCCAGCCCCTACTTCCCCACGCAGAACTTTCGGAAGATGAGCCCGAGCACGTCGTCCGGCGCGTGCCGCCCCGCGGTCCGCCCGAGCGCGTCCAAGGCCTCGCGCAGTTCCAGGGCCGCGAGTTCCTCCCCGGCGCCGGCCGCTGCCACGCCCTCCGCCCGCGCCAAGGCGCCCGCCGCCGCCTCCAGCGCCGACCGGTGCCGCGCCGTCACCACCGGCCCGGACGCCGCCCGGTCCACGGCCCCGCCCGAGACGGCCCGCGCCAGCGCCTCCCGCAGCACCCCGACCCCCGCGCCCGTGGCGGCACTGGTGGCCACGACCTCGCACGCCAGGCCGCGCGCGGCCGCCCAGGCGCGCGCGGCGTCCGGCGGGGCCAGGTCCGTCTTCGTCACCGCCACCACCAGCGGCGCCGCCACCAGATCCAGCAGCGCCTCGGTCCGGTCGTAGGGCGCCGCCGTGGCGTCCAGGCAGAGCAACACCAGGTCCGCCCGGCCCAGGGCCTCCAGAGCCTTCGTCCGGACCCGTCCGGCCAGGCCGCCGGCCGCCTCGTCCAGGCCGGCCGTGTCGGAGAGGACCGCCGTCACGTCCCCCAGATGCAGGGCCGCGCGAAGCTCGTCGCGGGTCGTTCCGGCCCGGGGCGAGACGATGGCCCGGTCCTCCCGGAGCAGCCGGTTGAAGAGGCTGGACTTGCCGACGTTCGGCCAGCCCGCGAGCACCAGCCGCGCCCGCCCCGACGCGACGCCGAGCGACCGGCTCCGCCGCCCGAGGCCCACCAGATCGTCCCGCATCGCCCGTACCTCGCGGGCGAGCGCCTCCGGCGCAAGCAGCGGCACCTCCTGGTCCGAGAAGTCCAGCCCCGCCTCGACCCGCGCGAGCAGCCCGGCCGCCCGGTCCGCCAGCGCCGCGACCTCCCGCGACAGGTGCCCCGCCAGGAGGTCGCCGGCGGCCCGAAGCGCGCGCTCGCCGGTGGCGGCGATGACGGCCATGACGGCCTCGGCCTGCGCCAGGTCCAACCGCCCCGACGCCAAGGCCCGGTACGTGAACTCCCCCGGCTCCGCCGGCCGCGCCCCCGCCGCCACCAGCGCATCGAGGACCGCGGCCAGAGCGGCCGGCCAGCCTCCCAGGTGCACCTCGGCCACATCCTGCCGCGTGTACGACCGGGGCGCCCGCATCAGGTACAGCGTCGCCGGCAGGTCCGCCTCCAGGCCCGGGGCGCGGACTCGCCCGGGCTGCGCGCTGAAGGTGGACCAGGCGTCGGGGGGCAGCCCGGCATCCGGACAGAAGAAACGGGCAGCCAGCGCCAGGGCGGCGGGCCCGGAAAGGCGAACAATGGCGCGGTCGGCAGGGCCGGCGGGCGAACTCAGGGCGACGATCGTGTCCTCGAGGTCCACAGGCGCCCCCGCGGGTGGCCGGGCGTCAGCGGCGCTTCTTGCCTTTGCCGCCCTTGTCGCGGCTCTCGGCCTCCAGGGCCGGGGCGATCCGCTGCCGCACCCGCTCCGACAGGCTCCGCTTCTTGCCGCTGACGTACGGTGACGGCTTCGGCGGCCTGGGCCCCTTGCCGCCCTTGTCGTCGCCGCCACCCGGGCCGCCGCCTTCGTTCTCCTTGGCGAAGTGCTTCTTCAGGTAATGGCTCTCGGCAAAGCCCAGGGTCATCGAGACGGTGATGTAGAGGCAGAGCGCGGAGGGAGCATTGTAGAGGAAGACGAGCATCATGCCCGTCATCATGATCATCATCGTCTTCTGCTGGCCCGTCTGGCTCGGGTCCGCCGTCGGCGTCGGCTGGAGCTTCTGCTGAAGGTACATCGACCCGGCCATCAGGATCGGCAGGATGTTGAAGCTGGTGAAGGTGATCGTCCCCAAGAGCGGCAGCGAGAACTCGATGGGATTGGCGAAATAGATCAGCCGGTCCGGCTGGGCCAGGTCCTGCAGGAACGCCGAGCCCTCCGGCAGCATCCACGCCGGCAGGAAGGCCGCGTGCCGCAAACTCACCGCCGCCAGCAGCGCCCCGTACAGCGCGATCCAGATCGGCATCTGCAGGAACATCGGCAGGCAGCCGCCCATCGGGTTGATGCCCTCTTCCTTGTAGAGGCGCATCATCTCCTCGTTCATCCGCTGCTTGTCGTCGCCGAACTGCCCCCGCAGGGCCTTCATCTTCGGCCCCAGCGTCTGCATCTTCGACATCGACTTGCGGCTCCACCGCGTCACCGGGTGGAGCACGATGCGCAGCACGATGGTCAGCATGATGATCGCGATGCCGTAGTTGCCCACCAGCGTGTGGAACCACTCCAGCGTCACCATCAGGAACTTGCCGATGTAGTTGATGCCCGGAATCGGAATGCAGCACCGCGTCCAGACGATCAGCTCCTGGAGGCGCGCGGCCAAGTAGGGCGGCTGCTCAAAGAGGTCCGCGTCCTTCGGCCCCGCGTACACGAGGTACTCGTGGACCAGCGGCTCCGGGCCGAAGGCCGTGTCGGCCGTCACCAGGCGCAGCCCGGCCTGCGGCAGGTCGGGCTCGTCCGGCAGCGTGTACGCGAAGGCCGTCACCCCGGCCGTCATGCCCACACCCATGTCCGGCGTGAAGCCCTCGGCGCCCCGCTCGCCCGGGATAAGCACCACCGCGAAGTACTTGTTGACCTGGCCGGCCCACGCGACGCGTTCGCCGGGCACCGCCAGCGTGCCGGTCTCGTCGGCCTTGTCCTTGACGGTCTTGCCGGGCAGGCCCGCCACCTCGAACGTGCCGCCCGACCAGACACCCGCCACGGCCTGGCGGAAGTCGGTCCGCGTGCCCTCGCGGGCCAGGCTGCTCGGGCCCTGGATCAGGTACTGGACGCGGGCCGGGCGCGGCCCGCCGTCGGGCGCGATGGACGTGATCTCGATCCGCAACCGCAAGCCGTAGGGCGGCGTCGCCTCGGCCGTGAGCGGCAACTCGAAAACCTTTCGCACGCGTACCAGCGGCACGCCCTCGGCCGTCGCCACGTCGACGGTCGCCTCGGCCGTGGTCTCGCCGGTCCGCTTCAGCCGCCACGGCACCGCCGAGAGGTCCACCGCACCGCTCTCGACCCGCCCCTCCAGCCAGAGGCGCAGCTCGGGCACCTCGAAGCCGCCGAACGGGGCCTCCGGGACGATCAGGTGCAGCGGCGCCCGGGCGTTCGGGTCCTCCTCGTGCCGGTCGAAAACCGTCTCGAAGAAGCCCGTGCTCCGCGCGAGCGTCAGGCGCCGGACCACCGCCCCCTCGGCCGCCAAGTCCACCTCCATTGGGAAGGGGCTCTCGGCCAGGTCCGACCCCAGGACGACCCCGTCGGGCGGGGCGGCCTCGCCAGGCGGGAGTTGCGCCATCAGGGCCGGTCCGGCGGGCGCCGCGAGCGTCGGTTCGGCCGCGCCTTCGCCGGGCGCCGCGGGCGGCGCCTCAGTGGGGGCCTCGGCCGGCGTTTCGCCCGGTTCCGACGGCGGGGGCTCGGCCGGCGGCGTCTCCGCCGGCGCGGGGCCCTCCGCCGGCGCCGGCGGCGGGCCGTACATCTCGGTCAGCCGCCGGTAGCCGAACCAGATGGCCAGAACAATGGCGGCGGCAATAAGCGAGCGGATAAGGGTTTCGCGGTCCAAGGGGGTCCTTTGCGGCCACGGGGGGTTCGGCCTAACGGCCCTCGGCCAGGCGGTTGGCGAGGAACTCGTCCAGGTCGTCCACGGCCTGGATCTTCTCGCGCGTCGTCTTGTGGTCGTACGGCACGCGGTGCCAGCGGACCTCGCGGCCGTCCACGGTCACGTAGCAGGCCCGCGGGTCAAGGTCGCGCGGCTGGCCGACGCTGCCGACGTTGACGATCGCCTTGCCCTCGCCGAGCGTGTACTTGTGCCCGATCTGGGTGGGCGTCAGGAACTCGAACGTCTCCCGGAACACGCCCGGCAGGTGCGTGTGCCCCACGAAGCAGACGCCGTCCAGAATGTCGAAGACGCTCACCAGCTTCGTCAGGTTCAGCTCCGCCTCGTCCGGGAACAGGTACTCGTGCATGGGATGGCGCGGCGAGCCGTGGGCCAGCAGGTGGCCGTTCACCTGGGCCACCACGTCCATCGACGCCACGTACTCCCACCGCGCCCGGCGCACGTCTTCGTCCGCATCGCTCTCCAGCACCCGCCGCGTCCAGAAGACGGCCCGTTCGGCCGCCGTGTTGAACCCCATCGGCTCCATGAAGACGGCATGGTCGTGGTTGCCCATGATGCAGCCGCCCAGGCCCATGACGCGGTCCAGGCAGGCCTTCGGGTCGGGCCCGTAGCCCACGACGTCGCCGAGGCAGAAGACGGTCTCGCAGTTCTTGTCGGCGAGGTCGCCGAGGACCGCCTCCAGGGCCTCCAGGTTGCTGTGGATGTCGCTGACCAGCGCGATCATGCGGACGCGTCCTGCTCCGGGGAGTCGGCGGGGGCGGCCTCGGACGGGCCCGCGCCCGGCCGCTCCGCCTCGTCCACCAGCATCACGGGAATGTCGTCGCGGATCGGGTACCGCAGCCCGCAGGCCGCGTTCGTGCAGACCAGCCGGTCCCCCTCCAGGCGGACCTTCGTCTTGCAAGCCGGGCACACCAGGATGTCGAGCAGCTTCTCGTCGAGCATGGCCGCTCCTCCCCAGAACCGCGGGTCGCCGGACCGGGGCGCAATCGCCCCACCGACAAGAGCCGTCAGTGTAGGTCCGCGCCCCGCCAAGTCAACCGTTTTCCCCGCCCCGGGGGTCGGCGCGGCCGGCGGCGCTTGCACGCCGGCCGCATGCGGCTACAATGCGGCCATGCACCTCCTGGCCCTGGAAACGAGCGGCCCGCTGGGCGGCATCGCCCTGGCCGATGCTGACCGCGTCCTGGACGAGGTCCGCCTCGACGAGGGCCTCCGCCACGGCCGCGACCTCGTCCTTACGGCCCGCGACGCCTGCCACCGCGCGGGGTGGGCCCCGGCCGAGCTCGACGCCGTCGCCCTCAGCATCGGCCCGGGCTCCTTCACGGGCCTCCGCATCGCCCTCGTCGTCGCCAAGGTCCTGGCCTGGGACACGGGCGCCGCCATCGTGCCCGTGCCGACGCTCCGGGCGATGGCCGAGAACGCCCCCAAGGGGACCGAGCGCGTCGCGTGCATCCTGGACGCGAAGCGCGGCGGCCTGTACGCGAGCCTCTTCCGTCTCGGCGGCGAGACGCCCGTCGAGGCGTTCGGGCCGCTCCTCGTGGACCCCGCGGCCCTGGCCGCCCACCTGCCCGAGGGAACCCTCGTCCTCGGCCGGGGCCTGACGAAGGCGGTCGAGGCGCTGACGGCGTTCCCGCACGCGCCGGAGGCCCTGTGGGACCCCCGGCCGGGGGTCGTCGCCCGTCTGGGCGCCGCCGCCCATGCCGCCGGCACCCGGGCCGACCCGCTGACGCTCGAGCCGCTCTACGTCCGCCGCCCTGAAGCGGAAGAGATCTGGGAGCGGCGCCACGGGGGGTAAGCGGCCGCCCGGCACGCCCGGAAAACGAGAAACCGACCCGCGCAAAGTATCCCTCTGGCCCACGAGATACACTCCAGCACACACGCCCCGGGCGCAACCTTTTGACCCGACCCCATTTGTTTTGACCCGACCCCATTCGTGAGGTACATTGAAATCGGGCTTTCACCCGAGGGGGGCCCTTTACGCCGCAGCCCGCGCTCTGCCTGCGCCGGGTGCCGCCTTTGCGACGCCGTGGGCGGACTCCCCCCGATGGCTTTGGTCTGCGCTCGGGGCGCGGACGGGCAGCCCTCGACACCCTTTCGGGGAGGAATCACCGATGGAACCGCGTCACACGACGGGACCGGCCCTTGTGGCCATGCTGGCCGCGACCCTCGCCCTGGCGGCCCCGGCCGCCCGGGCTGACGTCCCCCGCAC
>CAYNLG010000071.1:0-19437 GCA_964397995.1 uncultured Anaerolineales bacterium
AGCCAACGCCAGGCGGCCGCCTAGTGCCAAAATCCGTAGTCACACCCCGGCGACCCACGCGGGCATTTTAGGGTTGCATGCCGCCGGGCAGGGGCTAGAATACTCGGTTCTCTCGGCAGGCTGAGTCTGCGCCGTCCGGAGACGGCGCTCAAAAAGGAGCCACAGGGTGGCTGTTCGCATTCGACTCAAACGCTTGGGCCGGCGGAACCGCGCGTTCTGGCGGATCTGCGCGACCGACAAACGGGCCGCACGCGACGGCAAGGTGATCGAGGAACTCGGGTGGTACGACCCGCACCTCGGCAACGAGGAGAAGGTCCGCCTGGACCGGGACCGCGTCCGCCACTGGCTGAAGGTCGGCGCGACCCCCTCCGAGACCGTCGAGCAGCTGCTGCTGCACGTGGGCATCAACACCAAGGGCGACGAGGTGGACCCGCGGCCGTGGCCGAAGAAGAAGACGCCCCCGCCGCTGGCGGCCCCGCGCGTGGCGGCGGCGAAGGCGGCCGAGACGGCCGACGCCGCCGAGGCCGACGCCGGCGAGGCCGCGACCGCCACGGCGGAGGCTCCCGCCCCGGAGGCCGAGGCGACCGAGGCGGAAGCCCCGGCACCGGCCGAGGACGCCGCCGAGGCCCCGGCTGAAAAGGCCGACGAGGACGCGCCCGACGACGACACCGAGGCGCCCAAGAGCGAGGGCCAGTAGCGCCCCCGGAGGGCGGCGCATGACCCTGCGGGTCGACGTCATCACCCTCTTCCCGGAGGCGCTCGACGGCATCCTCGACGCGAGCATCCTCGGCCGCGCCCGACGCGAGGGACGCCTCGAGGTCGCCCTGACGAACCTCCGCGACTTCGCCTCGGACGCGCGCGGCACGGTGGACGACAAGCCGTTCGGCGGCGGGCCGGGCATGGTGCTCCTGTGCGAGCCCGTGTTCCGGGCCGTCGAGCACGTGCGGGGGCTGGACGCGCGGCCGGCGACGGTCGTGCTGCTGACGCCCCAGGGGAGGCGGCTCGAGCACGGCGTCGTCCGCGACCTCGCCGGACGCGAGCGGCTGGTGCTGGTGTGCGGCCATTACGAGGGGTTCGACGAGCGAATCCGGACGCTCGCGGACCTGGAGCTGTCGATCGGCGACTATGTGCTGACCGGCGGCGAGCTGCCGGCCCTGGTGGTCATCGACGCGGTGACCCGCCACGTGCCGGGCGTGCTCGGCGCCGACGACGCCCTGGCCGAAGAGAGCTTCGCCTCGGGGCTGCTGGAGTACCCGCAGTATACGCGGCCGCGGACGTTCCGCGGCATGGACGTGCCGGAGGTGCTGCTGTCGGGGCATCACGCGGAGATCGCCCGCTGGCGGGCCGAACAGGCCGCGCGGCGGACGCGTGACCGGCGGGGCGACCTCCTGGGTGAGGACGAGGACGGACCGAACGCCGATGCTGGCCGCGGTCGGACTGCTTGAGTCGCTGGTCCTGGCGGCCTTTGCCATCGGCCTGTTTCTGGGCGGAACGGTGATCGCGCTGGTGGTCCGGTGGGCCCGAAGCGAGCACCGCGACGCCGCCCGGCGCGAGAAGGAAAGGCGAAGTCATGCGGAAAGCCGCGATCGAACGCGTTGAGGCCGAGTTCCTGGCGACCGAACGCCCCGACATCCACATCGGCGACACCGTCGAGGTGGGCGTCCGCATCGTCGAGGGCGACAAGGAACGCGTCCAGGTCTTCAGCGGGACGGTCATTGCCCGGAAGGGCGGCGGGGCGACCGAGACGTTCACCGTCCGGCGCATCGTCGCCGGCGAAGGCGTCGAGCGGACCTTCCCCCTCCATTCGCCGCACCTCGCCTTCGTCCGCGTCGTCCGCTCCGGCAAGGTCCGCCGCGCCAAGCTCTACTACCTCCGCCAGCGCGTCGGCAAGGCCACCCGCCTAGCCGAACGCCGCCGCGAGGTCGGCACCGTGACTTACCGCGAGGAAGCCCCGGCCGAGGCCGAGACGGCATCGGAGACCGCCGAGGCCGCGGCGGAGGCCGAGCCCCCCGCCGACGAGGCCCAGGCCTAGCCCGCGCCCGACCCCGCCCGCCGCGGCGAGCCGCCCGGGGCCGATGACGCCCCGGACCGTGGCCGGGCGACCACCCGAGCCGGCTCGGGGACGGCTGATGCGCGCATTCCTGAAGGCCCTCCGGTACGCCTGGCCCTACCGCGGGCGCCTCGCCCTGGCGTGGCTCTGCGCCGTCCTCATCGCCGCCCTCTGGGCCGGCTCCATCAGCGCCATCCTGCCGACGTTCAACCTGCTCTTCCAGCCGCCGGCGCGCGGCGTGCGGTTCGAGGTGGTGGCCGACCCGGCCGGGGGCGAGCCGGCGCGCGTCCTCGAGGCTGACGCGTCCTGGACCGTCGTCCGCGACCCGGCCGTCGACCGATTCGCTGTTGAGGGCGAGACCGTCCGCGTCGCCCCGGACGTCGAGGTGCTGCGGCCGGAGACGGGCCTCGCGCGCCTCGCCCACAAGGCCGAGCGCGCGGGCCGCTTCTACGCCCCCGCCGTCCGGGCCCTGGCCGACCGGCTCCCGGAGGACCGCTTCGAGGCCCTCGCCTGGATCATGGGCCTCGTCATCGCGATGACGATCGCCCGCGGCGGCCTGATGTACGTCAACGAGTACCTCGTCGGCCACGCCGTCTACCGTGCGACGCTCACGCTGCGGCTGCGGGTCTACGAGCACGTGCTCCGGTCGCGGCTGTCGCGGGTCTCGGACGTCGGGGCGGGCGACATCCTCAGCCGCTTCCAGCAGGACGTCTTCCTGATCAGCGAGGGCATGAAGACCGTCCTCGGCAAGGTCTTCCGCGAGCCGCTCCGGGCGATCGCCTGCCTAGTGCTGGCCGTCTGGATCGGCATCGCCATCGACCCGATGCTGCCCGTGGTGGTGCTCGTGGCCGGGCCGCTCGTCGGGGTGCTGGTGCAGCGGTTCGCGCGGCTGATGCGGCGGTCGAGCCGCAAGCAGCTCGAGAGCTACGCCCAGCTCGTCACGATCCTCGAGGAGAGCCTCTTCGGCCTCCGCGTCGTCAAGGCCTACCGGCTGGAGGCCCACGCGCGGCGGCGGTTCTTCCGGGCCAGCCGGCGCCTGCTCAAGCAGATGCTCCGCGCGGTCCGCGTCGACGCCGTCACCAGCCCCGCCGTCGAGACCATCTTCACCGTCGCCGCCGCGGCCGCCGTCGTGCTGGGCGGCAAGCTCCTCGTGGAGCGGTCGATGGAGGGCGGCGGGGGCGTCGAGGAACTGACCACGTTCTTCGGGTTCCTCGTCGGCGCACTCGACCCCGTCCGCAAGCTCTCGAACGTCTCGAACCGGGTCCAGCAGGCCGAGAGCGGGGCCGAGCGCCTCTTCGCCCTGGCGGCGGCCGACCCGGAGCCCCGCTACGGCGCCGCCGGGCGCGCCCTGCCCCGCCATCGCCAGGCCATCGCCCTCCGCGACGTGGCCTTCACCTACGACGGCCGCACCCGCGTCCTCGACGGCGTCAATCTCCACATCCGCCACGGCGAGGTCGTCGCCGTCATCGGCCGGACGGGGTGCGGCAAAACGACGCTCGTCAGCCTGGTGCCGCGGCTCCTGGAGCCGACCGAGGGGCGCATCGAGATCGACGGTATCGACCTGGCGGATGTGACGCTCCGCAGCCTCCGCGACCAAGTCGCCATCGTGCCGCAGGAGCCGGTCCTCTTTGCCGAGACGATCGCCCAGAACATCGCCCTCGGGGCGCTCAGCCCGCGGGGCGGGTGGCCCGACCGGGACGAGATCGAAGCCGCCGCCCGGGCCGCCCACGCCGACGCCTTCATCCGCACCCTGCCCGACGGCTACGACACGCTCGTGGGCGGTCACGGCGCGACGCTCTCCGGCGGCGAACGCCAGCGCGTCGCCCTGGCCCGGGCCATCATCCGTGACCCGGCCATCCTCATCCTGGACGAGGCGACCAGCGCCCTGGACGAGGAGACCCAGGCCCTCATCCAGGAGGCCCTCGCCCGCTTCGTCGAGGGCCGCACGACGCTCCTCATCGCCCACCGGCTGAGCACCCTCTCGATCGCCGACCGCATCGTCGTCATGGACGCCGGCCGCATCGTCGGCGTCGGCACGCACGACGAGCTCCTGGCCGACTGCGAGCCGTACCGGCGGCTCCGGGAGGTCGGGCTGGACGGCGCGTAAGTCGGGCGGTCCCTGAGACTTATCCACAGGCCGCAACCTTCCACAGGCCGCCGTGGATAACCTGTTGAAAGGCGGGGGAGTCCGCCGTAAGCCCTTGTCTATGAAAGGCTTAGGCGCGCCACCGCGCCACGCGGCATGTTGAGAAAGACGCCCCCCGTCAAGGTGCTCACACCTTGCGCCCAAAGGCCGCCCCATGGCCCCTGGACGGCTTTCCTGGGGGCAGTCGGGGATTCTTTGGGCCCCGGCCTGGGGTCCGCGCGGCACCGGATTTGCATGGGCCGCGGCGCCGCGTGCAGCTTCGTTCATGTGTCTGGGGCCGGCGCGACGGCGCCGGCGCCGAACGCCCGGATGCCGGCCATGTTTGCGTTGACGACACACGCGCTTTCTGGTAGGAAGGGACGCAGCGCGGCACCCCGTCGGCTGGCGGACCCGGGATGCGGGTTCGGACCGGTCGGCGACTCCGTTCCGCCTGCCCGCGCGGCAGGCCCGGCCGCGGGGAGGTCGCGTCCTCACGTGTCGCTGGCGCGCCTGCCGCCATCGCGGCGGGCTTCGCGCGGAGAAGGGAGCCGGCTTATGGCATCGGACCTGTGGCGGGAAACGCTGGCTCACCTGCAGGACGAGTCGGCCGGCCTCACCCTCCCGCCCTGGCTCGGTGACGCCGAGCTCGAAACCGTCGACGGCGACAACTGCCGCGTCCTCCTCCCGCAGGACGTCCCGGGGGACGACGTGTCGGCGGCCCTTCGCTCCGCCGTCGAGCAGGCCGTCTGCAACACGGTCGGCCGCGAGGTCCGCATCGAGTTCGGCCGGCCCGCCCTGAGCGAGCCGCGGGTCCCGGCCGCGGTGCCGCGCGGCCCGGGCGGCGAGCCGCTCCAGCTCAATCCCCTCTACACCTTCGGCAACTTCGTGACCGGGCCCTGCAACCGCCTGGCCCACGCCGCCGCCCTGGCCGTCTCCGACATGCCTGGCCGCGCCTACAACCCCCTGTTCCTCCACGCCAACGTCGGTCTCGGCAAGAGCCACCTGCTCCAGGCCATCTGCCACAAGATCCAGAACGGCCGCGACGGCGCCGCCGTCATGTATGTCTCCTGCGAGGAGTTCGTCAACCGCTTCATCGCCGCTATCGCCAAGGGGGAAATCGAAAGCTTCCGGTACCGGTTCCGCCACCTCGACATGCTCATCATCGACGACGTCCAGTTCCTCGTCGAGAAGGACCGGACCCAGGAAGAGTTCTTCCACACCTTCAACACCCTGTACCAGGCCCAGAAGCAGGTGGTCCTTTCGAGCGACTCGCCGCCCCACGAAATCCCCAGCCTGGAAGAGCGCCTCATCAGCCGCTTCAAGTGGGGCCTGGTCGCCCGCATCGACCGGCCCAGCTACGAGACCCGCGTCGCCATCGTCCAGAAGAAGGCGGAGCTGCGCGGCCACGAGCTGCCCGAGGCGGTCGTCCGCTACATCGCCTCGACCGTCGACTCGAACAACCGCGAGCTCGAGGGCGCCGTCGTCCGCGTCCTCGGCTACGCCTCGCTCTGCAACCGCCAACTCGACCTCGACCTGGCGAAGGAGGCCCTCCGCGACCTCGCCACCGCCCCGACCCGGACCGTCACCATCCAAGACGTCACCGACTCGGTCCTGAAGCGGTACTCCGTCCGGCTGAGCGACCTCCAGGGCAAGCGACGGACCCAGTCGGTCGCGCTGCCCCGCCAAGTGTGCATGTACCTGGCGCGGCGGTTGACGGGATGCAGCCTCGAAGAGATCGGCGCGTTCTTCGGCGGGCGCGACCACACGACGGTCCTGCACGGAGCACGGAAGATCGAGCGCCTCGTCCGGCGCGACGCCGCCTTCCGCGGACTGGTCGAGGCAATCGAGCGCGATGTCCTTCGGACATGAGTCACGACCCGTCGCCGTCACGGCGGCGCGGGGTTGCTGTGGAAAGCCGGTGGCGCCCCGTCGGCGCCAGGGGTGGCGCACCCGGCCGGCCGGTGGCGCTCGCCAGGGCGCCACGGCTGGCGCCGCGTCGCGCCAAGGCCCGATTCACCGCTTTTCCACAGGCGGCGGGGCTTGCCAGGCGGCGCAACATTTTGTCTAATAAGGGCTTACGGGGAGCGACCCACGGGCGCCACCGTTTCCAACAGTGTTAAGACGACGGCGCCTTTGTTTACACGAGGCTAACAAAGACACGGACTCGGCTGCACCACGGAGGACCTCGCTCATGAAGGCAATCTGTGACCGCGCGTCCCTGACCCATTGGGTCCAGCTCGCTGCCGGCATCGCCTCGGCCCGGAGCCCCAAGCCGGCCTTGGCGTGCCTCCGCATCGAGGCCCGCCCCGACGGCATGACCCTCCTCGCGACCGACCTGGAGGTCGGCCTCCGCGTCTTCCTCGACAAGATGGAGGTCCAGGAAGCGGGCGTCGTCCTCATCCCCGCCGACCGCCTCAGCCGCATCCTCAGCGAACTCGATGCCGACCAGGTTACCCTGACCGGGACCGACCAGGACACCGAGATCGTCGCCCCCGGGTCCCGGTTCAAGGTCCTCGGCGACAACCCGGAAGACTTTCCGGAGGTGCCGGCGTTCCCCGAGAGCGGCGCGTTCCAGACCGGGGCTGAGGACCTCCAGGGCCTGATCCAGCGGACGGTCTTCGCGACCGCCAAGGAAAACACGCGGTACGCGCTGAACGGCGTCCTCTGGGAGGCCGAGCAGACGAAGCTCACGCTCATCGCGACCGACGGCCGCCGCATGAGCGTCGTCCACGGCAAGTGCCAGGACGGCCCGGAGGCTAAGGTCTCGGCCATCGTCCCGAGCAAGGCCATGGGCCTGCTGGAGCGGTGCCTCGGGACCCTCGACGACCCGAAGGCCGCGGTCCGCGTCGCCCTGGGCGAGAAGGACGCCCTTGTCGAGTCGCCCCCGGCCGAGGACGGGGCCACCTGGACCGTCTACTCGCGCCTCGTCGACGGCCACTTCCCGAAGTTCGAGGACGTCATCCCGAAGGACCTCGACAAGAAGGTCGACCTTCCGACCGAGGAGTTCACGCGGGCGGTGCGGCGGGCAGCGCTGCTGACGAACGAAGAGTCGCGCGGCATCCAACTGCGGTTCACGAGCGGTGAACTGGTCGTCTCCAGCCGCACCCCGGAGATGGGCGAGGCCGAAATCCGCATGCCCATTGAGTACGGCGACGAGGACCTCGAGATCGGCTTCAACCCGGCCTTCGTCCTCGACGCCGTCAAGGTCATGGACGCCGACGCGTGCCAGATCGCCCTGAAATCCTCGGCCAAGCCGGGCGTACTGACCGAGGGCAAGCTGTTCACGTACGTGCTGATGCCTGTGACGGTCGTCTGACGGCCCGGCGTGCTGGCGCGCGGCCGCGCCGAGGAACCCGCGGATGCTGGACCCCCCGCCCGAGACGCCGAACGGGTCGCTCGCCCGCGCCGAGCCGATCGGCGAGGTGGTGCGGCGGCTGCTCCGGCGGCATGAGCTCGACCGGTGCTCGGACCGGGAGCGGGTCTGGCGGGCCTGGGAAGAGGTCGTCGGCCGCGACGCCGCCCACACCGAGCTTGTGGGCCTGCAGCGGAACGTGGCGACGTTCCGGGTGGACTCCAGCCCGCTCCTGGCCGAGCTCAGCAGCTTCCGGAAGCAGGAGCTACTCGAGGGGCTGCGGGCCCGGGTGAAAAGCTACTTTGTGCGGGACCTGCGGTTCCGGCTCGAAAAGCGCCGGACGCCGGCCCCGTGAACCCTGACCGTAAGGAAGCAACCACGGATGGCTAAGACGCAGTCGAGTTCCGGCAAGGACGGCGGCAAGAAACCCGCCAAGAAGAAGACCGCCGCCCGCAAGAAGACGCCCGCGAAGGGCGAGGCCCAGGCCAAGGGCGCCCCCCAGGGCGGGTACCGCGCTGACAGCATCAAGGTCATGAAGGGCCTCGAAGCCGTCCGCAAGCGGCCGGACATGTACATCGGCGACCGGCACCAACGCGGCCTGCACCACCTCGTCTACGAGGTCGTCGACAACGCCATCGACGAGGCCATGGCCGGCTACTGCACCGACATCATCATCACCGTCCACGCCGACGGCAGCATCAGCGTCGCCGACAACGGCCGCGGTTTCCCCGTGGACCTCCACCCCACCGAGAAGCTCCCCGGCGTCGAGGTCGCCCTGACGATGCTCCACGCGGGCGGCAAGTTCGACCACGACAGCTACAAGGTCAGCGGCGGCCTCCACGGCGTCGGCGTCAGCTGTGTCAACGCCCTCTCCGAGTGGCTCGAAGTCGAGGTCCGACGCGACGGCGACATCCACCGCATCGCCTTTGCGCGCGGCATCAAGACGCAGGACCTGAAGAAGGTCGGCACCACCAAGAAGACCGGGACCATCGTCTCGTTCCGGCCCGACCGCGAGATCTTCGCCGACCCCGTCTTCAAGTTCGAGATGCTCGAGGGCCGCCTCCGCGAGCTCGCGTACCTGAACCAGGGCGTCCACATCCGCCTCGTCGACGAACGCGACCAGCGCGAGGCCGACTTCCAGTACAAGGACGGCATCAAGGCCTTCGTCAAGCACCTCAACGCCAACCACGACGCCGTCCACCGCGACATCGTCTACTACACCAACGATGACGAAGAGTCCGGCACCGAGGTCGAGGTCGCCCTCCAGTACACCGACGCCTTCAGCGAGAACATCCTCTGCTTCGCCAACAACATCAACACCCTCGAAGGCGGGACCCACCTGTCGGGCTTCAAGTCCGCCGTCACCCGGACCCTGAACTACTACGCCCGCAAGCAGAACCTCCTGAAGGGCGAGAAGTCCCCCTCCGGCGACGACCTCCGCGAGGGGCTGACCGCCGTCGTCAGCGTCCGCGTCCGCGACCCCCAGTTCGAGGGCCAGACCAAGACCAAGCTCTCCAACAGCGAGGTCGGCACCTTCGTCGAGACCGTCACCAACGAGATGCTCGGCCAGTACCTGGAGGAGAACCCCTCGACCGCCAAGAAGATCGTCCAGAAGGCCGTCCAGGCCATGACCGCCCGCGAGGCCGCCCGCAAGGCCCGCGACCTCGTCCGACGCAAGGGCGCCCTGGCCTCCGGCAACCTCCCCGGCAAGCTCCACGACTGCTCCGAACGCGACCCGGCCCTGTCGGAAATCTTCCTCGTCGAGGGCGACTCCGCCGGCGGCAGCGCCAAGCAGGGACGCGACCGCCGGACCCAGGCCATCCTGGCGCTGCGCGGCAAGATTCTGAACGTCGAGAAGGCCCGCATCGACAAGATGCTCGCCCACGAGGACATCGCGACCATCATCTCCGCCCTCGGCACCGGCATCGGCTCCGACGACTTCGACGTCGAGCGGGCCCGCTACCACAAGATTATCATCATGACCGATGCCGACGTCGACGGGTCCCACATCCGGACCCTCCTGCTGACCTTCTTCTACCGGCACATGGTCGAGCTGATCCGCGCCGGGTACCTCTACGTCGCCCAGCCGCCGCTCTACCGCGTTCGCCGCAAGAGCCGCGAACAGTACGTCCAGAGCGACCGCGAAATGCGGATGACCCTCCTGCGCCTGGGCCTGGAGGGCGCGACCCTGCGCCTCAACCCGCCGCCCGAGTCCCACAAGAAGCCCGTCGAGCTCGGCGGCGCAAAGCTCGAAGAGCTGGCCCTCATCCTCGCCGACGCCGAGGAACTCGTCCGCACCGTCGAACGCCTCGGCGTCACCTGGGAAGAGTTCCTGGCCCAGCGCGACAAGGCCGGCAAGTTCCCGATCTGGACCCTCCGCACCCCGAACGGCCTCACCTTCTTCCATACCGAGGCCGAGGCCAACAAGGCCGTCAAGGCCCTCGCCAAGGAAGAGAAGGAGCGGACCGGGGAGGAACCCGACGAGGACGACCTGCCGGAGCCCGAGGAACTCTTCGGCATCAAGGAACTGAACCGCCTCGCCGGCAAGCTGGAGACGCGCGGCCTGGCGATCGAGGACTGGTACCTGGAGGCCGAGCAGCAGCTCGGCGACGAGGCGATCTACACGCGGTTCACCCTGATTGCCGACGGCGACGAGATCCCCGTGGCCGGCGTCTCCGACGTCCTGCCCTCCGTCCGCCGCGTCGGCCAGAAGGGCATGGACATCCAGCGGTTCAAGGGCCTCGGCGAGATGAACGCCGAGCAGCTCTGGGAGACGACGATGGACCCCGCGAGGCGAACGCTGAAGCGGGTGCTCGTCGAGGACGCCGCCCAGGCCGAAGAGATGTTCAGCGTGCTGATGGGCTCGGGCGTCGCCCCGCGGCGGGAGTTCATCGAGCGCCACGCCCTGGAGGTCCGGAACCTGGACGTGTAGGCCCGGCGGCCCGGCAGCCGCCGGGGGCCGGGCGTGCAGCCGTTCGGGCCGTTGTGCCCCGGAGCCCCAAGGCACGCGCATCGCAAGCGTTAGCCGCATCGCTGGCGACGCGCCCGGCGCGCCGCGGCCGACGCCCTTGGCGTGAAGCGCACCCTCGTGACGTGAGCCATCGGCCGGCCTCCGTTGGTGCACCGTAGTTGGTGTGAATGGTGGGAGGCGGCGGGCAGGCGGTTGCGAGGCGCGGGGGGGGGGCGTAGGATGGCGGCGGAGAGACGCCATGGGCGCGCCGGTCCTCGTTGTGATGCTGCTGCTCGGCACGCACGGCCTCGCGGCCGGTGCGGGGGCGGGCGGTGCGCCCGGGCAGGCGGGGATTGAAGATCTGAGATTTGAGATGTCGGAGGACAGAACGGCAGGCGGCCAACGGCAGAACAGCATTTCAAATCGCATGTCTGAGATTTCAGAGAACAACAAAGAGGCAACAAAAACACAAAGAGGCGCAATGGCGGCATCGGGCGCGGCAACCGCGGTGGACGGCGGGGCCGACGGCGATGCGGGGGAATCCGGGGCGCCCGGCATCAGCTATATCGACTGCGAAGACGACGAGGCGGACGAGGGGGCGGACCCGGGCGCGGGCGCCGATGGGGGCGGCGCAAGAGGCGGCGGCGACGAAGGCCAGGACGAGGGCGACGGTGGGGCGCTGGCGGCGAGTCCGTTCGGGGCCACGGGCCTGGGGGGGCGGAAGGACGCGGTGCCGGGCGCGATCACCCTCTCGGACGGGCGGGTCCTGCCCGGGCGCATCTACACGACACGGGCGAAGCGGCTGAAGGTCTTCAACTTGGCCGAGCAGCGGTACGAGTACGTGCCGGTGCCGGCGTGTGTGCGGATCGAGGCCGTCGTCGAGTGGGAGCGGATCGACCGCGAGTGGCGGTTCAAGGAGGCCGGCAACCCGGAGAAGGTTTACACCGGCCGCACGTACCCGCTGCGGATGCTGGCGTGGCGGCTGACGCTGCGGAACGGGCACCAGATCACCGGGCACATTCTGGGCCAGCCGCTGTACGTGACGGAGGGGGGCGCGGCGGAGCGGTGGATTCTGCACGCGCGGCACAAGGGGCCGATGGGGGGGAGCCTGGAAGCCCTGACGTACATCCGGCGGGTGGACCTGGGGCGGGCGGCGCAGGCGGCGGCGCGGGCCGAGGGGGCCGGCGCGGGCGACACAGAGGAGAAAATTACGCATGACGCACCTGTACATTGATCCGTGTGGCGGCTGCGCCGGCGACATGTTGCTCGGGGCCCTGGTGGACGCGGGGGCGGACGCGGAGGCCCTCGCGGGGGCGCTGGCGACGTTGCCCGTCGCGGGGTACACGCTGGAGACGGGGCGTGTGCGGCGGGGGGCGCTCGACGCGGTGCGGCTGGAGGTGCGGCTGGACCCGGCGACCGAGCAGCCGCACCGGCACCTGCGGCACATCGTGGAGATTCTGGACGGGGCGGCCTTGCCGGGCGAGGCGGCGGCGCGGGCGAAGGCCGTGTTCGGGCGGCTGGCCGCGGCGGAAGCGACGGTTCACGGGACGACGCCGGAGAAGGTGCATTTCCACGAGGTCGGGGCAGTGGATTCGATCGTGGACATCGTGGGCGTGTGCGTGGCGCTGGAACTGTTGGGGGTGCGGCACGTGACGGCGGGGCCGACGCTGACGGGGTCGGGGTTGGTGGCGATGGCGCACGGGCGGTTGCCGGTGCCGGCGCCGGCGACGCTGGAGCTGCTGAAGGGGGTGCCGACGCGGCCGTCGGAGGAGCAAGGGGAGCGGACGACGCCCACGGGGGCGGCGCTGCTGGCGACACTGGCGGAGGCCTTCGGCCCGCTGCCGCCCATGACCGTCCGGGCGGTCGGGTACGGGGCGGGGGCACGCGAGGGCGGGGCCGTGCCGAACGTGACGCGGGTCGTCCTGGGCGAC
Source organism: uncultured Anaerolineales bacterium (assembly GCA_964397995.1). Classification (GTDB taxonomy): domain Bacteria; phylum Planctomycetota; class Phycisphaerae; order FEN-1346; family FEN-1346; genus CAYNLG01. The sequence goes on from CAYNLG010000071.1 coordinate 12,409, forward strand.
GCGGCCGCGCCGGACGCCGGGGCGCACGCGGGCGGCGAGGCGGCGGTGCTGATCGAGACGAACCTGGACGACACGACGGGCGAGTTGCTGGCGGCGGCGGCGGAGGCTATGCGCGAGGCCGGGGCGCTGGACGTCTGGCTGGTGCCGATCCAGATGAAGAAGGGGCGGCCGGGGGTGCTGGTCTCGGCGCTCGCGGCCCCGGACCGGGCGGCCGCGGTCGAGGCGGCCCTCTTTGCCGCGACGCCGACGTTCGGGGTGCGGCGGACGCGGGTGGAGCGGACGTGCCTGGGCCGGTCGCACGAGACGGTCGAGACGCCATACGGGCCGGTGCGGGTGAAGGTGGGGGTGCGGCCGTCGGGGCCGGCGGTGCGGCAGCCGGAATACGAGGATTGCCGTCGTGCGGCGGAGGCGGCGGGGGCGGCCGTGCGGGACGTGTACGAGGCGGCGCGCGTGGCCGCGGCCCGGGCGGCCGCCGAGGAGGACGCGTGAGCGCGCTGTGGGCCGTCACCTGCGGGCTCATCGCCGCCGTCGCCGCCGTCTGGGCGTACCGGCTGCGGCTGATGGCGACGGGGCGCGGCCAGGGGTATGTGCTGAACGCGGCGAGTTACCGGGACCTGGCCGGGGCGGGCCGGGTGTCGGTGATCCTGCCGGCGAAGGACGAGGAGGCGAACCTGGAGGCGGCGCTGGCGACGGTGCTGGCCCAGGACTACCCGGACCTGGAGGTGATCGTCGTCGACGACCGGTCGTCGGACGCGACGGCGGCGCTGGCGGACGCGGCCGCGGCGGCGGACGAGCGGGTGCGGGCCGTGCACGTCGAGGCCCTGCCCGAGGGCTGGTTCGGCAAACCGCATGCCATGCACGTCGGGGAGGCCGAGGCCACGGGCGACTGGCTGCTCTTCGTCGATGCCGATTGCCGACAGGCCCCGCACAGCGTCCGGGCGGGCATGGGCCTGTGCGAGGCCGAGGGCGGCGACATGCTCAGCCTGTGGCCGCTGCTGGAGCTCAAGAGTTTCTGGGAGCGGGCGGTCCAGCCGGTGGCCGGGTCGGTGCTGGTGGCCTGGTTCCGGCCGCAATGGGTGAACGACCCCGGGCGGCGGACGGCGTTTGCGAACGGGCAGTATATTTTGGTTCGGCGGAGCGTGTACGAGGCGGTGGGCGGGCACGCGTCGGTCGCGAACGAGCTGGTCGAGGACATCGCGCTGGCGCGGCGGGTCAAGGCGGCGGGGCACCGGTTGCTGAACGCCGTCGGCGAGGACCTCTTCACGACGCGCATGTACGCCGGGCTGGCGGCGATGTGGCGGGGGTGGACGCGGATTTACGCGGGGGCGTTCCGGCGGCCGGCGGCCATCGGGGCGACGATGGTCATGACGCTGGTGTTCACGCTGGGGCCGTGGCTCGCGCTCGCGGGGTCGGCGGCGGCGACGGCGGCGGGGGTCGGGGGGCTGTGGGCGCCGGCGGCGATGGGCGTGAGCCTGGCGGCCGTGGGGCTGATGCTCGGGGCCATGCGCCTCCTGTTCAAGTTCAGCCGCGCCAACCCCTGGTACCTCGTCTTTTACCCGCTGGCGGTGGCGGTGGTGCTGGGGTTCCAGGCGACGGCCCTCGTGCGGGCCGCGGGCGTGGGGAGCGTGGAGTGGCGCGGGACGCGGTACCGCGGGGGACGGGTCGTCGGGGCGGAGACGGCGGGCGCCGCCGCGGGGGGCGGCGCGGCGGCGGATGAGGCGGCGGCGCGAGCGGGCGAAGAAGGCGACACGCGGGAACGCGGCTGACTCGTACAAGTTTCTGGACCTGCCTTGAGAGAGGGGACCGTGATGCGCGCCCACCTGCCTCCCGTTGTTCTGGCCGGCGTCCTGGCCACGCTGTTCGGGCCGATGGCGGCTGCGACGTCGGTCGCACCCACCGCCGCCCTCGCCCCCGCTGATGACGAGACGAGGCCCGACGCGCCCGCCGCCGAGAAAGCCCCTGATGAATCGCCACCCGCCGGCCCGGCGACGCAGGCGCCGACGGATGCGGCCGCGGAGGCCAAGGCCGACGCGGCGTCGGAAGCCGCGAAGGCGGCCGAAGCGCGGCGGCTGCTCCGCGAGTACGCCCGCGTCAACCGGACGATGGGCGCCCGGATGCACCGCGGGCCGACCCTCGAGGCCATGAACGCCAAGGACGCCCTGAAGCTGCTGGGCGACCTTGGCAACTTCGGCGTCGTCTTCGACCCGGTGCTCCGCGAGCAAGGGCTCGACCTGGAGTCGCGGGTCGTCTCGCTCGAGGTCAAGGGCATCGCGTACGAGGACGCGCTCATGCTCATCCTGCCGCCCGAGTACGGCTACAAGATCGGCCCCGGGTACGTGCTGATCACGACGCTGGAGAAGTCGTGGCAGCCGCTGCCCGTGCGGACCTACAGCATCCAGCTGACGCTCGCGACGGTGCCGAACTTCGTCGGGCCGCGCTTCGACCCAGGCGACGTCAGCTCGCGGGGCGGGTCGAGCGGGCCGATGATCGACTGGCAGACGATCATGGACGAGCCGGAGGTCGGCGAGGACCAGGCGACGCCGGGGCGGGTGATCGACCTGATCCAGAAACACGTGACGCACGTCAGCGACCGGCGGATCGCCCCGTGGGAAGCCGAGGGCGGCCCGGCCACCATCGAGTACTTCCAGGGCCGCCTCGTCATCTCGCAGACCGAGTACGGGCACCGGATGATCCGGCGGCTGCTGTCGAAGATCGAATAGGCGTCCCCCCCAAGCGCGTTGCTTTGGCGCCGATTTCGTGTACACTTCCGTGCACGATACGCCGCCGGGCCGCCGCGCTGCCGCGGGCGCGGCCCGGCCGGGGGGACGGTTCCGCATGACGCCATCGCTCCAGCACCGCCTGGCCGACCCGGCTGCGCTACTGGCCCTGTACGACCGCATGCTGGGCAGCGTGGACCTGCCGGAGGTCCTGCGCGACGTGGCCGAGGTCGTCCGCGACGACTTCCGCGCTGAGGGGGCCACGGTCTATCTCGTCGCCACGGAGAGCCGGGAACTGGTGTCGGCGGCCCTCTTGGGCACGTCGGTGGCCACGATTCGCGTCCCCGTCAACCCGGCGTCGCTGGCCGGGTACTGCGCCTCCAGCGGCCGCGCCTTCGTCGTGCCCGACGCCTACGGCGACCTCTCGGCCATCGACCCCGCGCTCCACTTCGACCGGTCGTGGGACCTGGCCACCGGGTTCCGCACGCGCGACGTCCTCTGCGCCCCGGCGGTTTTCAAGGGCGAGACGGTCGGCGTCGTCCAGGTGATCAACTCGCGCGGCGAGGCGTTCTCGGAGGAGGACATCCCGGCGCTGGCGATGGTGTCGCGGCTGATCGGCTACGCCCTCTACCACGCCCGGCTCTACGACGACCTCGCGACGCTCAAGGAACTCGGCAAGGAGAAGGCCCAGTTCATCCGCGTCCTGGTCCACGAGCTGAAGGCGCCGGCGGCCGGGGCGAAGATGCTCCTCGACGCCATGCGGATGAAACACGCCGACAGCCCCGATGTGGCCGCCTTGGCCGACCGCATCGGCGCCCGGATGGACCAGCTCCTGAAGCTGATCGGCGAGACGCTGGACCTGGCACGCGTCCAGTCCGGCCAGCCTCTCGGCGAGATCGGCGTCGTGGACTTGGCGGGGGCGGTGCGGGCGGCCTGCACGCCGTACGAGGAGGAGGCCCGGGCGAAGGGCCTCGCGATGCGGGTCCGCGTGCCCGACCGGCCGGTCCCGGTCCGGTTCGACTCGCAGGGGCTGGACCTGGCGATCTCGAACCTCGTCTCGAACGCCGTCAAGTACACCGCCGAGGGCCGCGTCGAGGTCACCGTCGACCGCCGGCGCGAGTGGGCCGTGCTGGCCGTCCGCGACACCGGCATCGGCATCCCGGAGGCCGACTGCGGGCAGATGTTCCGCGAGTTCTTCCGGGCCTCGAATGCGCGACGGGAGCGGATCCGCGGGACGGGCGTGGGCCTGGCGGGCGCGAAACGGATCGTCGAGCGATTCGGCGGGACGCTGGGCCTGGAGAGCCGCGAGAACGAGGGCTCGACCTTCTCGGTCCGCCTGCCGCTGCTCCTGCAGTAAACCCAGGATCCCAGCACGCCCAAGCCCAATCGACCCAAGGGCTCAGGGGCACAAAAGGGGAGGTGCCTGTTCCATGTCACGCCATACCGAACCCTCCGGTGTTCATGCGTACTACAAGGCATTACAAAGGATTCTCAAACTGCAGTCGCATATCCTTACGGGCGCCATTCCACACCGCGGCGAACGCGGCAAAAACGACGAATTGCGCCTGCGTGATTTCCTGCAACGTGTTTTGCCACGCAGGTTCAGCGTCGGCAGCGGTTTCCTCGTGTGTTCCGATCCTCCGTCCAAGGCCGGCCCGCAGACGGACCTTATCATTTATGACAACCTCCACAACTCCCCCCTCTGTCCCGAGATCGCCTCAGAAGTCTATCCCATCGAAATGGTGTATGCCACGATCGAAGTCAAGGGCTCCTTGGATAAAGGTAAAGAACAGCTGCAAAAGGCGTTAGAGGATGTCGCAGCTATCCGAAGTCTCGCACAGAAGAAATACTACGTTGAATACAACAGCGTGCCCAGGCGCCCCGATGTGCCGGACCAGAGGGTGGTCCAGCCCTCTGAGCACGGGGTGTCGCTGCCGCCGCGTTCCTTTCTTTTCGCATATGAGGGTCGCAGTCTGGGCACCATCGACGACTTCCGCGATGCCCTTGAGGCCGCCCTGACTGAACACAAAGACGCGCATTTGCATGGCGTGGTGGTTCTTGACCAGGACTGGTTCCTGGCTCAGGAGGCTTTCAGTGAACCACCGACCGTTCAGGCCCACCGCGAAAACGCCCTTCTTCGGTTCGTTAGCAGACTTATTCACACCATGGCTAGTATGCCCATGGCCCCAGCCAGCATAGACCGCTATATGCTACCTTCGGGCTAGGGGCGGTTTGTGTCTTCGCTCTGCTGGGCTGCAGCCAACCGGCTCCTGTGAACTCGCAAATCCGTAACCAGAATGCCGATTTGCGCGGTCGCGGCCGCACGGCGCCCCCGAGAGGCCGATTTGGCTTGCAATTCCGCAGCCAGGGCGCATAATTGCAGAATATGGCCCCAGAGCGCACCGCCTACGTCCGCCGCGCCATCGAACCCGTCCTCGAACGGGCTCTGGTCGAGTTCCCGGTCGTCACCCTCAGCGGCCCTCGCCAGTCGGGCAAGACGACGTTTCTGCGGCACCGGTTCGGACGCCGGTTCGGGTACGTCTCGCTGGAGCCGCCGGACGTGCGGCAGTCGGCCGCGGCCGACCCGCGGGGCTTCCTGGCGGCATATCCGCCGCCGGTCATCTTCGACGAGGTTCAGCACGCCCCGGACCTGCTCCCTTACATCAAGGAGCGCGTCGACGCCGACCGGAGCCGCCCCGGCCAGTACGTCCTCACGGGGTCCCAGGACCTCTTGATGAACCGGCGGGTGTCGGAGTCGCTGGCCGGCCGCACGGCCATCCTCCGCCTGTTGCCGCTGGCGAACGCCGAGCTGCTGGGCGACCCCGGCCGGGCCTTGCCGTGGGAGCGGGCCGCGGGGGAGGCCCCGCCCGCGCCGGAGCCGGCGCACGGGGGCCTTTGGGCGGCTTTCTTGCGCGGCTTCTTCCCGGAGCCGGCCACGCACCCGGAGCGAGACCTCGGCCTCTGGTACCAGGCCTACATCCAGACGTACCTGGAGCGGGACGTGCGCGGCCTGCGCCGCCTCGGCGAACTGACCGAGTTCCAGCGGTTTCTCCAGGCCCTCGCCGCGCGCAGCGCCCAGTTGCTGAACGTGGCCGGGCTGGGCCGCGACCTCGGCATCGCGGCCAACACGGTCAAGGCGTGGCTCTCGGTTCTGGAGGCGACCCACCAGGTCATCGTCCTGCGGCCATGGTTCGTCAGCGCGGGCAAGCGGCTCGTCAAGACGCCCAAGGTCTACTTCGCCGACGTGGGGCTCCTGTGCCATCTGGCCGGCCTGCGGGACGCGCGGCACGCGGCCGCCGGGCCGATGGGCGGGGCGATCCTCGAGACGGCCGTTGTGGCGGAGGTGGTTAAGCGCCTGCGGCACCGCGGCCGGGACCCGCGCGTCAGCTTCTGGCGGACGGCGGCCGGGGCGGAGGTCGACCTCGTGGTCGAGGCCGACGGCCGCGCCGTCCCCGTCGAGGTCAAGCTCTCGGCGACGCCCAGGCCGGCGATGGGACGGCACGTCCGGGCGTTCCTGGCGGACTACCCCGACCAGGCCGACCGGGGCTACGTGGTGCACCCGGGGGACGTGCGGCTGCCTCTCGGCGAGGGCGTGGAGGCCGTGCCGTTCGGGGCGCTGTAGCGCGCTGGCCGCCATTTGCCTCTTGACACCCGCCGCGCGGCGACGATACTGGGGGCGTCATGATGCGGCGCGGCGAGAACTCGGCCCTGAACCTTACCCGGTAAATCCCGGGGCCGCTGCGCGCACACGTTGAGGACACCGGCCTCGGGCATCCCCCGGGGCTTTCTTTCTTTTTGGGCGGCTGGAAGCGAGCACCGACATGAGCGAATACGACCCGCACGCCGTCGAGGCGCGGTGGCAACAGTGGTGGGCCGACCACGGCACGTTCGAGACCCCCTCGGAGGTCGACCCGGAGCGCAAGTTCTACTGCCTGACCATGTTCCCGTACCCGTCGGGGACGCTCCACGTCGGCCATGGCCGCAACTACATCATGGGCGACGTCGTCAGCCGCTACGAGATGATGCGCGGCCGGACGGTCCTCTCGCCGATGGGCTGGGACGCGTTCGGGCTGCCGGCGGAGAACGCGGCCATCAAGAACGAGACGCTGCCGGCGACGTACGTCCGCGAGAACGTCGCGTACATGAAGGAGCAGTTCCGCCGCTGGGGCGTCGGCTACGACTGGCGCCGCGAGGTCAACACCAGCGACCCCGCCTACTACAAGTGGACCCAGTGGGTTTTCCTCGTCCTCTACGAGCGGGGACTGGCGTACCGCAAGACCGCCCCGGTCAACTGGTGCCCCCAGTGCCAGAC
>CAYNLG010000072.1:0-18975 GCA_964397995.1 uncultured Anaerolineales bacterium
GGGCCCCGACCCGGACCCGGGCCCGGGCGCCGGCGGATGGTCCACCACCACCTACACCTTCACCCCGGACCTCTGGCTCTCCTCGCCCATCGTCGGACGCACCGGCAACGTCCCCGCGCGGTCCTATGCCGCTGCCGCCACCGTCACCGGCTCCGACCGCGTCTTCGGGTCGATTCAGCCCACGGGCGACGTGCCCGACAACGTCTTCGGCCACACCAACGAGAACGGCGTCTGGCTTCCCCAGCTCACGACGCCCTTCGAGGCCGGCGTCGTCCGCGTCAGCGTGACCGTGGTCGACCACGGGTCGCTCATCAACCTGAACGCCCACGGCAACGACGCCACCGGCGCCAGCGGCTGGGAATACGAGCAGGACACCGCCTGCCTCGGCAAGGGCCACTTCATCAGCGACGTCAAGCCGTTCGCCACCGGCAACGACGTCCAGGCCCTCCTCATCGGCCGCCAGGTCTCCGGCGTCGGCACCATCCCCGGCCGCTGGGGCACCGGCGGCAGCCAGCCCGGCGTCCAGGCCACCGGCGAGACCCTTATCGAGCGGGCCCGCCAGGAGGACGGCAACAACGACTACCCGTTCACCCTGGCCGAGGAGTTCGAGCTCCGCCGGTACCGGACGAACGACGGCGACACCACCTACGGCACGGACTTCACGAGCCGCCTCGAACAGCTCGTCCCGAGCCTCGAGGACGACCCGGACCGCCTGTACCTGACCACCGTCAGCTGGACCGCCGAGGTCCAGGGCGACCAGTACGCCGACGCCCACCTGACGGGGCCGGATGGCGATTTCTCGGCCCGCAAGATCGACGTCAACCGCGACTCGCTCGACCAGATCTACAACGCCCTCCTGAACGCCCACGCGTTCCACCCGGACACCCAGGAAGACGACGTCCGCCAGTGGCTTGCCAACCTGGACGCCTACCGCGACTTCGACAACGAGTTCGAGTCATACCACGGCAAGGTCGGCGCCGAGCGGCAGCCCTTCTTCTCCGCCGTCGCCGCCAGCTACGACCACCCGAACAACGACGACGGCTCCACCAACACCGACATCGAGCGGTGGACCTTCAAGGTCGAGCTCTACAACCCGTGGCCGGGGCCCAGCTTCGGCTACGTCGAAGGCATGGCCAAGAACGAGCAGCAGGGCCTCCCGCTCAACCAGTTCAACATCCACGTCGAGGGCAGCACGAACGGCGCCCCGGCGCCCGACATCGGTACCAAGACGATGCTCTGCGACAACGTCCTCTGGAAGGACGGCGCGGGCAGCGAGGCCGCCGTCGTCACCTTCAGCGCCGACGTCGACAAGACCAACCCCTCCGACGACATCAAGACCACGGTCACCTCCATCCAGCTTCGCGCCGGCAACGTCAAGCTCGACGAGATCACCAGCCAGATGATCGAGGACGTCACCGACAAGGTCCCCGGGGCCGACCAGTGGGCGTACGTGCGGCGGCCGTTCCCGGAACTCAGCCTCGAGTACCGCGGGGCCAACGACCAGCGGCCCGCCCCCGTCCTCTACCTCCTCCCGTGGGAGACCAGCGTCCACGGGCCTTTGAGCAGCGAACCCAACCTGGGCATCGTGCTGCGCGGCACGGTGACGCAGCCGACGGGCCGGTTCCCCATCCGCGTCATGAACTGCTGCCCGGACAACCCGGGCAACCAGCCGATCCCGTTCCGGCACGGCACGGGCGGGGCCTACTACAAGGCGTTCACGCGCCTCGGCGACCTGAACCGGGTCATGTGCCCGAAGCCCGGCACGGGCGACACCTGGTGGAGCGTCCCCTGGGCCCGCCGCGTCCTGGAGGAGGACGACGAGGCCAACATCAAGTTCGACTGGCTGCGGTTCCCGCGGGCGTCGAACGTGCTGTGCGTGGGCGGCCCCTGGAACGACGGCATCGATAACGACGGCGACGGCCGCGCCGACGGCGGCGACGACGGCGTCGGCGACAGGGGCGGCCACGCGGGACCGGAAATCCGCGTCGCCGGCAAGATCAACATCAACACCCTGAACCTCGACACCAACCGCGGCACGCCCCTGTGGGCCCTTTGCGACAGCGTGGGCGTCAACCCCTCGTCGCTGAGCGGGGCGCTGACGCAGGAGCGCGGCAGCAACGGGGCGCTGGCCTCGCCGGCCCAGCTCCTTCAGAGCACCCAGATGCAGAACGCGGGCAACGGCAACCAGGACGCGCTCGGCCCGATCGAGCGCCGCGACCTCGCCTACACCCGCCTCTCGAACATCATCACGACGCGCAGCGACACGTTCAGCATCTACGGCACCGTCGAGTACGTTGACGTCTCCGGCAGCAACCCGCGCGTGCTGAAGAGCCGCCGGTTCTGGGCCCTGGTGGATCGGTCGCCGTCACTGGCGTTCGCGCCCGGCACGGCCGACTTCATCCACCCGCGCGTCCTCAACTTCCAGTGGCTCGACTAGCCTGACGCGCGTCTCTCCAGATGCGCCCCCGCGGGGCGAGCCCGACCGGCTCGCCCCGCTTCGCTGCGCCTCCGTTCTCTGCGCCGTCCGCCCTCCCCGCCGCCCCCAAATCGGTGGCCGCGCCGGCCTCCCGCGGCTATAATCGCGGCCATGGACGCCCTGCTCCTGGACCGGCCGTGGGTGCTGCTCGGGCTCGTGCCGGTCTGGGCCGCCGCCGTCTGGATGGCTTCGCCCCGCCGCGCCGCCCGCCCGGGGGCGCGCGGGCGGTCCGTGCTGACCGGCCTGGCGGCCACCTTCCTGCTGATGGCGCTGGCCGGGCCGTCGGTGCGGGTGGCGGAGGGCGGGCGTGGCGTGGTGGTGCTCGTGGCGGACGGGTCGGCCAGCATGGCCGCCGCCGGGGCCGAACCGCCGGAGGCCATCGCGGCGGCGCTGCGGACCGCCCTGCCGGAGGGCGAGGTGCGCTTGGAGGCGTTCGGCCGGGACGGCGTCTGGCCGGCCCCCGAGACGCTTCTGGCCGACGCCCTTATGCGGGCCTCCTGGCTCCCCGGCAGCAGCGGCACCCTCGTCCTCTACACCGATGGCCGCGAGACCTTCGACGATGCCCGCGAAGCCGCCCGCCGCGCCGCCGATCGCGGCCTGCGGGTCCATGCCCTGCGGCCGGACCTGAAGCCCGTGCGGGACGCGCGGGTGGCCGCCGTCGTGCCGCTGGCCGCGCCCCGGCCCGGCGCGCCGATGCCGGTGGACGTCCACGTGGCGGCCACGGTGACGGCGCCGGTGCGCCTGGTCGCGGGGACCGAGGGCGCGGAGTCCGAGCGGACAGTCGCTGTCCCCGCCGGCGCGGGCGCGGTGGTGCGCCTGGCGGCCGCGGTGCCGGAGGCGGGCCGGCGCCCGTGGCGGGTCCGCGTCGTCCTCGAAGGCGACGAGGTCCCGGAGAACGACGCCGCCTCCCTCCTCCTGACCCCCGGCGCCCCGCGCGACGTCGTTTACGTCGGCCAGGCCGGCGCCCCCGCGCCGCTGGCCGAGGCGCTGGAGGCGGCGGGTGTCCCGGTGCGGCGCGTGCCGGTCGAGGCCTTCCGGCCGGCGCCGGACGAGGCGGCCGTGGTCCTCCTGGACAACGTCTCCCCGCTCGGGGCCCTGGGCCGCGCGCGGGCGGAGACCCTGGCGGAGGCGGTCACGAGCGGCGGGCTGGGGCTCGTGGTGCTGGGGGGCGACGCGAGCTTCGCCTCGGGCGGCATGGCCGAGTCGCCCCTGGAGGAGGTCCTGCCGGTCACAAGCCGGACGGCCGAGCGGCCGCCGCTGACCCTGGTCGTCGCGCTCGACGCCTCGGGGTCGATGAACGAGCCGGCCGAGCCGGGCCACCCGCACGGCCCGACGAAGATCGCCGCGGCGAAGGAGGCGGTCCTGGCGCTGCGGCCCGCGCTCGGCAAGGGCGACCGCGTGGGCGTCGTGGCCTTCGCCGTACACGCTGAGCGGGTCTCCCCGCTCGTGCCGGTAACGGAGTGGCCGACCCTGCGCGACCCGCTTCTCAACTACGTGGCCTCCGGCGGCACGTACATCACGCCGGCCGTGGCAGAGGCCGTCTCGATGGCCGCCGACGACGTCGGCCCGCGCGTGAAGCGCCACGTCCTCGTCCTGAGCGACGGGCGGAGCGACGACTTCGACGTCCCCGCGCTGGTGGCGGCGGCCACGGCGGCCGGCGTCACCATCTCGGCGGTCGCGACCGGCCCGGACGCCGACCGGGCGGCCCTCGCGGCGCTGGCCGAGGCCACCGGCGGCCGCCTCTATGTGACCGGCAACTTCGGCCGCCTCGCCGACCTCTTTCTGACGGACGTGGCCCTGGCGCGCGGCGAGCACCTGCGACCCGGGCCGCTGGCCGTCCGCACCGCCGAGGCCGCGGAGCCGCGCGAGCCGGACCCCGGGCCGCCGCCCGCGACCGTCCCGGCCCTGAACCCGACGCGGGCCAAGCCCGAGGCGACGGTCCACTGGGTGACCGACGAGGACGAGGCGCAACCGGTGCTGGCAACGTGGCAGGCCGGCCTGGGCCGCGCGGCCGCCCTGCCCTGGCCGGCGGGCCGAGCGGCGGACGCGGCGGGGCTGGCGGCCCGGCTGGCGCCGGTGCTGCGGTGGGCCGGCGAACGGCCGGGGCACGCCGGCTGGGCGGCCGCCGTTGTCCGCGAGGGCGGCGCGTCGCGGCTGCGCATCACGACAGACCTGGGCAGCGACCAGGCTGTGCCAACGTACTTCGCGGCCAAGGCCTTCGTGGAAGGCGAGGGGGCCGCGCGCCTCGACCTGGCCCAGGTCCGCCCCGGGGTCTTCGAGTCGGCGCCCCTGGCGCCGAACGGCCGCCCGGCCGTCGCGGTCGTCTCGAGCGACGCGGGACGGGGCTCGCGGAGCATCGTCCACGTCCCCGCCCTGCCCCCGAAGGAGTACGCGGCCTTCGGCGTCGACCGGCCGGCCTTGGAGGCCATGTGCCGCGCGGGCGGCGGGCGCATTCACGCCTCCGTCGCGGGGCTGGCGGAAACGGTGCGGCAGACGACGGGGCGGGCGGCGCGACCGGCGGGGGCGGCGTTGGTGTGGGCGGCGCTGGCGGCCGCGGCGCTGCTGGTGGGGCTGCGGATCGCGGGGAAGCTCTAGGGCGGCCTGACAACGCGGGTCGGCCTTCGGGCCGCTACATCAGCGGGTCGAGCAACCGCTCCGTGAAGTCCGTCTCGAACACCACGACGATCACGCTCCGCCACTCGCCCATGACCTGGACCCGGCGCACTTCGCCGCGCAGCTTCACGTGGCGTTCCGGGCGGCCGGTGGCCCGCATCGTCGGGACCACGAGGTCGACCCAGACGTCCTGGCCGTCGCGGATCGGCGACCCGCCGCGCCCGACGATCCGGATGCCCCCCGGGGCCACGTCGGCGGAGCGGCCCTTCATGAGGATGCGGCCGGTGCGGTCGCGGATGACGGCGGGCAGCGTCAGGGCCGTCCGCGGGTGGCGTCGGCGTTCCTTGACGTGCAGCATACGGCCTCCCTCCGGCGGGGGTCTCGCGCCCCGGTGGCCCGGTGTGGCCGGGCCGGTCGCCCTCCCAGGCGTGCGGGCGAGACCGTCTCCGCCCCTGTCCTATCGGCGGGATCGGCCGCGGGCTACAGCCAAACGGGGTTCCGCGGATTTCGGGGACAGTATACTTAATCCCTACCCGGCACTCGCGGCGGCGCACACCGGCTCAAGGGGAATTAAGTATACTGTCCCCGAAACTGTCCAGGTAGACCGTCAGGACGGCCAAGTCGGCCGAGCCGAGGCCGGGGATGCGGCCGGCCTGGCCGAGGGTGGCGGGGCGGACGCGGGCCAGCTTCTCGCGGGCCTCGCCGCGGAGGTGCGGCACGGCCGCGTAGTCCAGGTCCGCCGGGACGGGCCGGTCCTCCATGCGGCGCATACGGGCGATGCGATCGGCCTCGCGGACAAGGTACCCGGCGTACTTGGCCTCGATATCGAGCTGTTCGGCCGCCCGGGCCGAAAGCCCCAGGCGGGCGAGTTCCGGCGTCTCGGCCGCGAGCGCCTCCAGCGTCACCTCCGGCCGGCGGAGGAGCTCTTCGAGCGTCCGGCCGTCCTTGCGGACGGTGCGGAGGACGGCGGCGCCCGCCTCGATCTCCGCCTCGTGGGCGCGGGTGCGGCGCCAGGCCTCGTCCGAGACGAGCCCCGCCTCGCGGCCGAGGGGCACGAGGCGCCGGTCGGCGTTGTCGTGCCTCAAGAGCAGCCGGTGCTCGGCCAGGCTCGTGAACATCCGGTACGGTTCGTCGGTGCCCTTGGTGACGAGGTCGTCGACCAGGACGCCGATGTAGGCCTGGTCGCGCCGCAGGACGAGGGGCGGGCGGCCGGCGACGGCCCGGGCGGCGTTGGCCCCCGCCAGGAGGCCCTGGCCGGCGGCCTCTTCGTACCCGCTCGTCCCGTTGATCTGCCCGGCCAGGTAGAGGCCCTCGATGGCCTTCGTCTCCAGGCTGGGCCGCACCTGGGTGGGCGGCACGAAGTCGTACTCGATGGCGTAGCCGTAGCGGACAATGCGGGCCCGCTCCATCCCCGGGATGCCGCGCACCACCGCCTCCTGCACGTCCTCCGGGACGCTGGTCGCGACGCCGTTGCAGTAGACGAGGTCCGTCTCCAGGCCCTCGGGCTCGAGGAAGACCTGGTGGGCCTGGCGGTCGGGGAACCGGACGACCTTGACCTCGATGCTGGGGCAGTAGCGGGGCCCGGTCGAGGTGATCTGGCCGGAGTAGAGCGGCGCCCGGTTGAGGCCGGCCCGCAGGGCCTCGTGGACGGCCGGCGTCGTGTGCGTGAGCCAGCATGGGACCTGGCGGAGCGGCGCCTCGGGCGGCGGGCCGAAGCTGAAGAAGAGGGGCGCGGCGTCGCCCGGCTGGGGCTGGAGGCGGGCGACATCGAGGGTACGTCCGTCGACGCGCGGCGGGGTGCCGGTCTTGAGGCGGCCGAGGGCGAGGCCGAGGCGCTCCAGGGCCCCCGAGAGGCGGGCGGCGGGGGGCTCGTTGAGGCGGCCGCCGGGCCACTGCCGGCTCCCGCGGTGCAGCACGCCGCGCAGGAACGTCCCGGGCGTCAGGACAACGGCCCGCGCGCCAAGCGTGCGGCCGTCGGCCAACACGAGGCCGCGCACCCGGTCGCCGCGCACCACCAGGTCGGCGGCGTCGCCTTCGAGGAGCGCCAGGCCGTCCTGGCGTCGGAGGCGGTCCCGCATCCATCGGGCGTAGGCGCGGCGGTCGCACTGGGCGCGGGGGGCGCGGACGGCGGGGCCCTTGCTGCGGTTGAGGAGGCGGCGTTGGATGGCGGTGGCGTCGGCGGCGCGGCCCATGGCGCCGCCGAGGGCGTCGACCTCGCGGGCGATCTGGCCCTTCGCGAGGCCCCCGACCGCCGGGTTGCAGGACATCTCGGCGACCCGGTCGAGGCGCAGGGTGACCAGGGCGGCGCGGGCGCCGAGGCGTGCCGCCGCCAGAGCGGCCTCGCAGCCAGCGTGGCCACCGCCCACGACCAGGACGTCGAAGGTGCCGGAATCGCTCATAAGGGCCTCGTGCGGTGCCATTATAGGGCCCGGGCGGGCGTTCGAAAGGGGCGCCGCGGCGGCAGCCCTGCCGCAAAAGGCAAGTCCGCCCTTGCCTTTGGGGCGGGTCAGAGTCGATACTATAGGATGGAAAGCGATACTCTGAGCGCGATGCGGGGCTTCGCCTGACGCATACGGAGAAGCGACTCCGCGCACGCAAACGCGCAAGGGGTATCGCATCGTCAAGCCTGCACTGCCCGGCGTGGAGGGGATCGGGACGTGGCCTGGACGACGCGCGGGCGCATCCTGCTGGCGTGCCTGGCCGGGGCGGGCCTCGTCTGGGTGGGCGACGCTCTGCTGAGCCGGTTGGCCGCCGAGGGCGACCGGACGCTGCTCGACTGGCTGATTCTGCGCGTGCCGCCCCATGACCTGTTCCACCGGCTGCTGGTGGTCGCGGCGGCGGTCGGCCTGGGGCTGCTGGCGGGGCACTACGCCTCGCGGCGCGCCGCCGCGGTGGCACGCCTGCGGCACGACCGGGCGCGGCTTCTCGCGATGTACGAGACCCTGCCGGGATACGTCTTTCTGGTGGCGCCCGACCGGCGGATCCGGTTCGCGAACGCGACCTTCCAGGAGCGGTTCGGCGACCCGGCGGGCAAGACCTGCTTCGAGACGATTCACGGGCTGCCGGCCCCGTGCAAGACCTGCCCCGTCTTCGACGTCCTGGAGACCGACGCGCCGCAAACGTGGGACTGGCGGAGCGAGGACGGCCGCGTTTACGAAGCCCACGATTGCCCGTTCGAGGATGTCGACGGGACGCGGTGCGTGCTGGAGCTGGGCCTGGACGTGACGGACCGGCGGGACGTCGAGGGAGCGGTCCGGCGCGAGCGCGACTTCTCGGACCGGGTGGTCGAGACCGCCCCGGCCATCGTGCTGGTGCTCGACCCGCGGGGGCGGGTGGTCCGGTTCAACCGGGCGATGGAGCAGATCAGCGGGTGGCCGCTCTCGGAGGCCAAGGGCAAGGACTGGTTTACCACGTTCCTTCCGCCGCGCGCCCAGGACCGCGTCCGGGAGGTGTTCCAACGGGTCGCCTCGGGCAAGGGCGGGCGCGTCGAGCTCGGGCCGATTATGACGCGCGACGGGCGGGAACGGATCATCGAGTGGTCGAACGCGCGGCTGGCGGACGCGAAGGGCAACGTCACGTCGGTGCTCTCGGTCGGGCTGGACGTGACAGAGCAGCAGCGCGAGGAAGACGAGCGGCGCCGGGCCGAAGAACGGCTGCGGCTGGCGCTGCGGGCGGCCAGGATGGGAACGTGGGAGTGGGATATCCCCAAGGACACGGTCCGGTGGTCGCCGGAGTTTGAGGCCCTGCTGGGTTACGGGCCGGGCGGTTTCCCGGGCAACCTCGCGGATTACCTTGCTCACGTGCACGAGGAGGACCGGGAGGACGCCGTCCGGCACATCGAGGCGTTCTTGGGGCAGGCGGATCCGGAGGCCGAGTACGCCATCCGCCATCGGATGCAGCGCACCGACGGGCAGCTCATCTGGATGGAGGGACGCGGGCGGCTGGTCGTGGACCATGCCGGTCAGCCGGTGCGCCTGGTGGGCGTGGGCACCGACGTCACGGCCCTGCACGACGCCGAGGCCGAGGCCCGGGAGAGCCGGCGGTGGTACCGGGACCTCTTCCGGCACAGCCGCGACGGCCTCGTCGTCGTCGATGCCCAGGGCCGCATCCTCGACGCCAACGCCGCCTTTTGCCGCATGCTCGGCTATACCCAGGAGGAACTTCAGGCGAAGGAGGACTTCTACGCCATCACGCCGGAGCGATGGCGCGCGTGGGAGCGCGAGGAGATCTGGGAGAAGCGGCTGCTCCGCGACGGGTACTCGGGCGTCTACGAGAAGGAGTACATCCGCAAGGATGGGACGGTGTTCCCGGTGGAGCTCCAGTCCTACGCGGTGCGCAACGAGCGGGGCGCGGTCGCGTACCTGTGGGGCGTCGCGCGCGACATCACCGAGCGCAAGGCCGCCGAGGCGGAAATCCGCGACCTGACGGCCGACCTGGAGGGGCGGGTCCGCGACCGTACGGCCGAGCTGGAGGCGGCCAACGTGGAGTTGGACGCCTTCGCGTACAGCGTCTCGCACGACCTGCGGGCGCCGCTCCGGGCGATGGCCGGCTTCAGCCAGGCGCTGCTGGCCGATCATGGCGACCAGCTCGACCCCCAGGGCCGCACCTACCTCGAACGGATTCGCACCAATGCCGCGCGCATGGGCGGTCTGATCGACGACCTGATGGGCCTGGCGCACGCGTCGCGACAGACGCTGCACGTAACGGACGTGGACCTGTCGCGGTTGGCGGGCCAGGTGGTGGACGAGCTCCGGAGCGAGGCGCCGAACCGGCCGGTCGAGGTGCACGTCGCGCCGGACCTGACGGCACGGGGCGACCCGCACCTGGTGCGGATCCTGCTCACGAACCTGCTGGAGAACGCCTGGAAGTTCACCGGCTCGGTCGAGGCGGCCCGGATCGAGGTCGGCTCGGCCGGCACCGAGGACGGCCGGGAGGTCTTTTTCGTCCGGGACAGCGGCGTGGGCTTCGACCCCGCCTATGCCGCCAAGCTCTTCAAGCCCTTCCAGCGGCTGCACGGGCGGGACGAGTTCCCGGGGTCGGGCGTGGGGCTGGCGACGGTGACGCGGGTCGCGGCGCGGCACGGGGGCCGGGTATGGGCCGAGGGGGCCCGCGGCCGCGGGGCGACGTTTTACTTCACGCTGGGCGGGGGCGCGACCGAGGCGGGGGCAGCGGCCGCCCTGGAGGACCGGGAGTCGATGGATGGCTGAGCCGCTTCGGCTGCTCCTCGTCGAGGACAGCGAGGACGATGCGCTGCTGCTGGTGCGGCACCTGAGCCGGGAAGGCTGGGCGCCGGAGGTCCACCGCGTCGAGACCCCGGAGGCGCTGGCCGAGGCGCTCGAGCACGGGCCGTGGGACGCCGCCATCCTCGACTATGCCCTGCCCCGGTTCACGGGCCTGGCGGCGGTGCGGCAGATCCGTGAGGCGGGGCTGGACCTGCCGGTGATGGTCATCTCCGGAACGGTCGGTGAAGCGGTCGCGGTCGAGACGATGCGGGCCGGAGCCGCCGACTACCTGATGAAAGATAACCTGCAACGGCTGGGGCCGGCCCTGAGGCGGGAGCTGCGCGACGCCGCCGAGCGGGCCGGACGCCGCCAGGCCGAAGCGGCCCTGACGGCGACGCGGGCGCGGCTGCGGGTGCTGCTGGAGGCGAGCCCGGTGGTGCTGTACGCGGCCGAGGCGCGGGCGCCGTTCGCGGCCACGTACGTCAGCGCCAACGCCGCGCGCGTCCTCGGCATCAACCCGCACGAGGTGGTCGGCCGCCCGGGGGCCTTCCGCGACCGGGTTCACGCGGACGACGTCGCGGCGCGCGACGCCGCCGTCGGCAAGGCCGTCGCCGAGGGCGCGGCCTGGGCCGAGTACCGCCTGCGGACCGACGCGGGGGTGTACCGATGGGTGCGGGACGCGATGCGGCGGCGGCCGGGCCCGAAGGGCGGGGCGGCCGAGATCGCCGGCGTGCTCGTGGACGTGACGGACCAGCGCGAGGCCTGGGCCGAGATCGAGAGCCTGGCCCGGTTCCCGTGGGAGAACCCGCACCCGGTGGTCCGCGTGGCGGCCGACGGCACCCTCACCCACGCCAACCCCGCCGCCGGCGGCCTGCTGGAGGCCTGGGAGACCCGGGTTGGCGAGGCGGCCCCGCCGCAGTGGCGGGCGCTGGTGACGGCGGTGCTGGAGGCCGGGCGCGGCGAGGTGCGGGAGGTCGAGGTCGGCGGGCGGACGCTGGCCCTGGCGGTCTCGCCCGTCGTCGGATACGCCAACCTGTACGGCCACGACGTGACCGACCGCATCCGGGCCGAGGCCGAACGGGCGGACCTGGAGGCCCAACTCCGCCAGTCGCAGAAGCTGGAGGCGATCGGGCGGCTCGCCGGCGGCATCGCCCACGACTTCAACAACCAGCTCACGGTCATCCGCGGCTACTGCGACCTGCTGCGGAGCGAACTCGCGGGCCAGGAGCTCGCCGCCGAACCCGTCCTGCACATCCGCCGCGCCGCCGACCAGGCCGCCGCCCTCACCAGCCAGCTCCTCGCCTACAGCCGCCGCCAGATCCTCCGCCCCAAGGTGGTGTGCCTGAACGACCTGCTGACGGAGGTGGTGGAGCCGGTGCGGCGAATGGTGGGCGAGGACGTGGCCCTGGAGCTGGAAACCGACCCGACCCTGGGGCGAGTCTACGCCGACCCGGTGCAGATGCAGCAGGCGGTCATAAACCTGGCCGTCAACGCCCGCGACGCGATGCCGGGTGGCGGGCGCCTAACCTTCGAGACGTTCGCCGCCGACGCCGGCACGACGGCGGCGGACGAGACACCGGGCGCGACCCCCGGCCCGTACGTCGGGGTCCGCGTCACCGACACCGGCGCCGGCATGGACGCCGAGACGCGAGAGCGGGTCTTCGACCCGTTCTTCACCACCAAGCCCGTCGGCCAAGGCACAGGCCTGGGCCTGGCGATGGTCTACGGCTTTGTCAAACAGAGCGGCGGGGCCGTCCGCGTGGCCAGCGAGCCGGGGCGCGGCACCGCCGTCACCATCCTCCTGCCGGTGACGGAGCGCGAGCCGGAAGCGACGGATCGGAAGTCGGCGACCGGGACGGCGCGTGCCGGCGCGGCATCGCCGACGTGTGTGCTGGTGGTCGAGGACGAGCCGTCGGTCCGGGCGCTCGTAGTCCGGGTCCTGGAGCGCGCGGGACACCACGTGTGCGTGGCCACGTGCCCGGCGGAGGCGTTGGACCTGCCTGACACCCCGGAAGCGCCCTTCGACCTGCTGATCAGCGACGTGGTCATGCCGGGCATGAACGGGCCCGCGCTGGTGGCGGAACTGCGCGAGCGGTGGCCGGGGCTGCCGGTGCTGTTCACTTCGGGGTACGCCGAAGACGCGATCGCCCGGCACGGCTTCGGGGCCGAAGGCGAGGCGTTGCTCGCCAAGCCGTTCACGCCGGAGGACCTGCTCGAGGCGGTGGCGGGCGTTCTGGACCGCGCCGAGGACGCGGCGGGGGCGTAAGCTTTCGCCGCCGCGCTTGCGGCCGCGCGCCCGGGCGAGTACGATTGAAGTCGGAAGGCACGTCTGTCGCGGGGAAGGAGCACGCCATGCTGTGCGAGGTACGGACCGAGGGCAAGGGCGAGCACGAGGACCTGCAGCACCTGGCCCACCAGATGGGCTCCCTGATGAACAAGCTGATGAAATCGCCGTTCGACCCGGGGGGCGTGAGCCCGGACTGGGCCCCGGCGGTGGACATCTGCGAGATGGCCGACCGGTACGAGGTGATCGTCGAGCTGGCCGGAATGCGGCGGGACGACATCGAGGTCTACAGCGAGAAGGGGCAGCTGGTGATCACGGGGTGGCGGCGCGACCCGTGCCCGCGCGAGCGGGTGTACATGCACCAGATCGAGATCGAAGAGGGCCAGTTCCGTCGCCGCCTCGGCCTGCCGGGGGACGTGGACGTCGAGCGGATCACCGCCCGGTACCGGGACGGGATGCTGCGGATCGGCATTCCGAAGGCCGGCCTGGGGCGGGGCCGCGGGCGGAAGGGGTGAGCCGTGCCTGACCAGGTGCAGATCAAGAAGACGCCGCCGGCCGTGACCGAGGTCGCGACCCAGACCGAAGTGCCGCCCTCGCTGCCGGTGATGCCGATCCGGGAGATGGTGCTGTTTCCGGGCATCGTCCAGCCGCTGACGGTGGGGCGCGAGCGGAGCCTGGCGCTGGTGCAGGACGTCGTCATGGGCGACCGGTTGTTCGCCGTGGCCACCCAGACGGACGGGACGGTCGAGGAGCCCACCTTCGACGAGCTCTACCACACGGGCTGCGCGGTCCGCGTCCTGAAGCTCGTCCGCATGCCCGACAACACCCAGAGCGTGATCATCCAGGCGTTCGCGCGGGTGCGGCTGCGCGAGGTGGAGCAGGAGAGCCCGTACTACCGCGTGGCGGTCGAGGCGCTGCCGGACATCGAGGAGGACTCGAAGGAGCTCCAGGCCCTGTTCCGCAGCGCCCAGGAGCTGATCTCCCGGATCATCGACCTCTCGCCGCGCATCCCCGAGGAGGCCGCCACCGTCGTTTCGTCGATCGACTCGCCGGGCCACCTGGCGGACTTCATCGCGGTCAACATGAACCTGGACCTCGTGAAGAAACAGGCGCTGCTCCAGGAGCAGGACGTGACGGAGCGGCTCCGGACCGTCACGAGCCTGATGGGCCGCGAGATCGAAGTCCTGGAACTCGCCAGCAAGATCCAGAGCGAGACCCGCGACAAGATCGAACAGACCCAGCGCGAGTACTTCCTGCGCGAGCAGCTCAAGAGCATCCAGGCGGAGCTGGGCGAGACCGACGAGCGGACCCGCCTGCTCGACCAGCTCCGGGAGGACCTGGAGGAGGCCCACCTGCCGGAGGAGGTCCAGCACGAGGCCGACCGCGAGCTGGAGCGCCTGGCGGCGATGCCGATCCAGTCGCCGGACTTCAACGTGGTGCGGACGTACCTGGAGTACCTGGCGGAGCTGCCCTGGGCGAAGGAGTCGGACGACCGGATCGACATCGACGCCGCCCGCCGCATCCTCAACGAGGACCACTACGGCCTCGAGAAGCCGAAGGAGCGGATTCTGGAGTACTTGGCGGTGCGGCAACTGCGGCAGGACCTGCGGGGGCCGATCCTGTGCTTCGTCGGGCCGCCCGGCGTCGGCAAGACGAGCCTGGCGCGCAGCGTCGCCCGGGCGATGGGCCGCGAGTTCGTGCGGATGAGCCTGGGCGGCATGAGAGACGAAGCCGAAATCCGCGGCCACAGGCGTACCTATGTTGGCGCCCTGCCGGGCCGCATCATCCAGGACATCCGCAAGGTCGGCGTCCGGAACCCCGTGTTCATGCTGGACGAGGTGGACAAGCTGGGGGCGGACTGGCGGGGCGACCCGACGTCGGCCCTGCTGGAGGTGCTGGACCCGGAGCAGAACAGCACGTTCACGGACCATTACCTGGACGTGCCGTTCGACCTGTCGCGGGTGCTCTTCATCGCGACGGCGAACCTGCTGGACCCGATCCCGCCGGCGCTCCGGGACCGGATGGAGATCATCTACCTGGCGGGGTACGTGGAGGAGGAGAAGCTGGGCATTGCCGAACGCTTCCTCGTGCCGCGCCAGCGAGAGGCCCACGGCCTGCAGGCCAAGCAGCTGCGGTTCACGAAGGCGGGGCTGAGGCGGATCATCCGGTACTACACCCACGAGGCCGGGGTACGGAATCTGGAACGCGAGCTCGCCACCATCTGCCGCGCTGCCGCCCGACGCATCAGCGAGGGCGAGGCCAAGGTCCCCGCCGTGGCCGCCAAACACGTGCCGGACTACCTGGGCCCCGAGAAGCACATGCCGGAGGTGAAGCTGCGGACGAGCACGCCGGGCGTGGCGACGGGCCTGGGGTGGACGCAGTACGGCGGCGACATCCTGTTCATCGAGGCGACGACCATGCCCGGGTCGGGCAAGCTGAGCCTGACGGGACACCTGGGCGACGTGATGAAGGAGTCGGCGCAGGCGGCGCTATCCTACATCCGGAGCCGGTCGGAGCAATGGGGCATCGAGCCGGAGGCCTTTCGCCGCCACGACATCCACATCCACGTGCCGGCCGGGGCGATCCCGAAGGACGGGCCGAGCGCGGGCATCACGATCTTCAGCGCCCTGATGTCGCTGTTGACGCGGACGAGCGTGCGGTCGAACGTGGCCATGACGGGCGAAATTACGCTGCGCGGCCTGGTGCTGCCGGTGGGGGGCATCAAGGAGAAGGTGCTGGCGGCCCAGCGGGCGGGCATCGACACGGTGATTCTGCCGGAGCGGAACCGGAAGGACTTCGAGGACATCCCGGCCGACATCCGGGCGAAGATCAAGGCCCGCTACGTCCACGACGTGGACCACGTGCTGCCGATGGCCATAGGGGACGGGTTCGGCGGCCCGGAAGAGGAGAAGAAGACGACGACGACGACGAAGAAGAAGAAAACCAAGAAGAAAAGCAAAAAGAACAAGGCCAAGAAGAACTGACGAACGCGGAGAAGAACGGAGAGAGCGTAGAGGAAGAAGAAAAGAAGGCGCGGGTGAGGGGAAGCGAAGCAGGCAGACGATTCGCGATTCTCAGAGGCCGCAACGCCGAGGGTGCGGGGCCGACGCGGTCAGGGGCGGATCGCCCTGCCTGCCGCCGTGTCGTTGGTCAGTGCCTCTTGAATCCCAAATCTTAGATCTGAGATCTCACAGCACAGCGCACCGGAGCCCGCCAGACCACGCCGGACCCCGCATGCGACGGAGACACCCCGCGCCGGGCTCCGGTGTGTCACCGCGGACCCGCGTTGCCGCAACGAGCGTCGTTCACGGCTCCTCACTGTCATAGGCGATCTGGCTCCGGACGGCGTAGCCTTCGAGGGCCTCGCGGCCGGGCAGGAAGGTCAGCTCGATCAGGAACTCGATGCCGAGGATCGTCGCCCCGGCCTGCTCGACGAGCTCGCATGCGGCGGCCATCGTCCCGCCGGTGGCGAGCAGGTCGTCGACCAGGACGACGCGGTCGCCCGCCTTGAGGGCGTCGGTGTGCATCTCGATGCGGTTCTCGCCGTACTCGAGCTGGTAGGCGGCGGAGCGGGTCTCGCCCGGGAGCTTGCCCGGCTTGCGGATCGGCACGAAGGCCGTGCCGAGCGCCAGCGCCAGCGGCTGGCCGAAGATGAAGCCGCGCGCCTCGATGCCGAGGACGGCGTCGACGCGCTCGCCCTCGTGGGGCGCGGCCATGCGGGCGACGGCCGCCTCCACCGCGTCCGGCCGCGCCAGCAGCGGCGTGATGTCGCGGAACAGGATGCCCGGCTTCGGGAAGTCCGGGATGGTGCGGATCAGGGCCCGGAGGTCGAGGGCGGCGTCGGCCATGCAGGGTCTCCTCTTCGGCGGGTTGGGGGCATCGGACGGTCGGCGGTGAGCGGGGTCAGTGAGCGCCGGCGGCGGCGGGGCTCACACCCTCTTCCTGGTTGCGAATGGCTTCGTTGATGCGTTTCAGCGTGTCTCGTTCGATCTGGCGGACGCGCTCGCGCGTGAGGCCGACCTTGCGGCCGATTTCCTTGAGGGTCATCGGCTCGTGGCCTTCCAGGCCGAACCGCATCCGCAGGATCCGCGAGGCCCGCTCGTCGATCGCGCCGAGCTGCTTCATCACCGCCTCGGTGCGGCGGTTTTCGAGGAGGACGTCGGCGGGGCTGCGGCTGCTCTCGTCGGCAATCATCTCCGACAGCGACCATTCCGAGTCGTCAGAGACCGCCTGGAACGGCGAACTGAACGCTTGGGCCGCCCGCGCGATCACCTGGACCTTCTTCCGCGACAGGCCCATCTCGCGGGCGATCTCTTCCTGGGTGGGCACCCGGCCGAACTCCCCCTCCATCCGGGACGCCATCCGACGCCATTTCCCGATCATCTCCACCATGTACGCCGGAATCTCGACCGGCTTGACGGCGTTGATCAGGCTCCGCTTGATCGACTGGCGAATCCACCACGAGGCGTAGGTCGAGAAGCGGCACCCCTGGGTCGGGTCGAACTTCTCCACGGCGCGCAGCAGGCCCAGGTTGCCCTCCTCGATGAGGTCCAGCAGGCTGAGGCCGCGGCGGGTGTAGTTCTTCGCGATCGACACCACCAGCCGCAGGTTGCAGCGGATCATCTCGTCGCGGGCCTGCAGGTCGCCCTTCTGGATGCGGCGCGCCAGGGCAATCTCTTCTTCGGGAGTCAAAAGTTGCGTCTGGTTGATCTCCCGCAGATAGAGCTGCAGGCCGGAATCCATGCGGCAACCCCTCTGCTTGACGACCCGTGCCCAGGGGGCGAGGACAGAGTCCCCGCGTCGTATACAACGGATCGGTCGGCACCATCGGCCACCGTGAGCCAATCCGGCACCGGACGAGGTGCGGAGCCCCGAGGACTCCGAACGCACCGTATTCTACGGGACGCGGGGCGCGTTCGACAAGCGCTTTTTCGCCCCCGCTTCCGGGCGGTAACGACCTTGCGTGGCCGCACGCCCCCGACGGGCCGATCAGGCCTTTTCGCCGTCCTCTTCGCTCTCCTCCTCCGACCCCTCGGCGCCCGATCCCTCGTCCGCTTCGTCCGTCTCAGCCGCCTCGGCCGGTTCGTCGGCCTCGCCGGCTTCCTTGTCAGCGTCCGCGTCCGGTTCTTCAGCGGCCTCGGCGTCCGGCGCCTCGGCGGCGTCTTCCTCGACATCGGCCTCAACCGCGGCGGCCTTCTCCTGCTCGGCCTCTTCTGTTACTTCGGCTTCTTCGGCCACGTCGGTTTCGGCTTCTTCGGGTTCGGCGGCGGGTTCGGCCTCGGGCTGCTCAACCGGCTCCGCTTCGGTTTCCGCTTCGGCCTCCGGGGCGGGCTGTTCCTCCGCGGCGGCGTCCTCGGCCGGTTCGGCCTCGGCCTGGACCGCGGCCTCCTCCGCCTCGGCCGGCTCCCCCGGGGACGACGTCGGCAGGGCCTGGCCGAACAGCGTGGTGCCGGCGGCGCCGGCGCCCTCGCCCGCTTCGGCGTACTCGATGCCGCCCATGCGCGGCCCGCGCTCTTCGGCGGCGGCTTCGGCCTCGGCCTCGTGGTCCTCGGCGGCCCACTGGACGCGCTTCAGGCTGAGGCCGATCTTCCGCTCGTCCGGGTCGACCCGCAGGACTTTGACCTCGAGGTCTTCGCCGACCTTGACGACCTCCTCGGGGTTCTCGACCTTGTGGTCGGCCAGCTCCGAGACGTGCAGGAGGCCTTCCAGGCCGTCCTCCAACTCGACGAAGACGCCGAAGTTGGTAACCTTGGTGACGGTGCCCTTGACGACCGCGCCGGGGACGTAGTTCTCGGGAATCTTCCGCTCCCAGGGGTCCTCTTCGAGCTGCTTCAGGCCCAGGGCGACGCGCTTCTTGTCCTGGTCGACGCTGAGGACGACGCACTTGATCGTGTCGCCCTTGTTCATGACCTCCGAGGGGTGGCCGACCTTCTGAGTCCACGACATGTCGGTGACGTGGAGCAGGCCGTCGATGCCCTCTTCGATCTCGACGAACGCGCCGTAGTTGGCGAGGTTCTGGACCTTGCCCTCGACGACCGTCCCGGGCGGGTACTTCTCTTTGACGAGCGTCCAGGGGTTGACCTCGGTCTGCTTCATGCCGAGGCTGATTTCCTGCTTGGCCTTGTCGATGGCGAGGACCACCACCTCGACGTCTTCGGCGACGTTGACGACCTCGGACGGGTGGTTGATACGCTTGGTCCAGGACATTTCGCTGACGTGGACGAGGCCTTCGATGCCCTCCTCCAGCTTGACGAAGGCGCCATAGGGGGTGATGTTGACGACCTCGCCGCGGGTCTTGGCGCCGATCGGGTAGCGGGCCTCGATGTTGTGCCAAGGCGACGGGGTCTTCTGCTTGAGGCCGAGGGCCACCTTTTCCTTCT
>CAYNLG010000073.1:0-18875 GCA_964397995.1 uncultured Anaerolineales bacterium
CTCCCGTTGCGATGCGTCAATGCAATAAAGGGTATTCTTTAGCGGCCTGCTAGTCCTCGTCCTCGGGCGGCGTCTTCGGACGCAGTTCGATCCGCAGGCGCGTCACGCGGCGCTCCTCGGCTTCCACCACGGTGATGCGGGTTCCTTCGGCATCGAGCACCTCGCCCGCCTTGGGTATGGAGCCGAGACGGCTCAGGACGAATCCGCCGATCGTCTCGTAGTCTTCGTCCTCGGGCAGATCGATTTCCAGTTCGTCGTTCAGCTCGTCAATGTGGACGCGGGCCTCGACTTCGAACGCCCGGTCGTCGACCCGGCGGATCGGCTGGGGCGGCGCGTCCTCGTACTCGTCGACGATCTCGCCGAAAATCTCCTCGATGATGTCCTCGATGGTGACGAGCCCGGCCGTCCCGCCATACTCGTCCAGGACCACCGCCAGGTGGACTTTGTGGAACCGGAACTCGCCGAGTAACTCGTCCAGCTTCTTGGTCTCGGGTACGAACAGGGCCTTACGCATCAGCGAGCGGACGTCGGTCCCGTCTCCCTCATCGATGCTCGCCCGCAGCAGGTCTTTCGCGTAAAGGATGCCCACGACCGTATCGATGTTGCCGTCAGTGACGGGGATGCGGCTGTGGCCGGACCGGTTGACGAGACCGCGGGCCTCTTCGGGCGAGGCGGCGGCCTCGATGCTCACGATGTCGGTTCGGGGCGTCATCGCTTCGTTGACGAGGGCTTCCCTGAACTGGATGACGCTCTCGATCATGTCCCGCTGGGCTTCCTCGATGGCACCTTCGCGTTCGCCTTCGCTGACGACGCTGCGGATCTCTTCCTCAATATAGGACCGCGTGCCGGCCTCGGGTGAAATGCCTATCAGCCGCCGCACCAAGCCCTCCACCAGCCGCGCCACGCGGTCGACGGGCGAGAGCACCGCACGCGCGAGGATGAGCAGCGGCAGCATCCAGGCCAAGACGCCGTCGGCGCCGCAGCGGGCCCACGCCATGGGCACGGCCGCAGCGACAAGAGCGGCCACGAGGGCTGTCAAGACAATGCCCAGCGCGGTGCCGACGGCGTCGCCGCCGAGCTCGGCGGCCGCCCACGCGGCGGCCAGCGCCGCCCCGGCGGCCAGGAAGGCCGCATGGACCACACCCGAGAGGCGGATCAGGGCGTCATGCTGCGCGAAGAGGCGTTCCAAGTCGCGCAGCCGGCCTTGTCCCTCCAGTGCCTCTTCCAACCGCGCGCGAGAGAAGTGGCGCAGCGCGTGGTGAGCAAGGGCAGCCAGAAACGCCACGGCAAGCAGCACGAGGCCCAGCCAGAGCCGGACGTGAGCCAACAGCGGGCCCTCCTAGTGGACGGTGGGGCGGGCCGCGTACACGCTTCCGAAGCCGAACTGCTGGAGCAGCTCATCCTCCCGGGCGTGCATGCGCCGGGCGTCGGACGGGGTGCGGTCGTCGTAGCCGATCAGGTGGAGCAAGCCATGGACGACGTACAGCAGGAGCTCGGCCCGCGGGTCGAGGTCCCGGGCCAAGGCCTGCTCGTAGGCCAGTTCGGCCGAGGCGATGATCTCGCCGTTGATGCCGCCGTTGTAGCCGGCGAGGGGCCAGTCAAGGTCTTCCAGCGGGAAGCTGATGACATCGGTGGTGGTGTCGACGCCGACGTACTCGCGGTTGAGGTCGCGTATATGACGGTTGTCGGTGAGAACGATGCTGAGGCTTCGGGCGGTGCGGCCTTCTTCCTTCATGGCCCGTCTCATGACCTGCAGCAAGAGACGTCGGTCGAGATCCACGTGGTCCTGAAGGTCGGTGATTTCAATCTTGGCCATGGCTCCCCAAAGCCCCGTTGCTCGGGCCCGGACCCGTGACGGGTGCGACACCGGCGTCGCCATCCGCTCTTACCCGGTCGCGGCATCGGCCGGGTCAGGTCGGGCCTCAGGCTCCCCACCCGTTTCCTCGGTCGCGCCCCGACCGTCGCCCGGCCCCCCACGTGGCTTCGGCGACGTCTCCCCGTCGGTGCGAGCCTCGTCCGAGGGGTATGGAACGCGGCCATGATAGACAGAAACCAGCGTCTTCGTCAAGGTCTCCTCGACCTTTCGCAGATCGCTCATGGTCAGGCCGCTCTCGTCGAGCTGGCCGTCCAGGAGCCGCTTCATCGTCAGTTCGTGGACCGCCCCGCGAATCTTGGCCGCCGTCGGTTCCTTCAGGCTCCGCGTCATACCCTCCGACCCGTCGGCCAGCATGACGATGGCCGTCTCGGGCGACTGGGGCTTGGGCCCGGGATAGCGGTAGTCCTCTTCCTTGGGCGGTTCGCCGCCCTCCTCGGCGTGGGCCCGCTTGGCCTGGCTGTAGAAGTACTCGACGAGGGTGGTGCCGTGGTGCTCCGCGATGAATGCCTTGATGACCGGTGGCAGGCCGAGGCGGTCGGCCATCTCCTGGCCGTCCTTGACGTGGCTGGTGATGACGAGCCGGCTCATCTGGGGCCGCAGACCCTCGTGAGTTTCTTCCTGCTTCTGCCAGTTCTCGACGTAGTACTTCGGTTTGCTGACCTTGCCGATGTCGTGGTAGTAGGCCCCGACGCGGGCCAGAAGGCCGTTGGCGCCGATGGCTTCGGCCGCCGCTTCCGCCAGCGTCCCGATCAGCAGGCTGTGCTGGTACGTGCCCGGGGCCTCCAGGGCCAGCCGCCGCAACGCCGGCTGATTCACGTCCGACAGTTCCAGCAGGCTGATGTTGGTGACGATACCAAACGCCCGCTCGATGAACGGGAGCACGCCGAGCATGAGGAAGCCGGAGGCCAGCCCCGCCACGAAGTACCATGCGGAGGCCCAGACGGCGGCACCGACCGTCTCCGGGGCGTACTTCAGCCGCGCCAGCGCCAGGCCGATTGAGGCCGCGAAGAAAGCCAGGCCGGCCAGCGCTCCCACCTTGATAAGCTTCGAGCGGGTGTTGATCCGCCCGAGGGCGAGGACCGCCGTCGTCATACCTGCCAGCGCCGTCAACAGCCATGCCAAGTCGGCCCGGGTCGCGACGGCCACGAGGACCGCCAGCGTCGCCCCGAGCACCAGGGCGAACGGCGCCGTATAGGCGAAGGCGACGATGAGGGCCGCCGCCGTCAGGCCGAACACCGACAGCGCGTAGGCCCCTTCCGTGTGTGCCACCCCCTTGGCCGCTCCCAGAACGAGCAGACATAGCGCGATGAGCATGAGGCTGCGCGGCGTGGAGCGGGCGACGCGCGGTTGAAAGCGGTAAACGTAAAGGGCCGTCACGACCGTGACAAGTCCCAGGAAGAGGGCAGAACCGGCCCAGGACAGCGTCCGTCTGAGCAGGCCAAGCGATGCCCGGTAGGCTTCGCTCTCGGTCCGTAGCAGTTCGATGTGCCTCTCGGTGACCGTGGTGCCGGCCTTGAGAAGCGTGGCCCCGGTCTTCCAGGGGACGCGCACGGCCTCAATGGTCTCGCGCGCGGCGGCGCGGCGGTTCTCGGTCTTGGCCTGGTCGTAGACCAGGGTGGGGCCAAGCTTCACGGCCATGGTGGCCGCCAACGACCGCACCTGGTCTTCTCCGAAGACGCCGCCCAGAGGGAGCGTCAAGGACGCGACCCGGTCGCGGATCAGTCCCGTCTGGGAGGTGGTCAGCACGCTCCGGAGCAGGACCTCCCGGTCTCCTTCGGCGCCCTCGATGGTGATGGTCACCTCGTGGCCTTGGAGCGGGCGGAGCCCTTCCGGCACGAGGCCGGCCGGGAGCTTGGCGAAGATGTCGCGCGTATCCTTGCCTCGGTCGCTCTCGTTCTGCCTGGCTTCGTCTGTAAGGATGGGCAGGTTCAGGGGCTCGGCCAGGGCGTCCATGGCCAACTGCACGGCGGCCTGGGCGTCGGGCAGGCGTTCGCCTTCCGGGCCGACCGACCGCTTGACGGCCGCCAGCAGGTCGGGGGTGGCGGTCCATGCCTCACGTACCGCTTGGGGGAGGGCTTCGGGGGTCTCGGCTCGCCACCCGGCTTCGACCAGGCCGAGAAGCGATTCCCGCAGAGCTTGGACGGGCTGTTTGGTATGGCGGTACACACCGGACACCAGGGCGGCCGCCAAGTCGCGGGCGTTGGTGGTCGCTTCCGCGTCGACGTAGCTGAAGTCCGTGCGGGCCGTGATGGGGTGCGCGGCTGCCTCGCCCACGCGGACCGGCAGGACTTGGCGCGGGGCCTGAACGATGAGCAGCGTGGCGATGAAGAAGACCACCAGAACGCCCATCTGCTGGAGTGCCAGCCGCCCCTTCAGCCGCTCGTGCCAAGCCTTCTCGCCCTCTGGGCGGAGGCG
The DNA here is from genome assembly GCA_964397995.1 of uncultured Anaerolineales bacterium. GTDB lineage: Bacteria > Planctomycetota > Phycisphaerae > FEN-1346 > FEN-1346 > CAYNLG01. Next base: position 4,292 of record CAYNLG010000073.1, read on the forward strand.
GTCGACGCGGCGCGGCTTGTTGCGTTTCCAGTTCCAGGGGGCCATGGCTGTTCCTACTCGGACGCGTTACCGGTGGGCGCGGGCGGGTGGCGGATCGTCCGGTGCTCGCTGCCGCGTTCCCCCTGCTCGTACGCGTCGACGATATCCTGTACGAGCCGATGCCGGACGATGTCGCTGCGCGTCATCTCGTGGAAGGCCACCTTCTCGAGACCCCGCAGCTTCTCCCAGGCGTCGACAAGGCCGCTCCGGACGCCCTCTTCCAGGTCGACCTGGGTGATGTCGCCGGTCACCACCATCTTCGACCGCATGCCCATCCGCGTCAGGAACATCTTCATCTGGGCGGCGGTGGTGTTCTGGGCCTCGTCCAAGATGATCCAGGCGTCGTTCAGCGTCCGGCCGCGCATGTAGGCCAGCGGAATGATCTCGATCACGTCCGCGGTCACGTACGCCTGCATCTGCTTGTAGCCCATCATGTCGTGGATGGCGTCGAGCAGTGGCCGCAAGTACGGGTTCACCTTCGCCTGCAGGTCGCCAGGCAGATAGCCGAGCTTCTCACCGGCTTCGACCGCCGGACGCACCAGGACGATCCGCTTGATCTGTTCCCGCTTCAGCGCCTGGACGGCCATGGCCACGGCCAGGTAGGTCTTGCCGGTGCCCGCGGGGCCGATGCAGAAGGTCAGGTCGTTGGCGCGCATGGCCTGGCAGTACCCGAGCTGGCCCGGCGTCTGGGGTCGCACGGCCCGGTCGGAGGCGTAGACCTCGATCGCCAGGGGTTGCGGCCCGCGTCCCGACCGCTGGACCGTGTCGACCACCTGCTGGACCTCGCGTTCGGAGACGCGCTGGCCGTCGCCGGCCATCTGGTCGAGTTCCTCGAGGACGAAGCGGCACTGGGAGACGGCCTCGTCCGGCCCGCTGAGGATGACGGCCTCGTTCCGGGCCGCCAAGCGCACTCCGAAGGCGTCGCGGATGAGGCGGAGATGCCGGTCGCGCGGGCCGAACACATGGCCCCGGTGGCTCTCGTTCTGGAGGTGGACGGTAGTTTCCATGGCGCGGTCGGCCGGCACGTCCCCACGGCGGACACTCGACCGGACTTCCATTATCGGCCTTCCCGGGCACGGGTCAATACGCGGTCTCTATCGAAGTGGTGCGGCCAGGCGTGCCGCGCGTCGGTGCCGCTAGCTCATGGCCACCAGCAGCAGGTAGGCCACGGGGGCCGAGGCGAGCATCGAATCGAGGATGTCCATGGCCCCACCGAAGGTCGGGATCGGACCGCTGTCCTTGACCCCACAGGTCCGCTTGATGAGGCTTTCGGCGAGGTCGCCAAGGACCCCGCTGAAGGCGACCAAACCGCCGAAGACCAGCATTTCGGGCCATGTGAACCGGCCCCAGGCCAGGCCGATACCGACCGCCGCCGCCATGCCGAACGCGAAGGCGCCGATGAGGCCCTCGACCGTCTTGCCGGGACTGAGCGTCGGGACCAGCTTGTGACGCCCGACGGCCGTGCCGACGGCCCAGGCGCCGATGTCGGCGCCTTTGACGACGCCGAGGGTCAGGACGAGGTACATGAGTTCGTCGGCGGTCGAGCCGCTCCCGCCAAGGCCGCGCCCCAGGAAGCGGATCTTCGCGAGGAACACGCCCAACAAACCGATGGTCAGGATGCCGACCAGCGTCCAGCCGACGCCCGCCATCGCCCTGGCGGGGGTCTCGCCGCGGCGTTCGACGCGGCGGATCTGGGCGATGAAGGTCGCGAACACCAGAGCGACGATCAGCACGAGGTACAGTTCCAGACCGCGGCCCCACAGCCATGTCCGGAGCCGCGGGGGGAACTGGGTCTCGCCGAACACGGCGGCCACCAGAAGCCCTACCCCCACGATGCCGATGACGGGGCGGCAGGGGAACCCCTTCGCGCGGATCATCCGGAAATACTCCCACGCGCCGAGGAGAAGGGCGGCCAACAGAAGCAGCCAGAAGAGCGGTGCTACGGCCAGCCCGGCCCACCGGGTCAGCGTGACGTCCGCCATCAGCAGGCCGCCCAGACCGGCGATCAGTCCGGCCCCGATGACCATGCGTGTCAGGACTCGGTTCATGGGCTTCCCGTGTCGGTGACGTCGCCGAACCGACGCTGGCGCCGGGCGAAGTCGGCCATTGCCTCATGCAGGTCGGCTTCCGTGAACGCCGGCCAGCACGTCTCGGTCACCCAGAGTTCGGCGTAGCTGATTTGCCAGAGCAGGAAGTTGCTGATGCGCATCTCGCCGGCCGTACGGATGACCAGATCCGGCTCGGGCATGCCGGCGGTATCGAGGGCGCCGGCGACGGCCGCTTCGTCGATCGCTTCGGGGAGGAGGTCGCCGTCGCGGACTTGCGCGGCCAGCCGGCGGGCAGCATCCACGATCTCCTGCCGTCCCCCGTAGTTGACGGCGAGGCACAGTGTCATGCCCGTGTTGCTGGCCGAGAGGTCGGCCGTCCGGTCGGCTTCCGCGAGAACCTTGGCGGGGATGCCCTCGCGACGGCCGATCGTCCGAAACCGGACGTTGTTCTCCATCAGCATCGGCCGCTGGCTGACCAGGTACCGGCGGTACACTTCCATCAGGAAGCCCACTTCGTGCTTCGGCCGCTTCCAGTTTTCGCTCGAGAAGGCATACAGGGTGAGTTGGTCGAGGCCCAGGTTCGAGCCCTCGGTGGTCATGCGCGGCACCAGGTCCGCGCCGCGCCTGTGGCCCTCGATGCGCGGCATGCCCTGGCGACGGGCCCAGCGCCCGTTGCCATCCATGATGATCGCGATGTGGCGGGGCCATCGCTCGCGGGACACGTCCTTCAGGCGGTCCGGGATGTAAGATGCCTCGGCCATCGCGGCTCCGTCGGTTGCCGCGCGCGGCTCAGTCGCGGCGGATGGTCTGCTCGCGGTCCGGCCCGATGCTGATGATCTTCACCGGCACGCCCACCAGCGCCTCGACGCGCTGCACGTACGCCTTGGCCGCCGCCGGCAACTCGTCATAGGCTCGGCAACCGCTGATGTCCTCGGTCCAGGACTCCAGGTCTTCGAGGACGGGCTCGGCCTGCGCCAGCACGGCCGGGTCGTCCGGGAACCACTCCAAGGCCTCGCCGTCGGCGGTGTAGCCCGTGCAGACGCGCAGCGTCGGCAGCCCGCCCAGCACGTCCAGCAGTGTTACGACGATACCGTCGAGGCCGTTGACGCGGGCGGCATAGCGGATGGCGAACGTGTCGAGCCAGCCGCATCGGCGCGGACGGCCCGTGGTGGTGCCATACTCGTTGCCCTGCTCGCGGATCTGCGCCCCAAGATCGTCGTCCAATTCGGTGGGGAAGGGCCCCTCGCCGACGCGCGTCGTATACGCCTTGACCACGCCCAGCACCTGCCCGAGAGCCCGGGCCGGCACCCCGGTGCCGCTCCAGATGCCGGCGGCCGAAGCGTTCGAGCTGGTTACGTACGGGTAGGTCCCGTGGTCCACGTCCAGGAGCGTCCCCTGGGCCCCCTCGAAGAGCAACCGCTTGCCCTCGGCCATGGCTTCGTGGAGAAGGCGCGTCGTGTCGGCCACCAGCGGCGCCAGGGCCTCGGCGTACGGGGCGTACTTCTCCCAGATAGCGCGGGCGTCGAGGGGGCTTTCGCCGAAGACGCCCTCGAATTCGCGGTTCTTGGCCTCGACGATTCGTTCGACCTTGCGCTTCAGGTGGTACGGCCGTGCCAGCTCGCCCACCCGGATGGCCATGACGCGGTTGGCCTTCTCGGCGTAAGCCGGGCCGATGCCGCGCAGCGTGGTGCCGATCTTGCCCTTGCCCTGGTGTTTCTCGGACAGGGCCTCGAGCTTCTTGTGCCATGGCCAGATGGTGTGGGCGCGGCTCGAGACGAGAAGGCGATCGCGGAGGTCCGGCACGGCGGCTTCCTGCGCGGCGATCTCCTCGAGGAGGACCTTGGGATCGACCACCAAGCCGCCGCCGATGACGTTCAGCGTCCCGGGATGGAAGATGCCCGAGGGCACCAGGTGCAGCTTGTGGGTTACGCCGTCGACGACAACGGTGTGGCCGGCGTTGTTGCCGCCGCCGTAGCGGACGATGACATCGTGCTCGCCCGCCAGGATGTCGATGATCTTGCCCTTGGCCTCGTCGCCCCAGGTCAGGCCGACCACACACGTGTTGCGTGCCTCCGACATGGTCGGGTCTCTCCTCCACGGGTTCGCGTGCGGCGCAAAGCGCCGGCGCCGACCCGCTCGCCGGGCCTGGCGCCGTTAGCGGAGTCTAGCGGACGCCTCCGGGCAATGCCAGCAGAAACCGGGCCGGGTGTGCGCGAAGAACAAGACACGCCGCCCCGCCGGAATCCGGGCGATTTGCTGAAGCGCCGCGGCCCCGTTGCCGATACGTCTCTCGAAGAGGCTGTGGGTCAGCCCGACGGTCGTCGGGACAGCCTGCACTGAGAGGACCCGGGTCACGGCGAGCCCGGGTCCTCGTCTTTCAGGGGTGGATCACCGCCTTGACGATCCCGTCGGCGTAGTGCTCGACCAGGTCGAACGCCTTCGGGGCCCCGTCCAGGTCCATCTCGTGCGTGACCCAACTGGCCACGTCCAGCCGCCCCGAGGTCACCAGGCCGATTGCCTGGCGGGCGGCATGGCGCGAGCGGCGGACGTACTGGACCGTCAGCTCCTTGCGCCGGTACTCGTGCGCGTCGAGCGTGATGGTGTCCTCCATCGGGATGCCCACCAGCGTCACGCGGCCGCCGATGGCCGCCACGTTGTAGGCTTGGGGCGCCCCGGCGGCACGGTTGGTGCATTCGAAGACCAGGTCGGCTCCGCGGCCACCGGTCAGGTCGCGGACGGCTTCGACGGGGTCGGCCTCGGACACGTTGACCGTCTCGTCGGCGCCGAGGCGGCGCGCGAGCTCCAGGCGGTAGTCCAGGGTGTCGGTCACGACGATCGGCCCTCCGCCGCCCAGCTTCGCCATCTCCATGCACCCCAGGCCGATGGAGCCCGCGCCGACGACGGCAACGGTCTCGCCCGGCCGCACGCCGGAGAGGTTGGCGGCGTGGACCGTCACCTGGAGGGGCTCGAGCATGGCCGCCTCGTTCCAGGAGAGGGCGTCAGGGATGGGCAGGCACTGCTCGGCCAAAAGGACGGCGAACTCGCACATGAGGCCGTTGTGGGGCGGCGTGCTGCGGAAGACGACGTGGGGGCAGATGTTGGGCCGGCCCTCGCGGCAGAACTCGCACGTCCCGCAGGACAGGGCGGGCTCGATGGCGACGCGCTGCCCGACCGCCAGGCCCTCGACCCCGTCGCCCAGGGCCGCCACTTCGCCGGCCCCCTCGTGGCCGGGGATCATCGGTTCGGTGACGATCTGGTCGCCGATCCGCATGTGGGTGTAGTAGTGGACGTCCGACCCGCAGAGACCAACCGCCCGGACGCGCAGCAGGACCTCGCCGGGCCCCGGCTCCGGCGTGGGCCGTTCCTCGACCCGCAGGTCGTGTTCCCCGTGCAGCACCAGCGCCTTCATCTGACCTCCTTCGTAGGGCGGTTTCAGCCTGTCTTGGCGAGAGGCCCTGCCTCGCGCTCGATAGAGCGACGAGGCCCTGGATGGCCTCCACTTCCTTCTCGGCGAAATACGCTTCGCCGCACTGCTTGCAGACTCAGGCCGGCACGTGATCGAGCGTTAGGTGACACCCGGACCTGTCGATGTGGACGGGGGCGTTGCCCCGCCGCATCGTTCCGCCGCAATGGATGCCTTTCATGGCTGGATCCTTGTGATAAAGTCCTCTGACCACTCTCGCTCGTCTGGAAGGTACGCCGTAACAATGGCACCGAAGTCGTCCTTGGGCGCACATACCACGTGGATGGCTTGTCCGCCGTCACCGTGCCCCAGCATCAGGCAGCCGTGGCCTCCCGGGTCGTCGGGGTAGTTCTCGACCACTTGGCCGTGCTCGATGACGGCTCGCACCTCCGACGTTGAGATCATACGGTCTATGCGGCTCATCTGGCGCACGGCATGGAGCAAGTAGAGCATTCTGGCGGCAGCGGCCCTGCGAACCGAATCCAAGATGTCAGGTTGCCGAGCCACGCAGCCATGGCACCTCCTCTGTCGGTGTGCCGTGCCCATCCGAACGTGCTGGCTGGCTGTCGTGGAAGTACTTGGCAGCGACCGCTGACCGCAAAGCCTCAAGACTTTCGTGCCATCCCGTGAACCAAGGCCTGCGGTCTATCTGCTGGTCCGCCTCCTCGTGCTGCCTGTGCTGAAGCTTCCTTTTGACGAGGCCAAGAGTGGTCCTCGCTTGCCCGGATGCTTCTGCGACTTCGTTGATCTTCGAACGGGTCTCCTTGTCTCGCTCTAGGAGCCAAGCTTGCTTAAGGAGGGCCCTAAGGCGGTGGTTTGGACCTTTTTTCATGTGGCATCATTTTCTCTGATTTCATTGTATCGCATTTGGGCGTCCGGGTCCTGCTGTGCCGCCCTCTGTGCCGTCGGGAGGCCAGGGTGTTCGGATGCCAAATTTTCTGAAAGAATATAAATACAATTCATGGCGCGCATGGATTCGTCGCCCGCGGCGAACAGCTCCGCATAGACCTTCGCCAACTCCTGTGCCTGCCAGTTGCGGTACTGAAGCCGAGACGAGAGCAGCACGCCGACCAGAACGCCCAAGAGACCGACGAGAGCCGTGATAACAGCGCTCATTGGCAGGCGCTCCGCTTCGCATCCACTCGCTTAAGGCATTGTAGTGGCGCACCGCACAAAGGCAACCACCCACCAGCCAGAAGGTCGTGCATAGACCGCGTCTAGAACTCCGTTGCCCCCGAGAACTGGACGTCGCGCACCCGCACGCACGGCGCGAGCACCGGGCCGCGTACCAGGGTCAGGGCGCGGCTGAGGCCGTCGAGGCGGCCGAGGGCCTCCAGGACGTTCTCGGTGTAGCGGAGGTTGCGTACCGGGCCGACCACCTCGCCCTGCTCGATAAGCCAGACGCCGTCGCGGGTCATGCCCGTCAGGACCGTCTTCATCGGGTCCAGGATGTTCGTGTAGTGGAACCGCGTGATGAGCAGGCCGCGCTCGGTCGCCTCGATGAGACGCTTGCGGCTCGCCCCGCCGCCCTTCATCGCCAAGTGCATCGGGAAGCACTCGTAGCGGGACGAGGCGGGCAGGGCGTGGCCGGTGCTGCGCCGTTTGCCGAGGCGGCGGGCGCGGTAGTGGTTGGTGGCGACGGCCTTGGCAACCCCCTTGGTGATGAGGGCGATCCGCCGCTTCGGCTGGCCCTCGAAGTCGAAGGCCATCGGCAGCGTCCGTGGGTCGAGGCTGTTGTCCCACAGGGTGACCGCCTCGCCGGTGACGCGCGCGCCCAGCTTGCCGGCCAGGGGGCTCTGACCCTCGTCGGCATCCTTGCCGCTGAAGGCGATGTAGGCGAGGTAGTCGATCCACTCGGCGGTTGCCGCCGGTTCCAGGACGACGTCGTAACGGCCGGGCTCGACGGCCGCGGGTTTGCGCGAGGTCTTGGCCTTGCGGGCAGCAGTGCGGCCGATGCGGTCGCCGTCCAGGTCGGCCAGCCGGCGGCTGACGCCCTCGGCGTAGCCGGAACCGTCGTCCAGGGTGGCGACCGTGTTGACCTCGGCGTGGGTGGTGCTGGCGGCCACGGCGGTGCCGTGCGAGTTGGCCACGCAGAGCGTTTCGTCCTCAGTGCGTACGGCGCCGGCGGCCTCGCCCTTCTGCTTGGCGGAGGCGTGGACGATCCGGGCCGCGACATCCGCCCGCGCGGCCGCGCCGGCCTCGGCGGTCTCGGCATCCCAGCCGTCGAGCTCCGGCACGGGGCGCGGGCCGGGGAGGCCGGGCCAGTCGTCGACGGGTTGGGACGCGTCGGCGATCGCGACGGCCGAGCCGAGTGTGGCTTCCAGGGCGTCGGGCTCCAGACTCGAAGCGGTCGCGACCCCGAGCCGATTGCCGCGGACCACACGGACGATGGCCGAGACGTCCTCGGCGCCGACGTTCTGATGGATGCGGTTGCGGCTGAAACGCGTCAGGTACGACCGCCCTTCGGCGAGGACGACCTCGGTCTCATCGGCGGGGCTGCCCTTCAGGAGGGCGGCGGCGGTTTCGAGGAGCCGGGTTTCGCGGGCCGTGTGTGTCATGCCTTGACCCCCACGCGGACGTTCCGGAAGCGGGCCGGGGCCACGCCGTGGCCGACCCGGGCCGTCTGGCCGGGCTCGCCTTTGCCGCAGTTCGGTGTGCCCCAGAGGTGCCACGCCTCTTGGCCGCAAACCGCGTCGCAGGCCCCCCAGAACTCCGGGGTGATGCCGGTGTAGGTGGCGCCGCGGTAGAGCTGCCCGAGCTTGCCGCCCTTGATCTCGCGGCAGAGCTCGGTGCCGAACTGAAAGTTGAGGCGTTTCTGGTCGATGGACCAGCTCTTGTTGGTGGCCAGGAAGAGGCCGCCGCCGGTGTCGGCGACGAGATCGGCGAGGGTGCCGGCGTCGCCGGGCATGAGGTTGACGTTGGTCATGCGGACCAGGGGGATCCGGTTCCACGAAGAGGCCCGCATGGCGCCGCTGGAGGCGCGGCCGACGGCGGGTGCGGTCTCGCGGCTCGAGAGATACCCCACGAACGTGCCGCGCTCCACGATGGGCGTCCGCTGGGCGGGCACGCCCTCGTCGTCGTAGCCGAAGGTACCCAGCCCGCCGGGGCAGGTGGCGTCCGCGACGATGGTGACCTGGTCGGAGCCGTAGCGGAAGGAGCCGAGCTTGTCGGGGGTCAGGAACGAGTCGCCGGCGTAGGAGAGTTCCATGCCGAGGACGCGGTCCAGCTCGATCGGGTGGCCGCACGACTCGTGGACCTGGAGGGCGAGCTGGCCGCCGTCAAGGATGATATCCCGCATGCCTTCCGGCAGGACGGGGGCCCTGAGAAGGGCCTCGGCCTCATCGGCGACGCGGGCGGCCTCGCCGGGCAGGTTCATGGCAATGACGGCCTCCCACCCGCCGGTCACGAAGTTGCCGCGGAAGCTGTTTGGGTAGGAGCGGACCTGGAGGTCGCCCCCGGCGATGGCTGTGGCTGCGATGCCGCCCCCTGTCTGAACGATGCGCTGGGTGATGCGGGCGCCTTCGGTCGAGGCGAAGTGCTGCTCGGTGTCGAAGGCCGAGAAGAAGGCCTGCGCCAGCCTGATGTTCGGCCCGGTCATGCCCTTGGACGCTTGGACGAGCAGAGCGAGCTTCGTCTCGAGGCCGACCTCGAACGGGTCGGTCTCGAAGGGCGTCGTGTAGGTACCGACGGCGGGAGTCACGGGAGCAAGCCCCACCGGCTCTGTTCGGAGGCGGCCGCTTGCCCGGGCGATGGCGACGGCCTTGCGGACGATCTCGTCGAGAGCCGCGTCCTCGACGCGGTGGCTTGCGAAGAAGCCCCAGGACCCGTCGACAATGACGCGGACACCGAACCCGGCCGACCGGTCGTGCGCGATGTGCTCAGGCCGGCCGTTCTTGACGGCGATCGACTCGCGCCGGTCGGTGCGGATGCGGATGTCGCCGTACGAGGCGCCGGCTTGGCGGATCAGGTTGCATGCGCGGTCCATGAAGGCGTCCACGGCCGCTCCTTTCGTGTCGGACCGAGGATGAGTATAGGACAGCGGAGCCGCCGGGCACAAGCTCGTTCCGGGTACGTAAAAGCTGCCGGGCCGATGTGTCGCGGTTGCCCCCGCAGCGGATTGCCTTAAGCCGTGTGCCGCCCGGCGGCGATTCTACCGGTGGAGCCCCCGCCGGGGGCTGCAGGGAGAGCCTGCGCCGTGGACCCCGTGCCGCTGACCGAGCACCTCGTTGTCCGGCCCGTTGCCGGCTGGGGTGCGTGTGCGGTCGTCGCGTCGGCACTTCTGGCGGTGACCGTGTGGACGCTCGTGCGCCACCCGCCCGCGGTCTCGCGCGCACGAAGGAGCGTCCTTGCCGGGCTGCGGCTGGCGGCCACCGTGGCGGTGCTGCTGGTGCTGGCCCGCCCCACAGTCCACTGGCAGGGGCGCGAGCAGGCCCCGGGTGCGGTGGCCATTCTTCTGGATGCCTCCCGGAGCCAGGCGATCCGCGACCTGTTGGTCGACGGCGCACCCGTGAGCCGCGCCGAAGCCGTCCGCGAGGCCTTCACGGCGGCGCCGCACGCTTGGCGCGACCTCGGCCGAGCCCGGCCCGTGCGGGTCTATGCGTTCGGTGACGAGGTGCGGTCGGTCGACAGCCTACGGGTCGAGCCGCGGGAGCCGCAGACGGATTTGGGGGCGGCCCTCCGCGGGGGGGGGGGCGCGCCGGGCGTGCGGACGGTGCTGCTTGTCAGTGACGGGCAGGCCACACGCGCGGCCGGTGAGACGCCCACGGAGGTAGCCCGGGGCCTGGCGGAGAGGGGCATCACGGTCCATACGGTTCGCGTGGGGCAGACCGAGCCGACCGGTCGCGTGCGCGACCTGGCGGTCCGCGACCTGCGGGCGCCCTCGGAGGTGACGGCGGGCAATCGGCCCGTGGTTCGCGTGGTGGCCCAGGCTCTCGGCCTCAAGGACGAAGTCGTGACGCTCGCACTACAGGTCGGCGGGCGGGAGGTCGAAACGCGCGACCTGGTACCGGCCTCGCACCGCGAGACGCGGGAGGTCACCTTCGCCCCGCTGCTGGAGGAACCGGGCCTCGTGCGGTTGCGGGTGGAAGCGAGGCCGGCCGTGGACGAACTGGTCGCGGCGAACAACGCCGAGGAGACGCTCGTACGCGTGGAGCCGGGCGGCGTGCGCGTGGTCTACCTGGAAGGACGGTTGCGGCCGGAGTCAAAGTACTTGGTGCGGGCCTTGGCGGGTGACCCGGACGTGCGGCTGGAGCGGCACCTGCTGGTCGGCCCGGCGACGGCCGGAGCCGCCCCCGGACTGAGGGCTGTTGCCGAGGTCGACGTTGTGATCCTGGGAGACCTGCCGGCAACGGCGCTGGCGCCGCAGACGCGGGCGCGGCTGGCGGAATCGGCGCGACGGGGTGAACTGGGGCTCCTGGCGCTCGGCGGGCTGCAGGCCCTCGGTGCCGGCGGTTGGGACGCGACGGCGGTGGCCGACGTACTCCCGGTGCGGCTCGAAGCGGGGGGCGGGGCGCTCCGGGGGCCGGTGGCATTTCGTCCGACCGACGAAGGGCGGGGACACCCCGTCCTGGCTGGGCCGGAGGAGGCGGCAGACGCCGCGTCGTGCTACGAGGGCCTGCCGGCGCTCGCCGGCGCCAGCCGCCTGGCTGCGCCGCGCCCCGGCGCTGTGGTGCTCGGGCGGACGACGGACGGCGAGCCGTTGCTCGTCGTCCGCGAAGCGGCTGAGGCGCGGGCGGCCGTGCTGGCAGTCGATACGACGTGGCGGTGGATCTTCGCACCCGAGCGGCCGGACGCCCCGGCTGTGCACGCCGCCCTGTGGCGGAACCTGGTACACTGGCTTGCGGGGCGCGACACCGACCGGGAGCGGCTCTGGATCGCCACCGACCGGACGACCGTGCGGCTGAGTGACCCCGACCGCCCGCCGCATGTCGAGGTCCGGGCCGGCGCGCCGGGCGACGCCCCGCCGCTGGTGTTCCTGACAGGTCCGGAAGGGCAGAGACCGGTGATGCTGTCGTCCGCGGGCTCCGGCGCATGGCGGGCGGTGGTACGCCCCGCGTCCCCAGGGATGTACACCCTCGAAGCGACGGCGAAGGTGCAGGGCAGACCTCAGTCAGCCCGTACCGGGTTCGCCCTCCAAGAGGCGAACTCCGAGATGGTCGACCCGTTGGCGGACGAGGCGGCGTTGAGAGCGATTGCCGAGGCGGGGGGCGGGACGGTCCGGCCGCTCGAGGCCTTGCCGCAACTGCTCGAGCAGCTTGGGCAGGCCGAAGCGGGAGACTGGGCGCCTGTGCGGCGGACGGTGGCATTGGCGGGGGGGCGAACGTTCCTGGCGGCGGCGGTGGCGGTGTTGGCGGCGGAGTGGTTACTCAGGCGGGCGTGGGGCCTCAAGTAGACTCCTCGACTTGCTCGGCCCGCGGGCGGCCGCCTATAATCGCCCGCCATGCCTTCCGACCGCGTTCACATCACGGCGTACGGGTGCCAGATGAACCGGCTCGATGCCGAGTTGGTCGCCGGGTTGCTCGCGCGGGCGGGGGCCGAGATCGTCGATGACCCGGCCGAGGCCACTGTCCTGCTGGTCCTCACGTGCGCCGTTCGCGAGCACGCTGAGAACCGCGTCTTCTCGAACCTAGGGGCGCTCAGAGACCGCAAACGCCGCCAGCCGGACCTTGTGGTCGGCCTGCTTGGATGCATGGCCCAGGAGCACGGCGCGGCCGTGTTCGAGCGATGCCCGACCGTGGACCTGGTATGCGCCCCAGGGCGTCTGGCTGACCTGCCGGACGTGCTGGCCGAGGCGCAAGCCGGTGGCCGGGCGGTGGCCCTCGACCCGACGCGCAAGGACGCGGGCGCTGAGGCCTTCGGCGCACCGGACGCAGCCTTGGACCGTTCGCCCTGCGCGCGGCGATCCGGGACGGCCGGCCCGGGGGCGGCCTACGTGCGCGCGATGCGCGGGTGCGATGCGTTCTGCACCTACTGCATCGTGCCTCACGTCCGCGGGCCCGAGCGGAGCCGCCCGCCGGCGCGAGTCCTCGACGATGTCCGTCGGGCCGTGGATGCCGGCGCCCGCCACGTGACGCTCCTCGGCCAGGCGGTCAACAAGTACGCCTGCAGAGACGACGGGCGGACGTGGCGTCTGGCAGACCTGGTGGCTGCGGCGGCCGACGTGCCGGGCCTGGCGCGCCTCGGCTTCATCACGAGCCACCCGGCGGCCATGACCGACCGGCTGGCGGCGGCGTTCCGCGACGTGCCGCGCCTCATGCCCTACCTCCATATGCCCGCCCAGGCGGGTGCGGACGCGGTGCTCGCCCGGATGAACCGCGGCTACACCGCAAGGGAGTACGCGGAGCGGGTGGCGGCTGTGCGGGCGGCGCGGCCGGAGGTGGCCGTGGCGTCGGACTTCATCGTCGGCTTCCCGGGCGAGACCGAGGCCGATTTCGGGGCGACATGCGACCTGGTGCGAGACGTGCGGCCGGCGGGGGCGTTTGTCTTCAAGTACTCGCCGCGGCCAGGAACCCAAGCGGCCACGTGGGCCGATGACGTGTCGGCGGCCGAGAAACGGCGGCGGAATCAGGGGCTGCTGGACCTTGTCGGCGAGATTGCCGCCGAGGAGAACGCGAAGCTCGTCGGACGCGAGGTTGAGCTCCTGGTGGAAGGACCGAGCCCTCGGCCGCAACTCGATGCCCCGAGCGACGGGACCGGGGCTTCGGAGCCTCAGCTGCGCGGTCGCACGCCGTGTCACCGTCTGGTTTGCTTCAGAGGCCCGGCGACGCTGGCAGGAGACCTGGTGACGGTGCGGGTGACGCGGGCGGCGGGCCTGACGCTTTTCGGCGAGAGGACGGCGCCGGGCCGCTAGCCCCGACGGTGAAGCCCCTTTGCCGGTGCTGAGCATCGGGCTATACTGGCCGTGAACTCGGAGAACATCGGCCATGGAGTACTCGCATCCGGACAGTCGAAGCGTGGGCGCGGCCTACGGCGTATGGCTTTTCTGCCTGATCGGCTTCTGCGGGATACACCGCATCTACTGCGGCAAGGTGGGCACAGGGATTCTCTGGTTCTTGACGCTCGGCCTGCTGGGCATCGGCCAGATTGTCGATTTGTTCCTGATCCCAGGTATGGTGCGGGACTACAATGCCAGACTCTACGCCTCAACCCACCGTTCGCTGGCGCTGAAGGCCTTAGACCGGGGCTGCAACGGCTTTCTGTCGACGCACCCACGCCGCCACGGATGAGACGAGAGCCAGCGTGCCCAGGGCGACGCCTGCCATGAAGGCCCGGAGTTGCAGCCGCGGCTCGGCGAAGCGGGCCACGGCGGCGAGGACGGGGTCCGGTGTCCAGCGGGCGGCCGCCGGGCGCGGGCCGAGAGGGGCCACGTCCATGCCCAGGGCCGTTGGCTGTGCGAGTCGCACCTCCCCCGGCCGGACCAGCCGGAGTTCCTGCCGGACCACTCGTTCGCTGTAGCGCGGCTCCGAGAGGAGGGCCTCCCGGGTAGCCTTCAGCGACGCCTGGGTCTCGAGGAGTTGGTCGACTTCGACCTGCATCTGGGCGCAGTCGGCCTCAAGTTGGAGACGGACACGGGCGGCCGGTCCGAGCCAGGCGGCGGCCAGCAGGCCCAGGCCGACGAGCGACATCGGCCAGAAGACCCAGGGCCCGCCGAGGCGGCGGGCCCAGCGGTCGGTTGTCGTTACGCCTTCTTCCACAGGAAGTTCCCGTAGCGGGCCTGGCTCCCCAGTTCCTCCTCGATGCGGAGGAGCTGGTTGTACTTGGCAACGCGGTCGGTGCGGCAAAGGCTGCCGGTCTTGATCTGGCCGGCATGGGTGGCGACCGCAATGTCGGCGATGGTGGTGTCTTCGGTCTCGCCGGAGCGGTGGCTGATGACGGCGGTGTAGCCGGCGCGGTGGGCCATGTCGATGGCCGCCAGCGTCTCGGTCAGCGTGCCGATCTGGTTGACCTTGATGAGGATGCTGTTGGCGCTGCCTTCCTCAATGCCGCGCGACAGCCGCTTGGTGTTGGTGACGAAGAGGTCGTCGCCGACGAGCTG
>CAYNLG010000074.1:0-17801 GCA_964397995.1 uncultured Anaerolineales bacterium
CGACCTGCCGGTCCTTGTGGAGGCGGCCGTGCGCATCGATGGGGCCGAGGCCGTCCACGCGGCCGCAGCGGTCCTGGAGGCCAACCAGAAGAATCCGGACCGGGCGGTGCGGCTGGTGACGTTCCTCGGCCGCCTCGCTGAAGAGTTGTCCGGCGAGCCCCGCGAGGCCGCCGTGACGGCCCTCGCGTCGGCCTGGCCGGCCGGCCGGGCCGACCAGGAGGCCGCCCGTTGGCAGGGCTGGCTCACCCCGGACCCGGAACCCGCCCATGCGAGACGTTAGGGCGGCATGTACATCGAGCCCCGGTTGGCATGAGCGTCGTTATTTTTGGCTGCGCGGCCGCGGTGGCGACGGCGGGGGCGCCTGATCGTCCGCACGACCCGGGGCTTGGCCTGCTATGATCTGCGGAAGCGGTCGGTGGCGGCCGGGGCTCAGCCCGGCGGCAGCAGGTCGGCCGTTTCGGTCCATGCGGTGCCGTAAACGCCATCATAGCGGCCCGCTTCCGTGCCATCGCGCTTGCCGAGAGCGGCGTCGATGGTGTAGGTGGCGGCGGCGCTCGAGCCCTTCTCGGTCAGGGGCGTCGTCCATTCGTCCGGGCGGAACCGGGCCTGAAAGGTGCCCCTCAGGCGGCCGTTCTCGACGGCCAGGTCGCCCGGCTCGATGACCGGCGGCGTCTTCGTGGTCTGGTCGGCGAAGCCGGCGACGTCCTGCAGCGTGCCATCCTCGTGCCGGACAAAGAGCAGGAGCCTCCCGACGTTCCCGCCGGTCTGGAAAACGGCCTCTTCGAGCCTGAGAACGTCGTCGCAGGGGGGCATCCACGCCGGCTGGCGCCGCATGGCGGTCACCTTGCCGTGAACCTCGATGGGTTCGGCGAAGGCCGGGACGCACGAGGCCAAGGTGCCCTCCAGCCAGCCGTCCTTGGCCAGTTCCGCGTTGACCGTATACAGGCCGTACTGCCGGACGCCGGACGGGTCGATGCCGAGGGTGCCGCGCAGGTGCTCCCCGTCCCACGAGGCCTCGGCCGTCTCCACGGCATGCAGGGCCCGCGAGCCGTGGAATCCGCCGTGCCGGAGCTTCCCGTCCCGCTGGACGAACGTCAGGTCGACCGGGCCGTCTCTGCCGAGGAGGTCGCCGGGCACGCGGGCCCGGATGGGGCGATTGGCGGCCGCCTGCTTCGGTTTACGCAGATCCAGGGCGGCCAGGCCCTCCAGGGTACGCAGGTACAGGACGCCGTCCACCACCGGCATCTCCATCGGCACCTCGTAGGCCGTCGTGGTCCGGAAGGGCAGGGCCTTCGAGCCGTGGAGCTCTTTCGGCGTGGCGGGATTCTCGATTGAGTACCACGCCAGGGTGACCGGGTCGGTGTGGGCCCGGTCGTCCATGATCATCAGGCGGTCCTCGACGGGGTAGGGGGCGTGCCATCCGGGCACGTCGAACTCGTCGACGATCTTGCCCGTCTCGGCCTCGGTGGTGACCAGCTTGTCCTCCCGGTTCAAGCCCACGACGAGGTAGACATGGCCGTCCTGGATGGCGGCGCGGCGTTCGGCCCCGCGGTCCATGGTCCAGGAATGGCGGTACGCGGGCTTGTCGGGCAGGGTCCAGAGGTGTTCGGGGCCCTTCTTCGTGAGACGGAAGGCCCCGAAGAGGCCGTTTGCCTTCTCATCGTCGGACGTCCTGCTGCCGACGTTCAGGATGGCGATGTCGCCGGTGACGTTGATGGCACCGAGCTGGTTGCCGAGGCCCTCGTGGGTCCAAAGGACGGTGCCATCGGCCGGGTCGATCAGGCGGATCTGGCCGGTGCCGTTTCCGACGACCAGGTAGACCTTGCCTTCGTGTCGCCAGAAGGCCGGCGTGGCGTGCTTGCTGCGGATCCGGTCGATACTCCAGGCGGGCTTGCCGGTCTTGACGTCGAAGGCCGCCAAGCCGCTCGTCGGGACGATGACGTTGCCGCCCGCGACGACCAGGCTGCCCTTCTCGTTGCCCTGGGTGAAGGGCAGGGCCTTGCTCTCCAGGTACTCCTCGAGTTGGTTCTTGAAATCGGGCCGGGCGAGCGTTTCCCACAGCTTCTTGCCCGTCTTGGCATCGTAGGCGTAGAGGAGGCCGGCCGTGCCGAGGCTGAAGACGCGGCCATCGGCGAAGGCGGGCGAGACGCACCAGTGGCCGCGTTTGTGGCCGAGGCGGTTCAGGCCCTTGTTCTCCTCGACGGCTTCCCACTTGACCGCCCCGGTCACCGCGTCGACCGCCAGGAGGCAGTCGTCGGCCGTCACGGAGAAGAACCAGTCCGGCAGCAGGGCCAGGTTGTCCTCGCCCATGGTCCGCCATGGGGTCCGCTTGGCCTTCACCTTGCCGTTGGGCTTGTGGTAGGCGGCAAAGACGAGGCCGTCGGCGGCGATCGGGCTGGACGCCCCGCCGTAGAAGGGCTCGATGCCGCGCTCGCGGCTCTCGCGGACGGTACGGGGATACAGGCCCTTGCCGACAGTCATGTGGTGCTGGAGCGTCCAGAGGACGGTGGCGTGGTCCAGATGGTCGACCAGGTTCAGTCCCTGCTTGGGCGGCGTGCGATCGCCATCGCCGATGAACATGGGCCAATCGGCGGCCACGGCGGTGCCGCAGATCGCCAGCGAAAGGGCCAGGATGGGCAGCAGGCGTTTCATGGGTCGGACTCCTGTGGCTGGTTCGGCTTGCGGGCAGGCAGCGTCCGAAGATCATACCCGATTTGGCGGCCGAGGTGCCGCGCTCTTTGCTTCGGGATGGTGCGGGCACGATTTCGCGCGACCGTTGTGTGCGGCGTGCCGGCGCCGGTAGGCTGAAGCAGTACCGCCGAGTCGAGAGAAAGGCCGCCGCCATGCCGATCCGCAGCGTGTTCGCCCTCCTGGCCGCCTTGGTGGGGGGCTGCGCGAGCCTGGCCCCCCCGCCCCGGGGCCCACCCACCCGGCCAACCCGGCCGCGCCGGCGGCCGCCGACCGGCCGCTGTCGGACGTTCTGGCGGTGGACGAGGCCAGTCTCCCCCGGACGCCACCGGAGCTGCGCGGCGGGATGATGCATCACGACCACGGCGGGTCGGACGAGATTTTCTTCTATGGGGCCTGGCCGCACGCCAGGGCCGACCGTTCATCGCCGCTCTTCGTTACTTACCCGTCGCCGCCGCGATCTGTCGGGCGGCACCGTCGTGTTTGCGCTGTTCGGCGACATGTTGGCGTGCTATAATAGGCACATGCAGGCGAAGGGCTCGACACCGGCAAGGAGTGACGCCGAAGCCAAGGAGTCCAGGTGTGCAAGCTGTCGGTTTTGGTGTATGCTAAGGTCCAGAGGCCCAAGCCCTGCTGTGGTATGCCCGCACTGAGGCGTTGGCCTTTGGCAGAGACTGCTGGTGGTGCGTCGCCGCTGACACACAGGTGTCAGTGTGACCGGGCATGATGGCTGCCAGTCTTGGCACAGACGAAGGAGAAAACCATGTCGGAATGGACAAGCAAGAAGGAACAGGAAGTCGTCGATGAGGCGGTTCGCAAATTCAACGAGGAACAGAAGGCCCCGCATTTCCTCGTGCTGGGAGCGACAGGGGTCGGCAAATCGTCGCTCATCAATCGTGTGTTCCGGGCTGACCTGCATGCCGTAAACGACATCAAATCCACCACACGCAGTTTCAGCACCCACAAATATAAAGCTGCCGGTAATAACACCATCCTCATTACCGACTCTCCTGGCTATGGCGAGGTAGGCCATGACGGGGACTATTCCGCCCAGGTGGTGACCGAATCCCGGCGGGCACATTCAATGATCTTAGTGCTCAAGGCCGACGAAAAGGGTTACCAGCGCGACATTGATATTCTGACGAGCGTCTTCAGAAACCCCGAGTTTGACCAGCATCAGTCGCTTGTGATCGCCCTGAACCAGATCGACAAGTTGCCCCCCATCCGGGAATGGACACCACCATATCAACTGCATAGGCCGGTCAGTTCGGGGGACACCGAGAAGATCAGGAATATGAAGCAGAAGATCGCTTTAGTTGCCGAGCAGTTTGGGTCAATCAATGGCAGGCGTGCGGCACCAGAGATTTGCCCCACCATGTCCGAACCCAGGGAAGGTGAGATATTCGGCATCCAGGTCTTCCGTGAGCGCCTCTTTGACGCACTTCCCAAGATCGCCAAGCTGAAATACGCCAGGGCGTCGCGCGTCGCTGAGAACGCGAGCAAAGAACTGATGGACAAACTCGATCTTTACGCTAACGGCATTATTGGCACCAACGTAACAGCGGCCGCCGCTGCTGTGATGCTGAATCCGCTTCCCGTTTCCGACTGGGTCGTTCTCGCGCCTCTTCAGGTCACCATGATCGTGGAGCTCGGTGCCGTCTACGGAAAGGCCATCGACGCGCAATCGGCCAAGGAAACGCTCCTGGCACTTGGGGCTGGATTCGCTGCTCGAACAATCTTCCAAGGTATCATCTCGTTGTTCCCCGGCGTCAAGAACATCATTGGACCTCCTTATGCCGCTGCGGCTACCCACGGTATGGGCGTCGCCGCCAAGGCATACTTCAAGTCCGGCAAGACCCCGACGAAGGATGTCATCGAGCGAGCGGTGAACGAGGAGTTCAATCGCCGAAAGGAAAGATGAGATGTGGTGGGTTCTCATCATTCCACCAGCTATCTGGCTGGGCAAGAAGATCTTTGATGCGCTCGATGATGAGCCATCGAAGTCCAGCAGCGCCCAGTCCGCCCCCGCTCCTCCGCCACAATTCGACGAACGCGGAGACCTGGACGGCCCAAAGATCGTGGTCATCGGACGGACAGGAGCCGGGAAGTCATCGCTCATCAATATGCTTTCTGGACGTGATGTGTTGGCAGTAGGGCCAGTCGCTTCCACCACCAGGTGGCTTGAGGGCGTTCGAGTTGAGGTCGGTCGGCGGGAGGTCCTGTTCGTCGATACACCAGGGTACGGCGAGGCATACACGGCAGATGATTATGCCACGAGGCTTGTAAATTGGGTGGCAAAGCACAGACAATCCATTGAGATGATCCTCTTGGTGTTACAGGCCGACGCAAAGGCCCACGCGGACGACCATCGCATTCTTCAGCAAGTGCGAGGCACCAACGGACATATTCCAGTAATGATCGTCCTCAACCAAGTGGACAAGGTTCTCCCGACCCGACAGCCATTTGCGTCGCCTACGTGGGCAGCTGAGAGAAAGAAGCCTAGCCTGAAGAGCCGCCATGTGACCGAGAAGATCGATGAGGTACGTCGTCAGTTCGATCTTGGGCCCGATCACATCGAGCCCTCGGTGTCGGTCGATCACGCCTTTAATCGACGACGACTCCTTACGCTCATCGGCCATAACTTGAACGGTGCGACGTCGTCGTAGCTCGCCGGGTGCATATGGGACACGGAAATCGGCACGGATGCAGAGGAGAGCCTGCAGGAATGGCTTCACAGATTCGCTGCGGGGCTACTGACACAAAGTGCATAAGCGAGATGGAGGCACAGGCGTATACTGTGGATTGAACGGTGCCCAATCTCTCGCGGCGTGGCTCTCACTCAGCGGGGACCATCTGCTACCGACGGGGCATCAAGATGGGAATAAAGGGGAGTACATTATTGCCGAATGCGGCTTCTGCAATGCGGCAGACAACAGATACTTCGACCACGCTGTGGCACGAGGGATCGCCTTCGATGGGCGGTCACGAGAAGAACTCATCGCTCAGCGAAAGCCCTTCGTTCGCAAGACTCGCATGGAATACCAAGAGTTCTGGCTGAAGCATGTCCAATGTGGCGACAACGCCGACGCACCGTCAAAGGCATAGAGCCGGTGGGCTGGCAGCGCCCGATGTGTTAGCCTACGTCGCCGCGACCACCTGCCCCCGTTGCCAGGCGAAAGGCACCCGCTCCACACGGCGACCCCGGTTGTCCTTGCGCGTGAGGACCGGGTGCTGCTTGTCCCAGACGACGCCACGGTGGCCGCCTGCCCGGACATGCAGGATACGCAGGTGATGCCGTATTTCCTGCATATCCGCGCCCGGAAGCCGTAGGACCGTTCGGGCGGCCGTCGGGCCTGTCTACCGGTCGGTCGCCCGGATCTCGGCCGCCTGTGCCTCCAGTTCCATCGCCTGGGCTTCGCGCTCGGTCGCCCGGTAGAGGCCGGCCAGGTTCTCCGCGCTGGCCGCCACGTCCGGGTGGTCCAAACCGAGGGTCCGCTTCTGGATGGCCAGGGCCTTCCGGTAGAGCGGCTCGGCTTCGTCGTAGCGGCCTTGGGCGGTGTACAGGTAGGCCAGGTTGTTCATGCCCTTGGCGACGGCCGGGTGGGCCGGTCCGTGGGCCCGCTTCCAGATGCCCAGGGCCCGCTCGTACAGGGGTTCGGCCTTCGACAGCTTCCCTTGAAGGCGGTAGCAGCCGGCCAGGTTGTTGAGGGCAGCCGCCACGTCGGGGTGATCCTGTCCGAGGACCTTCTCGCGAATCGCCAGGGCCCGCACCAGCAGCGGCTCCGCGGCCGCGTACTGGCCGCGGCTCCGCAGCGATGCCCCGAGACCTGCCAGGGTGGCAGCCACGTCGGGATGGTCGCGCCCCAGGGCCCGCTGCTGGGCCGCCAAGGCCCGCTGCAGCAGCGGCTCCGCCGCCTCGGTCCGGTGCTGCGCCCGATAGAGGTCCGCCAGGCTCGCCAAGCCGGCGGCCAGGTCGGGGTGGTCCGGCCCGAGGGTCTTCTCCTGGATCGCGACCGCCCGCTTGTACAGGGTCTCCGCCTCGGCGTACCGGCCGCGGTCGCGGTGCAGGCCCGCGAGCCCCGCCAGGCCCGCGGCCACGTCGGGGTGGTCGGGTCCGTAGGCCTTCTCCTGAACCTCCACGGCTCTCGCGAGCAGGGGCTCGGCCCGGTCAAGGTCACCTTGCGTCCGGCAGAGGCCCCCGAGGTTCGCCAGGACCGCGCCAAGGCTCGGGTGGTCCGGCCCCAGTCCCCTCCCAAGGAGGGCCAGCGCCTGGAGGTACAGCCCCTCGGCGCGGCCGTAGTCGCCGCGCGCTTCGTGGAGCAGGGCCAAGTTGTTCAGGTTGGCGGCCACGTCGGGGTGCTTCGGCCCGAGGGCCTTCTTCCGGATGGCCAGGGCGCGGTCGTAGAGCGCTTCGGCCCGGTCGAGGTAGCCCCGTGTCCGCGCGAGGCCCGCCAGGTTTGTCAGCGTGGCGGCCACGTCGGGGTGGTCCGGCCCGAGGGCCTTCTCCTGGATGGCCAAGGCCTGCCGGTAGAGCGGTTCGGCTCGGTCATAGCGTCCTTCCGCATCGTACACGTGGCCCAAGTTGCTTAGGCCGGCCGCGACAGTGGGGTGGTCCGGGCCGCGCGCGGCCTTCCAGACGGCGAGGGCTCGCTCGTACAGCGGCCGGGCCTCCTTGTACCGCCCGCTGGCGTCAAAGAGGTAGGCCAGGTTGTTCAGGCTGTCGGCGACGTCGGGGTGATCGCCGCCCAGGGCCTTCTCGCGGGCCGCCAGGGCCTGCTGGTACAGGTCCTCGGCCTCGTCATAGCGCCCTTGGGCCCGGTAGACCCGCGCGAGGTTGTTCAGGCCCGTGGCCACGTCGGGGCTCTCCGGCCCATAGGCCCGCTGCCAGATGGCGAGCGCGCGGCGGGCAAGAGGTTCGGCCTCGGCATACCGGCCTTGGGCTTGCCGGAGGCCGGCCAAGTTGTTGAGGGCGGTCGCCACCTCGGGGTGGTCCGGGCCGCGCGTCGCCTCCCGCACCGCCAGGGCCCGCTTGAAGAGGGACTCGGCCTCCCCGTACCGGCCGCGGTCCAGGTACAGGCCCGCCAGGTTGTTCGTGGCGGTGGCGACGACGGGATGGTTCGGCCCGACGGCCCGCGTCCACGTGTCGAGGGACCGGCGGTAGAGCGGTTCGGCTTGGTCGTATCTCCCCTGGCCGTGGTAGACGAGCGCCAGATTGTTCAGGCTGATGGCCACCGCCGGGTGGTCCGGCCCGAAGGCCTCCAGCCGGGTCGCCAGGGCGCGGCGGTAGAGCGGCTCGGCCTTGTTCAGCTCCCCCTGAGCCCGGTGCAGCCGGGCGAGGGCGTTCAGGCTGGTCGCCGTGTCGGGGTGGTTCGGCCCGGCCCGCTTCTCAGCCAAGTCCAGGGCGCGGTGGGCGAGGCGGGCGGCCTCGTCCAGGTGACCGTCCAGACGGAGCGTTTCGGCCTTCTCGTGGAGCGCCCGCCACTCGGGGCCAGCGCCTTCTTCGGCGGCGGCTGGAGCGGCCAGGATCAGCAGCAAAAGGCTTGCCAGAAGGTAGCGGGTACGGCGCATGGGCGACTCCTCTCGGGTGTTGAGCCGGCGGCGGGCGGCGGGAGATGCCGAAAAGTATGTTCCCTGCAGTGCCCCGCCTTCCTATTTTGACGCGCATGAGGCTGAAAAGAGCCAGGGCTGGCGCATGCGGCACCGGTCCCCGGCTCCCAAGGGCTTGTCGGCATGATGTGGCTGGTCGCTTGAGGCCATGCCCGGGCCCGGCGCGGGGCCTTCGGACCGGGGCGTTCCGGCGATTCGGGCACCACGAAGGCTTGCGGAGCGGGTTCCAGGGGGGGTAAGATAGGTTGGATTCCCCCTCGGGGGGCTGATGACCATGGGGGATGACGCGAACCCGAGACGTGGGGAGACGCACGATGGCAAGACGGACGGCAATGGTGGCGGCCATGGCGGGGCTTCTGGCGGCTGGCGCGGCCCGGGCTGAAGCGATCGGCAACGAGCAGCTCTTACGCCTCGTCCTGCACGGGGTCATGGTCAAGGGCGACGCGCAAACCCCGGACTCGCCCTCGCTTATCGCCGACCTGTGCCGCACCGACGGGGCCTGGGGACGCGTCTGGGCCACGGCCGGTGACTTCAACCGCTCCATCCACGTCGGCCGCGTCGACAAGGGTACGGTTGGCGACCGGACCGCCGTCCTGGACCTGACGATCGACGTCCATGGCGACGGGTATGTACCGGGCGGACGGATCGCCTGCAAGGTCGAGGCGGAGAAGGACCCGTCCGTCGGCCCCGTCGACGAGGACCGTTTCGTCGGCACCTATGCCGGAACCTTCCGCGGGATGCCCGTCACGGGCAAGGCCACGCTCGTCGTCCTGCCCGCCCGGGAGCATCTGGAGCCGGGTTACGAGCCCGTCGAGCCCGGCGAGCACCCGCGGTTGCTCTTCCGGAAGCAGGACCTCGCGGCCCTAAGGAAGAAGGCCGGGACGCCGTTCGGCAAGGCGGCTCTCGCGAAGATGAACACCAACGCCGCCGGCTTCGCCATGCAGTACGCCCTGACGGGGGATGAGCTCAAGGCCGCCGAGGCCCGCACCCGCGTCGAGGCCATGATGCGGGACGAGGACAAGGGCGACAAGCGGGTCCGCAGCCGGTGGATTCCGTGGCGGATGGAGCAGGCGGCCGTGGCGTACGACCTCTGCTACGACGCGTGGCCGGAGTCCTTCCGGGCGAAGGTCCGCGCGTACCTGCTCAACTGGACGAACAACGTCTTCTACAACCGCGGCCGGTTCGACAGCCACATGAACTGGAGCTACGGCTCGTCCCATGCCGCCACGGTCACCTATGCTGCCGGCGTGGCGTCGCTCGCCATGTGGGGGGCGCCCGGGCCCAAGCCCGGCAGGCCCGAGCCGCCCGTGACGGTCGAGGTCGAGAGCGGCGTCCTTCCGCCCGCCGAGGGCTACACGCCCGGCAAGGGCGTCGAGGTCTGCAACTTCAGGAGCGGCGCCATGCCGCGCACTTGGCTTTACGTCGGCCCGTTCCCGCGCGGGAGCGAGCCGCTGGCCGGCATGCCGGGCGCGGTCCGCCCCGCCGTCGGCAATAGCGTCAAGGCCGGCGACGTTTCCCAGGCATGGCGGCCCATCAAGGACGGCGCCGGCTACAGCAGCCATCCCAGCCTGACGGGCGGCCGGACGCAGATCGAACTGACGGGCCCCTCGGGTGTCGCCGTCCGCACGATCAGCTACTACTACACCGTCCTCCGCAACGACAAACCCCGTTGGGTTCGCCTGGGGCTCGGCCAGCGTGGCGTTGAGGCGTGGCTGGGCGGCAAGCGGATGCTCGAGGGTCACGTCGCCAAACTCGAGCCCGGCCTCTACCCGTGGGTGGTCAGCGGCCCCATCGGCGACATGAAGCCCTGGGGAAAGACCTGGATGGAGCCGCGCCTGGTCGAGCTCTCCGAAACCGAAGCCGCCGAGGCCCGCGAGGCCATCGCCCGCGAGTACCGTGAGAAACTCGCCGACTGGCAGCTCGACGTGGCCCAGTGGGAACGCACGGGCGGCTGCGACGTCCGCTTCCACAAGGCGGCCGAGACTGCCGAACATGTCATGCGAATGACGTTCCGCGAGATGTTGGGGCGCGGCGGATACATGGCCGGCGACGGCCAGATGGCTGCCATGGACGGCCCCAACCGCTTCGCCTGCATGTACCGCAGCACGCGCTGCACGGACCTCTCGCCCTACCGGATGGCCGCCGACTACCTGCCGCGCGTCATGTTCGTCTATCCCTACCGGCCGGATCGCGAGCTCGTCGGCCAGGAGGTGACCGGCGAGCCCGGCTTCCGCTGCTCCGGCTATCCCGAGAACCAGCGGGACATGGCCAGGGACAACTTTGCGGCCCTGTTCCCGCTGATCCGGGACGCGTGGCAGCCAGCGGCCCTGTGGGCGTGGCACTGGCACGTCGGCGTCGAGGGTCTCGACGACGAGGGCATCGAGGCGATCCTGACCTCGCCGGGCCGCGGCTACAACTTCAGCCGCGACTACGGCGACTTCAATATGCACCCGCTGATGGCCTTCGTGAACTACCCGCTCGAGATGAAGCCCCGGGAGCCCAAGGGCACGTTGCCGCGCACATGGCAGGCCCCGGACTTCGGCTTCTACGGCTTCCGGAGCAGCTGGGAGGTGTCGCCCGACCCGTTCATCGCCCAGTTCTTCGCGGCCACCTACGGCGAAGGGGCCGGCACCCTGCGCCTGACGGGCCTCGGCCACGTCTGGTCCCACGGTCTCGGCCAGACCCCGGGCAAACGGTTCGGCGAAAATGTCGTCCAGCTCTTCGAGGACGATGTCTGCGTCGGGGGGCGCGGCCACGTGACGCACTTGGCCACGGAGCCCGACGGGTCCGGCTCCCTCGCGATGGACCTGGACGTGGTCTACGCCGGGCCGAAAGAGGACGACCGCAAGCGGCGGATCGACCCGTACGAGCGGTACGGCGACGTGCTCCGCACGTGGGCCCTCTCGGAGAGCGGCATCACGGGCGACCGCGCCATGGCCGTGGACTACTCCGGCCGCTCCGGCGCCCCGTGCCTGCTGGTGCTGGTGGACCGGGTGC
The DNA here is from genome assembly GCA_964397995.1 of uncultured Anaerolineales bacterium. Classification (GTDB taxonomy): domain Bacteria; phylum Planctomycetota; class Phycisphaerae; order FEN-1346; family FEN-1346; genus CAYNLG01. Next base: position 11,293 of record CAYNLG010000074.1, read on the forward strand.
AGGGGGGTGGGCCGAAGACGTGGACGTGGCAACTCGAGAGCGCCCTCGAGGGCCTTGGCCGCATGGAAAAGGACACAAAGGACGAGACCCGTGTCATCTTCAAGGGCAAGTCCATCCCGACGCCGCCCATCCACCGCCCCTTCGCCCAAAGCCGGCGGCCTGTCGAGGGGGACGACCGTGTCAAGGTCGCCGCGTCCGGTTTCACCCTGACCCAGGGCGATGCCGTCTTGCGGGCGACGTTCGTCGCGCCGACCCGGCCGAACATCCGCTTCGAACAGTACGAAGAGTATGTGCGCGGCTACAAGTACAGCTTGGGTCGGCGAAGCTCGAAGGCCGTCTTCGCCGACGGGGGCGACGCGTATTTCGTGGTCATGACCGTTCAGAGAGGCGCGCCGCCGGCCGTGAAGATCGATGGCAAGGGCCTGGACGCGACCGTCCGGGTCGGCAGGCAGACAATCCGCTTCGAGAACGGACAGGTGACCTTCGGCAGGTAAGCCGCCCTTCAGGCAGCGAAAGCGCGCGGGCGGCTCCTCGGCGGGCCGCCCGCGCCGCCGGCGGTGGGGTAGCCTTTGATGCGGCCGTCGGCGAAGTTGACGCCGAAGAAGGCCTGCTGGCCGCCCATGACGGTGCTCGTGTAGACGGTGCTGGTGGCCCACTGCGAGTCGATGATCCGCTCGCCGGCCGAGGTATCGCCGTAGGCGAAGGCGAAGACGGTGTCGTCGATGAACGGCTGCAGACCGGCGGCGCTCGGGGCCTCGGGGTTCGGGTCCTCGCCGCGGAAGTCGATCAGCGAGTAGAACTGCTTCGTCGTCGGCAGCCGCCAGTCCGTGTACCCGCCGTAGGCGGCGGCGTTGGCCTCTGCGACGTAGGCTTGGGCTCCGGCCGGCGGCCCGCTCTTGGGCTAGGATTTCACGCTCCTCGATGGTAAGATGATGACCGTGCATCGCAAGGCTCCTGGCTCGGGGTTGCTGGGCAAAACCAACCTACCGAACCAGCCCTTGCGATGCCACTTTCCACCCCCTGTTGCGTTTCAGAGTTGAATCCGCAGCCACGAAAGGAGAGACTGTTGAAGGCCACCCTGACCGGACGGACGCTGCTGCTTGCGGCGTGTCTCGCGTCGCCCCTCACGGCTGGCGACGCCCCCGAAGCGGCCGGCCCGCGGCCGATCCAGGATGCCAAGGTCATCGTCCCCCGGGGCGACTACGCCTTGGTGGACTTGGTCTTCGACGCCCCGGAGGCCGAGGCAATCGACGAGGATTACGCCCACTGGCGGTACGTCGGCGGCATGCGCGACGGCCGCCTCGTCATCCGACACGGTATCGGCCTGAGCCGACCCGGCGGCGAGTTGACACTCGAGGGCGGCAAACTCACCGGCCGCTTCGTCCACGCCCTGAAGACGCACCGACGACGCGAGCATCTGCCGGAGGTCACCGTCGACGCGACCGTTGAGAACGGGACGGTGCGCGGCACGGCGACGGTGGGTGGCCACGCCGGGACCGTGAGCGGCACGGTCACGCCTGACGCCGAACTGGCCAAACGCAACGCGGTCCCCGACGACAAGGGCTGGCCGATGTTCCTTGGCCCGATTGGCGGCGGCACGGCCATGACGCCGACCGGGGTGGAGTTGGTCGCGTCGCCCCGGGACATCCGTCTGATGTGGGTGCCTGAGGAGACGGACATCGGCCAGGGCATCGGGTCGATCTCGCGCTTCATGGACATCAAGTACGAAGACGCCGCCGGCAGGCGAACCGGGTCGGGCTCGACCTCCCCCGTGGCCGCCGGCGGTAAGGTCTTCCTCTCGTACTACGTGCCGACCGCGAGCGAGCCGCCGGCGGAGGCGACCGTGCAGCGGGTCCTCGAGAGCCGCGGCAAGGGTGACGGGGCCGCCGACGCCCTGCCGTGGTACGCCATGGAGAAGCTCTACCCGCGAAGCAACGACATCCTCCTGGCCATGGACGCCGCGACCGGCAAGACGCTCTGGAAGACCGTGATGACGGGTCGCGGCATCAACCATCAGCACCACAAGGAAGGCCCGTTCGACATGTCTCCGGCCTGCGCCGACGGCCGCGTCTTCGCGATCGGCATGTCCGGGTACCTCTATGCGATGGACGCGGCGACCGGCAAGCCGCTGTGGGAGGTCAGGCTGGGCGGGAGCGGGCGTAGCAACCTCTGGAGTTCGAGCGTCGTGGCGGTCCCGGCCGCGGTCATCGTCCCCCAAGGCGGCGTCTGGTGCGGCTTCGACCCCGCGACCGGCACGCGGCTGTGGCAGTCCGAGATCCGCTTCCAGCACTCCACCATGCCGGTCTGGAAGCACGGCGACGCGCACTACGTCATCGGCGGCTCCGACGCCAACATCCTCTGCGTCAACACCGCCACCGGCAAGACCGCCTGGACGATCGACCGCCGCGCCCTCTCCCACGGCCGGGGCTACGGCTGCGGCGGACTGACGGTCTATGGCGGCACCTTGCTCGGCTACCTCCAGATCGGCGAGGACAAGAACGCCTACGAGAAACACGCGGCCGCGTGGCGGCTGAGCCCGACCGGCGCCGAGATGCTCTGGGAGTACCCGGTGCCCGACAGCAACGCCGAGCACGTGCCGGTGGTCGTCAACCGGCGCTACGTCTTCCTCGGCGACCTGAAGGTCGTGGACCTCGAATCCGGCAAAATCGCTGCCCAGGGAGAGGGCATCACCCCCGGCAACGGCGGCTACATGCAGGCCATGGGCGATCTGGCCTTTGTCCGCCGCGACGGCACCCACGGCGACATCCAGTTCACCTTCTACCGCGTCGCGGACGATGGCAGCGTGACGAACCTCAACCCGGCGGACCAGTGGCGGCCGACCTACGGCGCCGGCACGACCAGCTACCACCACGCCCTGATGTACCCGCTGATCGACGGCCGCCTGTTCGTCCGCCAAGCGAGCGGCGTCACCTGCTGGGACCTCCGGAAACGCCCGTGACGCACGGGAAACAGTGCTGTGGGCGGCTCCCTGGCCTGCTGTAGTCCGTACAGGATTCCGGGGCGGTAGCATGCGGCTCGCCACGACGGGCCGGTGCTGGCGTACGCGAGGCGCGCCGTGGACGTCACCCACAGCACGCGCCGGCACCGTATCCGGACCAAGGACCTGCCCTCGGGTGGGTCCTGACGGCCGGGCCCTTCGGCCGCGACACAGAAGGCCCCTGCCCCATCGCGCTCTTAGCGCAACGCTAACACGTTCCTTGCGCGCCCCTGACAGTATCCTAGTCGGATGCTTGCCGGATTCTCACGTTCTCGGGGGGTTCGCGGCATGCGGCAGCGGGCCGTTCGGCGAGAACGTTGGCAAAGGGGAGAGACCATGACGCGTGCCTGCCTGCTTGCTGCGACGTACCTTGGGGTGCTGGCCGGGATGGGAATACCGGAGGCGCGGGCCGACGAGGCCCCGCCGACCGTCGAGGAACTCGTGGAGACCGTCAAGCAACTCCGGGACCATGTCCGCGAGCAGGACCACCGCATTGCCTCGCTCGAGGCGGCCCAGTCCGTGGACGCCCGCCGCAAGCGGTATCGTGAGGAACTGGAGCAGGTCGTCGAGGAGATCCTCGCCGACAAGGACGTGGGCGCCGAGGTGCCCGGATGGCTCGAGAACCTGACCTTCCACGCCGACCTGCGGCTCCGCTACGAGTACCGACGCCGCACCCGCGAGAACCCCGGTGAGGGCGACGACGGGCGTGGCCGGTATCGGCTCCGCTTCGGTTTCAGGAAGGCCTGGCCCAAGGAGGACCTCGTCGTCGGCTTCCGCGTGGCCACCGGCTCCAACGACGACCCCACCTCCACGAACCAGACCTTCGAGGACATGTTCGAGGAACACGAGATCGGCATTGACCGCGCCTGGGCCAAGTGGACCCCCCGGGCCGTGCCGGGCCTCACCCTTGTCGGCGGCAAGATGGCCCAGCCCTGGCAGACGCACGCCAACGTCTGGGACAGCGACGTCAACCCCTCCGGCGTCTGGCTCCGCTACGACGTGCCGGGCCTCGGCGACCTCAAGCCCCACGTCGGGGCGGGGGCCTTCCAGTTGACCTACGACGCCGGCGATATCCCCGAGACGACCCTCGCCGCCTACGCCGTCGGCTGGAACCTGCCCCTCTGCGAGAACGTTACCTGGGACGCCGATGTCAACTTCTTCGTCTTCAGCCACATCGACGACGTGGCCTTGCCGCGCGTGGCCGCCTTCACGGCCAGCCCACGCGGCAACACGGTGATCGGCGGGCGCCTGGCGGCTGAGGAATTCGAGATCTTCCAGCTGCACAACGCCGTCGGGTTCCGTGTCGGGCCTCTGCCGCTGGCGTGGTTCTTCGACTGGGCCCGGAACCTGGACAGCCAGGCCCCCGGCGGGCAGGACGACGCCTACGCCACCGGCCTTAAGCTCGGCAAGAACAAGGCCAAGGGCGACTGGTCGGTCCTCTACGAGTACCGCATCGTCGAGCCCGACGCCGTCCTCGGCTTCTTCAGCGACAGCGATTTCGGGTACGCGAACCTGCGGGGCAACGTGGTGGCGGCCACAGTCAACCTGACGGATGCCTGTACCGGCCGCGTGTCGCTGTTCCTGACCGAACCGATTGTCGCTCCCGACAGCGAGACCCGGACAACCGTCCAAGCCGACCTGCTCTGGAAGTTCTGAGCGGCGGGTCGGCCGCGAAGGCCGCTTGTGCTCTCCCCAAGTGACAGCGTACACCCCGCGAGCCGCGTGCGGTAGCAGGGGCTGACCACTCAGGGAGGCGGGGGACATGGAGCAGCCGGGTAGGTTTCACGGCCGGGCGACCCTGGTCACGAGTGGGGCGTCTGGCTTGGGACGCGGGGTGGCGCTGCGCCTGGCCCGCGAGGGCGCGTCGGTAAGCGTGGTCGACCTGGACGGCGATGGCGGCCGACGCATCATCGAGCAAATCCGGGAGGCCGGGGGGCGCGCAAAGTTCATCCGGGGGGACGTCACCCATCCCGAGGTCAACCGCGCCATGGTTGCCGAGACGCTTCAGGCCTTCGGACGGCTCGACGGGCTGGTCCCGAGCGCCGGTGTCGGCGCCGGCTTCGGGGCGGCGAAGGGCGCCGTGGTCAACCTGACACGCAGTATGGCCGTTGCCCATGCACGCGACGGGGTCCGGGTGAATGGCATCTCCCCGGGGTGGGTCGAGGCGCCGATCAATGCCGACTACCTTGCGGACCCGGAAAGACGCCGGCGCGTCGAAGCGGCGCACCCCATGGGCCGCATGGGGACCCCGGAGGAGATAGCGGCCGCTGTCGCCTTCCTCGCCTCCGACGAGGCTTCGTGGATCACCGGGACCATTCTGCCGGTTGACGGCGGGTACTTTGCGGCGGGGCCGGGTTCCTAGGTTCTGTCTGACGAGTCGAGCGTCGGCCCGGGGGTGCCGAATACGGCCGCCCGGAGCCCAACCCGGTTTGCCGGATGGCCCCGAGCCCCTCCGAACTGCAACGCGAAAGGCCGGATCGAGTTGCCGGTATCTTGTCCGCCGGCCGACCACCAGGGTCGGCATGCGGGAGGCGGTTGGGTGTCCAGCAGTGGAGCCTGGGCGTGCCGAGACCGGCCCTGTTTCTGACACCGGTGGTCACTCTCCGTGCTGGTGGCCGCCATGGCTCTGGGCGACGGCCACGAGTCGCTCCCTCTCGGCCACAAGGGTTTCCAACCAACGCCGGATCGCCCGGTGAGGTGGCGGGGGGACGGAACGGGTTGCTTCCCCGGGGCTACCCCTGTCAGCGAATGGGACTGCACCACAGGCAAGAACGTTCTGGGGAAGTCGGACACCTCCTACTGGGGCACGGCCGGTCCGATCGTCGCCAAGGGGCGTGTGATCGTTGCCTGCGAACCGGGCGTGCTTCTGTGCTATGATGCCGACACCGGCGAACTGCTCTGGCACAACAGCCACGACCAGTTGGACGTGGCCCTCCGGCCCCGGGAGGCCGAGCGCGTCCGCAGCGCCTGGGCGAGGATCGTTGAGGGCAACCCCAAGGAGGAAGACCGGAAAAGGATGGCCCCGTTCTATCGGCTGGGCCTTCACGGCAGCAGGAACCGCGCCCAGGGCCACACGTTCCCCACCCCCGTGTGCGACGGTAGTTGGGTCTATACGGCCTGCGCGAATAACACGGTGGCCTGCTACGACCTGGAAAGCGCCAAGCTCAAGTGGATGCGCTTCTGGGGCGAGATCGTCCCGTCGGGCAATGCCCTCCGGGAGCACGTCGGACACGCCCAAGCGAGCTCATGGAACCAACGGTGGGCCCCGAGCCCCCTGCTGGTCGGCGGCGTGCTCGTGGCCTACCAAGGCGCGGTGATGCACGCGGTGGACGCCGAAATGGGCAGATTGCTGTGGACGTTCTGTCTGGCCGAGCACGTCGACGAGGTCTACGGCAAGCATGACGAGTTGGTCCGCCGTGACGGTCCCCAGGGGCACTGGGGCGCCGCCACGCCAGTTCAACTTGTCCCCATGCGCTGGACAGCATCCCGCCTGAGATAAGGTGGAATCGTC
>CAYNLG010000075.1:0-17770 GCA_964397995.1 uncultured Anaerolineales bacterium
CCCAGATCGGCAAGGCGTTCCGCAACGAGATCAACCCGCGCAACTACACCTTCCGCAGCCGCGAGTTCGAGCAGATGGAGATCGAGTTCTTCTGCCACCCGGACGAGGCCGCCGACTGGTACACCCACTGGCGCGACACGCGGTACCAGTGGTACGTCAGCCTGGGCCTCCGGAGCGAACGGCTTCGCCTCCGCGACCACGAGGAGGACGAGCTCGCCCACTACGCCGCCGCCTGCGCCGACGTCGAGTACGCCTTCCCGTTTGGCGTCTCCGAGCTGGAGGGCATCGCGAACCGCACGGACTTCGACCTGCGCCAGCACCAGGAGCACAGCGGCCGCGACATGACCTACTTCGACGACGAGCTCTGGAAAGAGCACGCCCCGGAGTACAAAGCCGACCAGTTCGGCGGCGACGAGAAGGCCGCCAAGCAGGCCGCGACCGAGGCCAAGCAGAACCCGCCGTTTCGCTTCCTGCCTCACGTTATCGAGCCGTCCGGCGGCGTCGACCGGGCCACGCTGGCGTTCCTCTGCGAGGCCTACGACGAGGACGAGGCCCCCGACGAGAAGGGCAACCCGCAGCAGCGGACCGTCCTGCGCCTGCACCCGCGGCTGGCCCCGGTCAAGGTGGCCGTCTTTCCGCTTGTGAAGAAGGACGGCATGCCGGAGACCGCCCGGGCCATCTACGAGGACGCGCGCCGCCACATGGCCGCCTTCTACGACGAGAAGGGGGCCGTCGGCCGACGCTACCGTCGCCAGGACGAGGCCGGCACGCCGTTCTGCATCACCGTGGACGGCCAGACGGCCGAGGACGGGACCGTGACCGTTCGCGACCGCGACGCCATGACCCAGGAACGGGTTCCCGCCGAGGGCGTCGTGGCATGGGTGACGGACAAGGTCATGCCGGGGCTGAGCTGACGTCCCGCATCCCGCCGGCGGGCGGGCCCCCCGCGCTGGCCGTTCTCGCGCCCGCCGCGGGCGCCCACGGTCCGATAACTCCCCGCCCCGCCCCCTTTTGCCTCAAGCACGGCATACACGGGGCCCGATTCCTATGGGTAAAGGGCGCTCCGCATCCGTGAGAGCCGGGCGCGGCACGCTCCGGGGATACACTGGGCTATGGGACGCCGCGCCCTCATCCTGGCTTTGGCGCTTGCCGTGCATGCGGGGTGCGCCCCGACCGAGAAGCGCGACGACCCCGTCGCGACGCTGGAAAGCGGGTGTGCGGCCTACGAAGCGGGCCGGCTGGACGAGGCCGTCCGCGAGTTGACCGCCGTCCTGGCGTCGGAAGACGCCGAGGCCCGGGCTCACCGGGCCGAGGCCTTCTACTGGCGCGGCCTGGCGGAGGTCGGGCGCAAGCGGCCGGGTGCCGCCCGGGCGGACTTCGAACAGGCCCTGGCCGCCGACCCGCCGCCGGAGCTCCGGGGTCTCGCGCGTATCGCCCTGGGCAACTTGGCCTTCGAGGAGGGCCGCGACGCCGACGCCGTGGCCGCCTACGGCGAGGCCCTGCAGGACCCGCCTGAAGGGCCGCCCATGGAGCGCGTGGCCCTGCGCCTGGCGATCGCCCTGCAGAGGCTGGGTCGCTGGACCGAGGCCGACACGTACCTGGCGTACGTCATGGAGCATTACCGGGGGACGCCGGCGGCGGCCGAAGCGCGGCGGCGATACCGGGCTCGGGGCTTTGCCGTCCAGACCGGGGCGTACGCTTCGCCGGCCAACGCCCAGGTCCAGGCCGCGAAGCTCCGCGGGGCCGGCCTCGCCCCGACGATCGTCCGGGCGACCGGCGGCGGCCGCACGCTCCACACCGTCCGTGTCGGCAAGGTGTCGACCTACGGGGAGGCGGCCGCGTTGGCCACACGCGTCAACCGGGCCGGCTTCACGGCCTTGATCGTGCCGTGACCGAGGAAAGCGAGGGCAGTGTGCAGAGACGCCACGATTACGCGGCCGAGGGCGAGCTCCGCCGCGCCGTCCGGCTCAGGCCGCGCGATTCGGCCGGGCACCGGCGGCTGGCGGCGTGGCTGCTCCGGGCGGGGCGGCCGGCCCAGGCCCGCGAGGCCCTCGTGGCCGGCCTCGCCACGGCCGACAGGCCCGACTCGCTTGAGCACCTCCTGGGGCTCATCCTGGCCGGTCTGGGCGGTGCCGAGGCCGCTGAACGCCATCTCGGTGCTGCCGCGGCCCGGCACCCGGCACGGGCGGACTACCTGCGGAACCTGGGCCTGGCCCAGGGAGCGGTGGGACGTCTCGAGACCTCCGTCGAGACGCTGCGCAAGGCTCGCGACCTCGCGCCGAACGCGGGCGGCGCCCTCGAATGGGTCATCGGCCTGGGGGAACGGGCCCTGCGCGACCGCGGCGAGCGGCCGGTCCGCCGCGCTCCCGGCACGACACGCGACGCCACGGTCATCGAGGCCCTCGTCAGCGACGACCCGGACCTGGCCGAGGCCTTTGTGCCGCGCAAGGGCCTGGCCGCCGAGAGCCAAGCCTCGCGCGAGCGGCTTCTCGGCGTTCGGCGCGCTCTGAAGCGCATCCTGGCCGAGCACCCTGAGTATCCGGACGTGCACCTGGGCCTCGGGCTGGTGGCCGAGCGCCTGGGACAGATCGAACGGGCCCTCGCGTCGGCTGAGCGGGCGCTGGAACTGAATCCGCGGTATGCCGAGGCGGCCATCTTGGCCGTCCGCCTCTACGAGCGGGCCGCTGAGCCCGCCCGGGCGCTCGAACGGTGTCGCACCGTGACCGAGGTCCGGCCCGAGTGGGCCGAGGGCCATCTGCGGCTCGGGGCGTTGCTCGCCGCCGAGGGGGACGGCAAGGGCGCGGCCGCCTGCTATCGCCGGGCCCTGGAAGTCGCCCCGGAGTGTGCGGCGGCGCGGGACGGCTTAGCCGCCGTCGGGGCCGAGGCCGAAGGAGGTGACGCGTGAGCGGACTCCTCAGGATGCTTGGCAAAGGCCTCGCGGGCGGCTTCAGCGGCTACCTGACGAAGTTCATCACCGCCTCCTCCGGCCTGCCGCTCGAGACGCTCCAGGACCAACTCCGGGCCGAACCCCGCCGGGCCGACCTGCACCTAGCCGTCGGGCTGAAGCAGATCGAGCTGGGCCGGCTGGCGGCAGCGCGGCAAGCGCTGGAGTCGGCGCTGCGGTTGGAAGGCGGCTCGGATGACGCCCGCGCCGCGCTCGCCGCCGTCATGAGCGACCTGGGCGATCCGGACCGCGCGGTGGACCTGCTCGACCCCCTGGCCGCCCGGCCCGACGCCGCCGACGGTGTCCACTACGTCCTCGGCCAACTCCACGAGCGGCGCGGCGACATGGAGGCGGCGCTCGTGGCGTACCATGCGGCGCTGGCCATGCGGCCGACGCACCAGCCGGCCCGCGAGCGGCTGGCCGCCCTGGAACTGGTGCGCGGCGACTTGGCTTTGGCGGCCGACCACTACGAGGCCCTCAAGGGGCTGGATCCCGGCGACTTCGAGACCCGCATGAACCTCGCCCTCCTGCGGGCGCGCCAGGGCGAGCACGCCGCGGCCGTCGCCGAGTTCCAGCAGGCCCTCCTCATCGAGCCCGACAACTGGCAGGCCCATTGTCGCATGGCCGAGTCCCTGGAGGCCCAGGGGCTCCATGACCAGGCCCTCGAGGAGGTCCGGCTGAGCCTCGACGCCCATCCGGACTACCCGGACCTGCACCTTCGGGCGGCCGAGTTGCTCCTCCGCATGGGCGACCTGGATCTGGCCGACTACCACCTGACCCAGGCGACGGCCCTGAACCCCCGGTACCTGGAAGCCCTCGTTCTGCGGGCCGAAGTCCTGGCCGAACTCGGCCGACCGGAGGAGGCGGCCCAGATTTACCAGCGGGCCATCTGCGTCAACGACGGCTACCTGGAGGCCTACGTCGGCCTGGCCGTCACGTACCGGCAGATGGGCCGCGAAGACGAGGCCGAGGAGGCGACGGCCCAGGCCGCTCGCCTCGCCCCCAACTCCGAGGCCCTCTACCGGAAGGCGTCGCGGCTGCTGCTGCGGTCGGCCCTCTCGGAGGCGGTCGGCAAGGAACTCGGCGTGCCGGCGGCGGCCCTCGGGGGCTTGGCCGACGGTTTCGAGCCCGCCGAGGTTCTGGGCTCGGACCTGCGCGAGCACGCCCGTGCCGTGGCCGCCCACCCCGACTTCCCGGACTACCGCTACCGATACGGGCTGCTGCTGAAGGCGGCCGGGCGGTCCGAGGAGGCGCTGGAGGAGTTCCGGCAGGCGGTTGCCCTGAACCCGAGCTACGTCCGAGCCCTCGTCAAACTCGGCCTGACGGCCTGGGAGGCCGGCTGCCTGGAGGAGGCCACCGACGCCCTCGGCAAGGCCGTCCACCTGAAGCCGGCGTACGTGGACCTGTACTACAAGCTGGGCCTGGTGTACGCCGACCGGGGCCTGTGGCCGATGGCGGTGGAGCAGTACGAGAAAGCGCTGGCCGGCCGCGCCGATGCCCCGGCCGTGGAGGCGAGCCTGATGCTCGCCCTGGAGAACATGGGTCTGGTGAGCGGCGAGGGGGCGGCGGTCCGGGCGGCCCCGCATTCCTGAGCGGCCGCCGGCCCCAAGAGGCTTGACAGTCCCCCGCCTTGGGCCGTCTAATCAGTCCGAACCCGGCCCGCCCTGGAGAGCCACCCCGACCGATGCAAGGGCGCGTCATCCCACCGAAGAACACCCGAACCGTCGAGGGCCGGGTCCGCCGCGTCGTCGTCGCGGTCATGGTGCCCGTCATCCTGGCGGCCGTGGGGAGCCTGGTGGCCGAGTTCGGCTTCGGGCTGCCTCCGGAGACGCTCCGCTGGGTCCACGTCGTGCACGTGGTCGCGGGGGTCCTGCTCCTCGGGGAGCCCTTCGTCCTGATGATGGCGGCCCGGGACAAGGGCGCCGCCCTGGAGGCCCGATGGTTCCATTTCGGCCTCGGAGGGCTCCTCCTGATGGCGGTCGGCGCGGTCTATGCCTCCGGCGTGGCCGCCCCGGGTACGGTGGCCCTGCGCCTGGTGCAGGGGGCCGTGGTTCTGAGCCTGCTGATGCGGTTGCTGGAGTTGAACCGGTGGCTGGCGAGCCTGGACGTGCGGCCGGCGCTGCTCTTTCTGGGCAGCTTCCTGACGCTTATCGCCATCGGCACGGGCCTGCTGCTCCTGCCGCGGGCCACCGTCGAGGGCCGCACCACGGGCTTCACCGACGCCCTCTTTACGGCCACAAGCGCCGTCTGCGTGACGGGCTTGGTGGTGGCCGACACGGGCACGCACTGGGCGCCGCTGGGGCGGTACGTGATCCTGGTGCTGATCCAACTCGGCGGCCTCGGGCTGATGACGTTCGGCTCGGTCTTTGCGCTGCTGATGTGGCGGGGGATGCGGGTCCGGGAGTCGGTCGCCATGCGCGAGGTCCTCTCCAGCGAGGTCCTCTCCGAGGTCGGCCGCGTTATCGTTTTCATCCTGCTCACCACGCTGGCGTTCGAGCTCATCGGCGGGACGCTGCTGGCAAGCCTGTGGGACCACACGGCGACGGCCGAGACGGTCACGCCCCTGGAGCGTTTCGAGTACAGCGCCTTTCACAGCATCAGCGCGTTCTGCAACGCCGGCTTCTGCCTCTACGACAACAGCCTCATCGACTACCGCGACACCTGGCAAGTGAACCTGGTGTTCCCGCTGCAGATCATCTGCGGCGGGCTGGGCTTCCTGGTCCTTTACAACCTGGCCCGGGTGCTGCGCTACCGCGTGCTGGGCTGGGGGCGGGTGCCGCTCAAGAAGAAGCGGCTCTCGCTCCAGTCGAAGCTGACGCTGGCGACGACGGCGGCGCTGCTCGTGGGCGGCACGGTGGGCGTCCTGGCGCTGGAAGGCCTGCCGGCGGCGCGCGGGGTGGCCCGCGCGACGACCTGGTCCCCGCCGGACGAACCCCTGCCCGAACTCGCCCCGCCGCGCCCCGGCGAGGCCGAGCCCGCCCCGCTGCCCATGGGCGAGGGCTTCGCCCGCCACCTCAGCGGCGCGTGGTTCCTTTCGGTCACCGCCCGTACCGCCGGCTTCAACACGACGGACACGCGGCGGCTGGCCCCGTCGACCAAGTTCCTGACGAGCCTGCTGATGCTCGTCGGGGCGTCGCCGGGCTCGACGGGGGGCGGCATCAAGACGGTCACGTTCGCGTTGATCCTGATCGGCGTCTGGTCGTCGGTCCGCGGGGCTTCGCACACCCGGGCCTTCCACCGGACGCTTTCGCGCGAGATCGTCCTGCGGGCGCTGGCCGTCCTGGCCGTCTCGGCCGCCTGGGTTGCCCTGGTGACCATTCTCGTGGCGGCCTGGGGTGTCCGCGACGGGTCCCGGTACGCCTTCGTGGACGTGCTGTTCGAGACGACGTCGGCGTACGCGACGGTGGGCCTCTCGACGGGCGTGACGCCGCTGCTGAACACGCTGGGCCGGCTTCTCATCACGGTGACGATGTACGTCGGGCGTGTCGGGCCGCTGACGCTGTTCGTCGCGATGCCGCTCGCGCCCGTCCACGAACGGTATCACTATCCGACGGAGCACGTCGCGATCTCGTAACGGCCGCGCGGCCGGGGAGCGGACACATGAAACGGTTTGCCGTCATCGGCATGGGGCGGTTCGGACAGCGCCTGGCCAAGGCCCTCACGGAGGCCGGGCACGAGGTCATCGCGGTCGACGAACGCCAGGACCTGATCGAAGGCGTCCGCGACGAGGTCGCGCTGGCGGTCCGCCTCGACGCCACCGACCCGGAGAGCCTGAAGAGCCAGCAGATCGAGAAGTGCGACGCGGCCATCGTCAGCATCGGCGAGGACTTCGAGTCGAACGCCCTGGCCACCGCCACCCTCAAGTCCCTGGGCGTCGCCCACGTCATCAGCCGGGCCTCCAGCGACATCCAGCGCCGCATCCTCGAACGCATCGGCGCCGACGAGGTCATCAACCCGGCCGAAGAGATGGCCGTCCGCCTGGCCAACAAGCTCTCGAACCCGAACATCGTCGAGCAGCTCGAACTGGGCGAGGGCCACGGCCTTGTCCAGGTCCGCGCCCCCGACGCATGGCACGAGAAGACCCTCGGCGACATCGACCTCCGGAAGAAGTACGAGGTGACGCTCATCGCCATCAAGCGGCCCGTGACGCGCCAGACCCGCGAGGGGGAGAGCGTCGTCGAGGAGCAAATCCTCGACCTGCCGATGGCCCATACGACGATCCGCGAAGGCGACGTCCTTGTGCTCGTCGGCGCGTCGGAGAACCTCGACAGCCTGCCGGTCTAGCCGCTGCCCCCAGCGCCCGGGCGCACCGCCGCCCTCGGGGGGACTCGCTTCGGGGTCGGGCAGGGGGGTCAGGACGCCGCCGGCTGGGTCCCGGCCGCGTCGGAGGGAGGCTGCGGCGGCATGGCCAGCGCCGGGGCCGGCCCGCCCATGTACCGGCGTTCCAGCTCCGCGATCTTCTGCAGGCGCCGGGCGTGCCGCCCCGATTCGAATGGCGTCGACAGCCACACGTCCACCATCCGCCGCATCAGCTCCTCTCCCAACAGGTCGGCGGGCAGGCAAAGGACGTTGGCGTCGTTGTGGCGCCGGCTCATCTCGGCCGTGAGCTCGTCGTGGCACAGGGCCGCCCGCACCCCCGGCATCTTGTTGGCCGCCATCGTCATCCCGATGCCGGAGCCGCAGAGCAGCACGCACCGGTCGACCTCTTGGCTCGCGAGCTTCCCGCAGACGGCCACCGCCACGTCGGGGTAGTCGCACGAGTGGTCGGAGTGGGTGCCGCAGTCGGCGACCTCGTGGCCCTGGTCCTGAAGAAGCGCCATAAGGCGGGTTTTCGTCGCGAACCCCCGATGGTCGCTGCCGACGGCAATGCGCATCACTCGACCTCTCCCAGCCGGACCTCCAGCGCCTGCTCAATGTGGCGGGCGCAGGCGCGATACGTGGCCACGTCGCCGCCGATCGGGTCGGCCACGTCCCGCCCGTCGGGGTCGAGCAGGCGGACGCGGTCGGCGACCTCCGGGGCCATGCGGCGGACGGCCTCCGCGTGCTCCCGGGCCATCACATAAATATAGTCGGCGGCTACCAGGGCGTCAACCGTAAGCGGGCGGCTCTGGTGCCCCCGCAGGTCGATGCTCCGCTCCGCCATGGCCGCCACCGCCGGGGCGCTGGCCCGTCCTCCGGCGGCCGCCGCCGTCCCCTGGCTGGACACCTGGAGCCCCACGTCGCCCAGCAGGGCCTCGTCCACCCCCAGCTTCGCGGCCAGCTGGTGCCGCGCCAGGGCCTCGGCCATCGGGCTGCGGCACATGTTGCCGGTGCAGATGAACAGGAGCCGCGTCTCGGCCAGACGGCGGACGCGGTGAGCCGTCATTGCGCCCTCGCGGAGGACCTCCAGGCGGCCCGCGTCCGTCACCCGGACCACGGTCGAGGGCTTTGCGAACGGCGCCGGGCCCCCGTCGATCGCCACCGCCACCCTGCCGTCGAGGTCGGCCAGTGCCTCCGCACAGGAGCGCGGCGGCGGGTGCCCGGCCAGGTTCGCGCTCGTTGCGACCACCGGGACGCCCGCCTCGCGGAGGACGGCGTGACCCACGTCGTGTTTCGGGCACCGGAGGCCGACCGTTCCGTCGGCGTAAAGGCCCTCCTCGACGAGGCCCTCGGGTCCCGCCCCCGGCGGCCGCCGGTCAGGCACGACCAGCATCACCGGCCCCGGCCAGGCCTTGGCGATGAGGCGGCGGGCGACGCGCGGCAGGTCGCCGGCGTAGGCCTCGGCCTCCTCCGGCCCCGCCAGGTGCAGCGCAAAGGGCTTCTCGGGCGGCCGCTCCTTCAGGCGATGCAGCGCCGCGACCGCCTCGCGGCTGACGGCGCTCGCCCCGACGCCGTAGACCGTCTCGGTGGGAAAGACGACCAGCTCACCGCCGGCCAGCGCCTTGGCCGCGGCGCACACGGCCTCCGCGCGGGTGTCGGGGTCGGTCGCATCGAGCCTGCGGGTTGCCATGGAAGAGTCCGTTCGCGTGCCGTGCCGTGCCAGCCTACCGCCGGCCGTCGGACGAAGTCAAGCGCGGGATGGACCGCGGGCCGGCGCGCGGGGCGCCGGCCCGCTTGTATGGATACGCCGCCCGCTTCCCGGACGGGTTGGCTATGGGTCAGCGGTGGCTCTCGGCGATGGCCGCGAGCCGGCCCGGGTCGAGGTCCAGCAGGGCCGCCACGACGTCCGGGTCGAACTGCTCGCCGGCCAGGGCTTCGGTCCGCGCAAGCGCTGCCGGCACGTCCATCGCCCCGCGGTAGGCTCGGGCGCTGGTCATCGCGTCCATGGCGTCGGCCGCGGCCAGAATCCGCGCCACGCGTGGAATTTCCCCGCCCGCTTTGCCGTCCGGGTAGCCCGTGCCGTCCCAAGCCTCGTGATGGCCCCGGACGATCGGGCCGACCTCGCCCATGAACTCGAGGGTGCCGACCAGCCGCTCGCCGACGAGGGCGTGCGACTGGACCACCTCCCGCTGGGCCTCCGTCAGGGGCCCGCCGTGGTTGACCGTGTCGGGGGGCACGGCCACGCGGCCGATATCGTGGAGGCGGGCGCCGATCTGCAGGGCGCCGGCCTCGGGCTGCGACAGGTTGAGGGCCTCACCCAGTGGGGCCGCGATCGCCAGGACGCGGGCGCTGTGGCCCGCCATGTACGGGTCGCCGCCCTCCAGTGCCTCGACCACCCGTTCCAGGGCCGCGTACGCCTGGCACCGCTGGCGGTGGTGCGTCTTGGCCGTCAGGATGGCCGGGCCGACGACCGACGCCAGGGCCGTCGTCCGCTTCACGTCGCTTGTCGCGAAATCGTCATCGCCGGCCGCGCGGTGCAGGGCCGCCACCGCCACCGCGTGGTCGTGGAAGGGCACCGGCACCGCCAGCAACCGGCCTTCCGGCCACAGTTCACGTTCCTGGGCGTCCAGCAGCACGCTCCCGGCAATGTCGTCGACGTGGACGGCGCGGCCGGACTGGGCGGCGCGGCACAGGACGCCGTCGCGTAGTGGCCGCCTCAGCCACCCCAGCACGGGGGCTTCGTCCCGGTCCGGGTAGGCCCGCACGAGAAGCCCCACGGCCTGGTCCTGCGGCTCGTACAGGGCGACCGAGGCGGTCTCGCACGGGACGCGGTCGCCGAGGAGTTCGGCGCACAGGCCGAGAAGGTCCTCCAGCTCGACCACGCCCATGAGGCTACGGGCGACGTCGCCGGAGACGGCCAGCTCGTCCATCCGCCGGGCGAAGCGGCGGTTCGAGAGGACCAGGTCGTGGCTCGCGATGGCCAGCCGCTCGGAAAGGTCGGCCTGCTGGGCCTCCAGGCGGGCCTTCGCCTGGGCCAGTTCGGCGAAGCGGTCGTCCATGGCCGTGCGTTGGCGGCGGCGCCGGAGGACGCGGCAGACGGCCCGTTGGAGGTCGTCGGTACGGAAGGGCTTCTCAATGAAGTCGGCGAAACCGAGGCGCAGAGCCTTGATGCCCGCCTCCAGCGTGCCCCGGCCGGAGACGGCGATCAGCGCCACGTCCGGGTCCTCGGCGCGGACGGCCTCGGCCAGCGACAGGCCGTCGACCTCCGGCATGACCAGGTCCGTCACGAGGCAATCGCAGGGCCGTGCGGCCAGGGCGGCCAAGGCCTGCTTCGGGTCGCTCTCGGCCCGGACGTCCCATGCGGGATCCGCTTCGCGGAGGGCCTCGGCCAGCAGCGAAGCGATCTCCGGCTCGTCATCCACGACGAGGATGCGGGCGTCGAGCTTGGCGTCGGCGACGCTCAGGCCGTCGGTCGTCATGCGGTGTCGCGTCCTTCCGTTTTCGCGGGCCCCTCAATGGGAAGGAGGCCGGGCGACCGTCTGCCGTGGGTCGTCCGGCCTCCGTTTCAGTCAAGCCACGGTGAGAGCTAGCCGCGAGAGCGAGGGGGGAGGGAGAAGGCGTCGCACCTCACCGTGGAGTTCCCCGTATCCGGCGCCGGCCCGGCGAATGGCAAACGTCCGGATAATTTTCCTGTCTCTCCTAACTTTCTATCGTCCATTAGCCCCGGCCGGCTTTACCCGTTTCTTCGGTTTTTGCCGACGGAAATGTCAGCCGCACCGTCGTGCCGTGGCCGGGCTTCGATTCCAGCGCCATGCGGCCGCCGCTCAGCTCAACCGCCCGGAACGCCCTCGGCAGCCCGAGCCCCCGATGCCGGCCGGCCTCCTGCCGCGAGTAGAACGGGTCGAACGCCCGGGCCCGGTCTTGCGGGGCCATGCCCGGTCCGTCGTCGATCACCAGTAGCCGCACCACCTCCTCGGCGGCCACGGGCTGGACGAGCACCGTCACGGTGCCCCCCTCGGCCGTCGCCTCCAGGGCGTTGCGGAGGACCTCGACGAGGGCGTCACGGACCTGGTCCGGGTCGACGCGGATGGCCGGGGCGTGCGGCGGGGCTTCGACGCGCACAACGGTGGCCTCGCCGGCCTGACCCTGGACGGCCTCGACGGCCGCCTCGGCCAGCGCCACGGGGTCGATCTCGCGCGGCTGCGGGGTGGGGGGCACGGCGAACTGGCGGAGCTCGCTGATGATGTCGCTGACGCGGTCGGCCTGGGCGATGATCGACCGGCACATCTCCGCCCGCTTCTCGTTCTCCTCGTCGGCGAGCAGGCGCTGGGCGCGGCCGCTGATGATGGCCAGCGGGTTGTTGATCTCGTGCGCGGCCCCGGCGGCCATCTCGGACAGGCTGGCCACGCTCCGCTTCTGCACAAGGTCCTCCTGGGCCATGCGCAGCTCACGGTTGACCTCGGCCAGCTCCTCCGACAGGGCCACGAGCTCGGCTTCGGCGTTGCTCCACTTCAGGGCCACACCGGCCATGCCGGCCAGGCCCGCGAGCTCCGTGGCCTCCTGCCGCGTCAGGGACCGCTCCGCGTCCTCGAAGCCGAAGACGATGCCGCCCACCTTGGTGCCCTCGACGACCATGGGCATGGTGTAGAACGGGCCCTGACCGAGGTCGTGGCGCTCGAACAGCCAGGCTTCGGCCCGCTCGGCCCGCGACGGGGCGGCCTCGCCCCCGAGGGGCATCCCGGCGTCGGCGAGGAGGGTCTCGATCGACTCGCCTTTGGCGATCTCGTGGAGGAAGTAGTCGCCGCAGGGGCCACCGCGCATGCAGGCGACGCCCTCGACGTAGGCCAGGTCGTCCCCGAGCAGGTAGGGCACCACGACGCGGACGTCCAAAGCGTCGCGGGCCGTCTCGGCCACCGTCTCGAGCACCTCGCGGGGCGAGCGACACGCCGCCAGCCGCGTGTTCATGCGCATCAGCAGGTCCGCCCGCCGCGTCTCGGCCTGGAGGCGGCGGCGCTCGTCGGCCGCACGCCGGTAGAGGCTCCCGAGACGGGCGTTGGCCGACGCCACCAGGTGCCAGAGCTGGCCGGCGGTCGGCTCGTCGTTCAGGCCGACGGCTTCGGCGTTCATCGGCACGGCCTCGACCATCTGTTGGCGAATCTGGTCGACCTGGGCTTCCGTCAGGCCCAGGCGTAGGGCCACCTCCGCCGGGTCGTCGCGCATCTGCTCGGCCGGGTGGCACCAGTAGCCCTCGCGGCGGGCCAGCAGGTCCGCCAGGTGGACCACGTCGGCCAGCGCCCCCGGCGCCCCGCGGTCGGCCAGCATCGGCCGCGCCTGGTGATGCAGCCAGATGACGGTCTGGAGGCACTCCGGGAACCCCCACTGCTGGGCCAGGCGTTTGCCGACCACCACGTGGTCGATGCCCAGCACCTCGCGCTCGGCCTCCAGCACGTCCTGGCCGGTCGTCTCGACCCGCTCCAGCACCTGCTGGAAGGCGCGCGGCATCAGGAGGGGGATGGCGACGAGGCCCACGTCGTGCAGCAGGCCGGCGAGCTGCGCCTGGGCCGGATCGACGGCCCCGGAGCGGCTCGCGATGAGCTGGGCGGCCATGGCGGTCGCCAGGTTGTGCCGCCACATTGACGTCAGCCGCCCGCGGCGCAGCGTCTCGCGATCCGCCACCTCGATGGTCAGCAGGTCGGCGATGAGTTCGTCCATCGGGACCAGGTCGAGAATGCTATCGAGGTCGCGGAGCGTGTCGGGCGGGTGGCCGGCGGCGGCGGCCAGTTGCAGGACCCGGGCGGCGAGGGCGGCGTCGCTCTCGATGACCTGGCCGATCTCACGCCGGCTGGGGCGGGGCGCCATGACGCGCGGCAGCAGGTGCTGCGCGACGCCCGGCACCGTGGGCAGGCGGTCCACCTGCTCCAGCAGCAGCTCCAGCTTGCGGCGTTCGAGTCCCGTAACGGCCATGCCCGTCCGCTCTCCCATGGGGCGCCCGCGCCCGCTACAGCTCCAGGACTTCGGCGATCTTCGCGATCAGCGCATCCATCAGGAACGGTTTCTTGATGTACGCGTTGATGCCCAACTCGAAGAGGGCCTGGACCTGGTCGTCTTCGATCAGGCCCGAGATGGCGATGATCCGCGTCTCCGAGAGGCTGTCGTCCCCCCGGATCGTCTTGACCACCTGCGGCGCGTTGATGTCCGGCAGCATGTAATCCAACAGGATGACGTCCGGCCGGAACTGGTGCGTCAGCAGGCCCGCGTCGTAGCCCGTCGTGGCGGTCTTGACCTCGAACCGGCCATCGCGGGCCAGGACGTCGACCAGCAGATCGACAATCTCGGCCTCGTCGTCGACCACCAGTATCTTCTTCTTCCCGCTGTCCAAGTTCGAAAGCGGGATACTATTCTCTTTCATGAACTTGACGAGGCTTTCGCGGGGGATGCGGCGGAAGCGGGAGCCCGGTACGTAGAAGCCATCCAGCCGCCCGGAGTCGAAACATCGGATGATGGTCTGCTGGCTGACTTTGCAGACCTTGGCGGCTTCCCCCGTTGAGTAGACGTCCTTCATGGCGGTCCTCTCGTACCCCTCGAGTCGCTCTCCAGCGGCGCAAGCCCGTAGGCTGCGCATCCTCCCTATTTCCCCACAGTATCCATCGGCCCGGCCCCAAGGTCAACTTGAAAGTTCCATTCTGGAAAGATGGGTAAGGCAGGGAAGGGAGTTAGGGTGCGTCCGATAACTACGGGTCAAGCCCGCGTACACGGCCGCAGCCTCCCGAAACGCGGCTGAACGACGGTGGCACACGTGCGTGGTGACGCGCAGCACGCGGGGGACGGCGCGTTGGCACCGTCCCCCGGAGGTCGTGGTCTCAGGCGGCCATGGGCGAATCGGCCGCCACCGGTCCGAGCGGCTTAGTACCCCGCGCCGCCCTTCTTCCAGCCTTCATCCTCGCGGCCGGTCTTGGTCCAGTCCTTCTCGGTGTCCTCGCGGCCTTCCTTCTCCCAGTCCTTGTCGTCGTCGCCCCAGGTCCGCTCGTTGTCGCCCGCGCCACCGCCCGACGACCCGCCGCCCGCGGCGTCCTTGGCCTTCTGCTGGGCTTCCTTCTTGAGCGCCTCGAGGCCGTTCTTGGCGACCTCGTTCTCCGGGTCGAACTTCTGGATCTTCTGGTAGTACGCCGCCGCGCCCCGAAGGTCCCCCGCCTCGTGGCGGGCCGTGGCCATATCGGCGTAGATGCCGGCGGCCCGGTTCGTGCAGGCGTCCTGGTACTGGGCCTTGACCGCCGCCTTCTGAGCGTCGTCGCGGATCATTATCTGGCCCCGCTTCGCCTTCAGGATGGCCCCGACGTACGTGGCGGCCGCGCGCTCGCGGAACGTCTCGGCCTTCTTCACGTTCCGCTTGTCTTCGGGCTTCGCCATCTCCTCTTCGTACATCTTCTCGAACTTCTTCGCCTGCTCCATCTGGTCTTCGATGGGCTTGACGGCACGGCGATAGAGCATCGGCCCGAGTTCCTTCTCAAGGTCCATGCCCTGCTTTTCGGCGGCGGCTTCGCCGCCCTCGCCCTTGTCCCAGGGCAGGCCGTCCTTGGCCTTCACGTCGGCGGCGGTATCGTCGGCCAGGGCCGCTCCCGTCCAGAGCAGCATCAGGGCCGTCACGAGCAGACTCACACTCAGGCGCGTCATGGGTTGACTCCTTACGCGGCAGTTCGCGGCACTCGCGGGCGCCCGCGGGGACGCCCCGCTTCTCTCATTCTATGGTCCCACGGGTCTCCCATGGTAGGGAAAAACCCGTTTTGCCTCAGCCGCCCGTCCCCGTCAAAGCCTTCACGCGGTCGACCCAGGCGCGGACGTCGGCGGCGTCCTTCCCCTCGGCCAGCACCCGCAGGATCGGCTCGGTGTTCGAGGCCCGCACGTGGACCCAGCCGCCGTCCCACGCCAGGTACAGCCCGTCCCGCTTGTCCGGCTCGGCGCCCGGGAAGGCGTCCCGGGTCGCCCGGAACACGGCCGCCGGGTCGGTCCCGCCGAGGGGCACCTTGTCCTTCACCATAGTGTAGACGGGCAACTCGGCCGCAAGTTCACTGACTTTTCGACCCGTGTCGGAGAGGCTCTCCAGGATTAACGCCGCCCCCGCCAGGCTATTGCGGACGCGCGTCGCCCGGGGGTCGATGACCCCCCCGTTGCCTTCGCCGCCGATCACGCAACCCTCACGCTCGATGGCCTCCGCGACGTTCACCTCGCCGACGGGCGTCCGGACCAAGGGCACCCCGGCCTCGCGGCAGACGTCGTCCATCATGCGGCTGGTGGAGAGGTTGGCCGCCACCGGGCCCTTGGTCTGCGTCAACCGGTGCCGCGTCGCCAGGGCCAGCGTGTATTCCTCGCCGAGGGGGCGGCCGGTTTCGTCGACCAGGCTCAGGCGGTCCGCGTCCGGGTCCAGCGCCAGGCCGAGGGCGGCCCCGGCGTCACGGACGGCCGCCGCGAGGTCCGAGAGGTGGGCCGGCACGGGTTCCGGGGGGCGGCCGAAGCGGCCGGTCGGTGCCTCGTGGATCGCATGGACCGTGCAGCCCAGGCCCTCCAGCAGCAGCCGCATCTCCGCCCCGCCGGCCCCGTTGCCGGGGTCCACCGCGACCGTGAACCCGGCCGCCCGAACCCGGTCGGCGTCCACCAGGCCCAGGACGTGGGCGGCATGGCGCTCGGCGGCGTCGCTGCGGACGTCGAGCCGGCCGACGCCGTCGGTGCCCTGTTCGGCGAACGCGCCGCTCTCGACCAGGTCGCGGACGGGCCGGCCTTCTTCGGCGTTCAGCGCGACGCCGCGCGACGACAGCAGCTTGATCCCGTTGTACGGGTCGGGGTTGTGGCTGGCGGTGATGACGACGGCGCCGGCGGCCCCCAGGTCCCCCACGAGGAAGCTGGTGCCGGGCGTCGAGAGCACGCCGCAGTCGACGACATCGCAGCCGGTGGCCATGAGCCCGGCCCGGACGGCGGCGCTCAGCATGGGCCCGCTGGGCCGCGAGTCCCGGGCGAGGACGACCCGGCCGCCGCCGAGGGTTGTCCCGAAGGCCATGGCGAACTTGAGGGCCTCGCGGGCGCCGAGGCCGTCGCCGATGACGCCGCGAACGCCTGAAATACTGACAATAAGCATGCGCCCTCCCGTCGTGCTTCGTGTGCGGTGCCCAGGACGAGGCTTACGTCGCCTCCGTCAGGGCCTGGCTGGTCGCGCGCAAGCGGTTCGTGAGCACGCGGCACAGGGCCCAGAGGAGCTTGGGCGACATGAGCAGTTCCTGGTGGGCCAGCGTCAGGAAATCGTCGCGTTTCATCGTCATGACGAGGCCGGCCTGGGACGCCACGACGTCGGCCGACCGCGGCGCGTCGTCGATCAGGCCCATCTCGCCGAAGAAATCGCCGGTGCCCAGGCGGGCGACCTCCTTGCCCTTGCGGCGGACCTGGACCTCGCCGGAGACGAGGACGTAGAAGGTGTCGCTGGCCTCGCCCTCACGGACGATGACGTCGCCCTGGGCCATGCTCTGGACGCCGATGATGTTGAGGACCTTGATGAGTTCGACGTAGGCGAGATCCGCGAACAGGGGGATTTTCCGCAGGGCGTCGATCTTGCGGTCGGCCCGGACGGTGCCCTTCTCCAGTTCGCCCCGGACCTCGACGGCCACAACGGTGATGTTGTCCTTCCCGCCACGCTCGTTCGCCAGGTCCACGAGCGTCTGGGGCAGGTCGGCCGTGGGCACGTCGCCGACCAGACGCTCGACCTCCCGGGCCATCAGGTAGTCGCTCAGGCCGTCGGAGCAGAGCAGGAACCGGTCCTCCGGCAAGATCTCGACGTTCAGCAGGTCGACCTCGACGCTCCGCTGGAAGCCGACGGCCCGCGTCAGGGCCGAGGCGTAGCGGCTTTTGGCCGCCTCGTCGGGCGTGATCAGGCCCTTACGCAGCTGGACCGCCCCGACGCTGTGGTCGTGGGTCAACAGGTGGACGCGGCCGTCGCGGACGAGATAGGCGCGGCTGTCGCCGACATGGGCGAGCAGGGCGTAGCGGCCGCTGACGGCCAGCAGGACGCACGTGGCGCCCATGCCGGACTTCGCGGCGTCGGCCTGGCCCTCGTCGTGGACCGTCTCGGAGGCCGTCTGGATGGCCGCCTCGCACAGGTACCGCGCGTCGCGCAGCGCCGCCCCGGTCGGCTCGTCCGCCAGGGCCGCCAGCACGTCGTGATGCTTGCGCAGCACGTCGTAGACCGTGAAACACGTCCGTTGCGACGCGATGTCGCCGGACCCGCACCGGCTGATGCCGTCGCAGAGGACATACAGGCCCAGGTCCTGGTCGAAGAGCAGCGAGTCTTCGTTGACGGTCCGGACGCGGCCGGCGTCGGTGACGGCGTAGGCGACCTGCTTCATGGCGGACCCCCTGACAGTACCGTACCCCTGTTATCGACCCCGCGGCGGTGCAAGTATAGCGGCCCTTGCCGCGCGATGCCACGGAATGGGTGTGACTAATTTTTCTGGCGCATTCTAAATCCTTTGCTAGCCTTGTTTTGCG
>CAYNLG010000076.1:0-17744 GCA_964397995.1 uncultured Anaerolineales bacterium
AAGTGCTCGGCCGGCACCGGGATTGCTATTTACAGCTCTTCACGAACGGGACGCTGCTGGCGGTGGCGGCGGCGGCGGCGATGCGGCGGATCGGGAACGTCTCGCCGCTGGTGAGCGTCGAGGGCCTGGAGCAGGTGAGCGACGAGCGTCGCGGCGGCGAGGACGTCTTTCGGCGCACCGTCGCGGGGCTGGAGGCGTGCCGGCGGCATCGGCTGATCTTCGGCACCGCCACCAGTGTTTGCCGCACCAACCTGGACGACCTCGTGAGCGAGCGGTTCCTGCGGCGGCTGGTGGAGCTCGGCGCCCATTACGCGTGGTACTATATCTATCGGCCGGTGGGGCCGGACCCGGCGCCGGAGCTCGCGCTGGACGCGGCGGGGATCGGTCGGCTGCGGCGGTTCCTGGTCGAGGTCCGCGGGCGGGTGCCGATCGCCGTCATCGACGGCTACTGGGACGAGCGCGGGCGGGCCCTGTGCCCGGCCTCGACGGGCATCAGTTGCCACGTCGGGCCGCGCGGCGATGTGGAGCCGTGCCCGCCGATCCAGTTTGCCGCCGAGACCGTCTCGAACGGGTGCGACCCGGCGGTCGCGATCGACCGGTCGGCCTTTCTGCGGGCGTTCCGCGACGAGGCCGGGCGCGCCACCCGCGGATGCATTCTCCTTGAACACCCGGACGTTTTGCGGGAGTTTATGGTGCGGCAGGGGGCCCGCGACACGACGGGCCGGGGCACGGGCCTGGCGGAGCTGGCGGCCATGACGCCGGGGCCGAGCCACGACATGCCGGGGTGCGAGGTGCCGGAGCGGCACTGGTTCTACCGGTTCGCGAAGCGGCACTGGTTCTTCGGGCTGGGCGCGTACGCGTGACGGGCGAAAGGAAGCCGATGGCGACGCCGATGCCGCCTGACCTCGACGCGACCCTGGCCGCGCGGCGGGACCACAAGACGCAGCGCGGTATCCCGCCGACGAAGGCCGAGCGCGAGCGGTTGCGGGCGGCGGCGCGGGCGCACGTCGAGGCGGCGCGGCCGGTGCCGCCCCTCTCGTTCAAGGAACTCTTCACGCACACCGACGCGGTGGCCCGGGCGGCCGGGGCGCCGGCGCATGTCCGGAAGTGGCTGGGCGTGCTGGTCAACAACGCCGTGTGGCGGGCGGAGCTCGCGGCCGTTCCGCCGGAGAAGCGGCTCCTGCTCCTGCCGAAGTGCCTGCGCGACGAGGCCGACTGCCCCGGCACGTTTGACGAGTTGGGCCTCGTGTGCAAGGGGTGCGGCCGGTGCCCGATCCACGGCCTGCAGCAGCGGGCCGAGGCGATGGGCTACGCCGTGCTCGTCTCCGAGGGGACCGCCGCCGTCATGGCCCTCGTCCGCTCCGGCCAGGTGCGCGGCCTGGTGGGGGTGAGCTGCCTCTCGGCCCTGGAGAAGGTCTTTCCGCTGATGGAGGCGGCGGCGATTCCGGCGGTGGCCGTGCCGCTCCTCTACGACGGGTGCTCCATGACCGCGGTCGACCTCGACTGGGTCTGGGAGGCGCTGCACCTGGAGGCCGACGACGCCGACCGGCGGCTGGACCTGGACGCCCTGCGCGAGCGCGTGGGCGGCCTGTTCGGGGCGGAGCGCCTGGCCGCAATCCTCGGGCCGGAGGACGACCCGACCAGCGCGCTCGCGCGCGCGTGGGTCGCGCGGTCCGGAAAGCGGTGGCGGCCGTTCCTGGCGGTGAGCGTCGGCCAGGCCCTCGGCGACGCCCCCCTCGGTCCCGTGCCGCGCGTGCTGGAGCAGGTGGCGGTGGCGGTCGAGTGTTTCCACAAGGCCAGCCTTGTGCACGATGACATCGAGGACGGCGACGCGATGCGCTACGGCGAGCCCGCCCTGCACGAGGCCCACGGCGTGCCGGTTGCGCTGAACGTCGGCGACCTGCTCCTGGGCGAGGGGTACCGGCTGATTGCCGAGGCGGATGTGTCGGATGCGGCCCGGGCGGCGATGTTGACCGCCGCGGCCGAGGGGCACCGGGCGCTCGCCATCGGCCAGGGCAAGGAGCTGGCGTGGGCCCGCGCGCCGCGGCCGCTCGCGCCGGACGAGGTCCTGGACATCTTCCGGATGAAGACGGCGCCGGCGTTCGAGGTGGCGCTCCGGCTGGGGGCCGCCGTGGCGGGGGCGGACGGGCCGATCGTCGAGGCCTTCCGGCGCTACAGCCAGGCCCTCGGCATCGCCTACCAGGTCCGCGACGACCTCGACGACTGTTTCGAGGGCGACGGGGCGAGCGACACCGAGGCCGCGCGGCCGTCGATCGTGCTGGCGCTGGCCTACGAGGCGGCGCGCGGCGAGGACCGGCGCCTGCTGGAGGCGTGGTGGCGCCGGGCCCTGACGGACGAGGCGGCCCGGGCGCGGGTGCGGCCGGCGTTGCGGCGGCTGGGGGCGGACGCGGCCGCGCGAACCCTCCTCCGCGTGTGGGTCGACCGGGCGGTGGCCGCCCTCGAGACGCTCTCCAGCCCGGAGCTCAAGGGCCTCCTGCGCCGCGTCATCGGCCGCATCTTCGACGGCACCGAAAGCGAGGCCCCCCGTGACGCTCTGGCGGACGATGGCCCGGGCCGCCCAGTCGGCGCCGAGCCGGCTGCCTGACCCCGACGGCGTCCGGGCGTTCCTCCGCTCGTGCCGCACGCCCGAGGGCGGCTACGCCGGCCGCGACGGCCGGGCCGACCTCTACTACACCCTCTTCGGCGCCGAGGCCGCGCACGCCCTGGGCGAGGCGCCGCCCGAGGCGCTCCCCGCCTACGTGGCCACGTTCGCCGATGGCGACGGGCTCGACTTCGTGCATTTGGCGTGCCTGGCGCGGTTGTGGGCGGCCGTGCCGGAGGCGGCGGGGGACGCGGCGGCGCTGGCGGGGCGGCTGGCGGCGTACCGCGCCGCCGACGGCGGTTTCGCGCATACCGAGGGCGGCCAAGCCGGGACGGCCTACGGGGCGTTCCTGGCCGCCGGGGCCTACGAGGGGCTCGGCTTGCCGCTGCCGCGGCCGGAGGCGCTCGCCGACAGCGTCTCCGGCCTGGCCGTCGGCGCCGGGGCCTACGCCAACGAGGCCGGCAAGCGGCTGGGCCTTGTGCCCGCGACGGCCGCCGCGGCGGCCGTGCTCGCGCATCTCGGGCGGCAGGTGCCGGCCGCGACGCCGGCGTGGCTGGCGGCCCAGGCGACCGAGGGCGGGGGCTTCCGGGCCATGCCGCTCGCGCCCGTGGCGGACCTGCTCTCGACGGCGACGGCCGTCCATGCCCTCGCGGTGACGGCCGGCCTGAACGCGCTGGACGCGGCCGCGCACCTCGCGTTCGTCGAGGGGCTGCGGAGCGCCGCCGGCGGCTACCGGGGCCACGCCTTGGAGCCGGAGGCGGACTGCGAGTACACGTGGTACGCGCTGCTGGCCGCCGGCCACCTGGGCTGAGCGACGCCTGTCCCCTGTCGGGTTACGCCGCGGGGCGCGGTTGCGGGGCGGGGCCCCTTTTCGGGTTACGAGGCAGGGCTCGCTGGTGGGGTAGGGGGGCAGGCTCCGCGCGGGGTTGCCGTGCGCGGGCATCGAAAGCGCGTGCCGTGGCGAGCCCTCCGCGGCAGCGGAGGGTCGCGCGGTCCGGCCTTGGCGGTTCCCCGCGTGCCTGTTGCCGCCCCCCTTGCCCGATGGGCCGCTTCCGACGCGCCGCGGCTTCGGCGCGCTGTGCGGAAGGACGGCCTCGGCCTCCTCGCAAACCGTGCGGCCCTTGAGCGGCCGGCCGCGGGTTCCTACCATACAGGGAGTACCGGAACGCGACCGAGCGGAGGCGACGACCATGCGCAGCACGCGGGGACGGGTGTGGGTGATCCTGCTGGCCGGAGTCTGGGCCGTCGGGGCCTGTGACGTGGCAACCTCGCCGCCCGACGATCCCGGGCCGCCCGAGGAAGCGGCGCCGCCCGACCCCGCCGCGCCGCAAATGCCCGCCGAGTGGCCTTTCTACCGGGGCGACCCGTCGCTCGTGGGCGTGGCCCCGGGCGAGCTGCCGGACCCGCCCGTACTGGTCTGGACGTACGACGGCGGCGGGGCGTTCGTCGCCTCGCCGGTCGTCTCCGGCGGCATCGTCTTCATCGCGAGCGGCGACGGCACGGTCCACGCCGTCCGGCTGGAGGACGGGTCGAAGGTCTGGACCCGCGATCTGGGGGACCAGGTCGAGTCGACGGCCCTCGTGCGCGACGGGCGGGTCTTCGTCGGGTGCGCCGACTCGTTTGTCTACGCCCTCGACGCCGCCACCGGCGCGGTCCAGTGGCGGCACGAGACCGCCGACAAGATCCTCGGGGCGGTCAACGCCGTCTCGCTGCCGGACGGCGACCGGCTGGTCGTCGGGAGCTACGACTTCTCGCTCTACTGCCTGGCCCCGGGCGACGGGACGGAGCTCTGGCGGTTCGAGACGGACAACTTCATCAACGGGTCGCCGGCCATCGACGCCCAGGGCCGCATCGTCTTCGGCGGCTGCGACGCCGTCGTCCACGTGGTCAGCCCGGAGGGCAAGGAGGTCCAGGCGATCTTCGCCCCGGCCTACATCGCCGCCAGCCCCGCCGTGGCGGACGGCGTCGCGTACGTCGGCCATTACGAGGGCGGGTTCTTTGCGGCCGACCTCGCGTCCGGCGACATCCTCTGGGAATACGGCGAGGGCGAGGAGCCCTTCTTCTCCTGCCCGGCGGTCCTGCAGGACCGCGTCGTCGTCGGCGCTCGCGACGGCTTCGTCCACTGCATGGACCGCAAGACCGGCGAGCGGCTCTGGGCCTTCGAGACCCAGGGCGAGGTCGACGCCGGCCCCGTGGCGTGCGGCGGGCGGATCGTCGTCGGCTCCGGCGACGGGTTCCTGTACATCCTGGACGCGGCCACGGGGGAGAAGGTCTGGTCGTACGAGTGCGGCGGGGTTTACGGGTCGGCGGCGCTGGTGGACGGGCGGATCCTGATCGGGGCCGACGACGGGCGGCTGTACTGTTTCGGGTCGGAGGCCCAGACGCCGCCGCCCACGCTGCCGCCGGTGCCCGCCGTACCGCCTGCCGCGACGCCCGCCGACGCCACGCCCGAGGGGGAGTAGCCCCCGTGCGCATCGTCGAGCTCATCCCGGGGACCTGCGAGGCGTTCTACTGCGAGAACTGCCTGCGGGACTTCGACCTGCTGGCGGCGCTCGACCGGACCGAGCACACGATGCAGCTCGTGCCGCTGTATCTGCCGCTGACGAAGGGCGACGAGGACCCGGCCGCCGGGGCGCCGATCTTCTTCGGGGGCATCAACGTCTACCTGCAGCAGAAGTCCGGCTTCTTTCGCCGCACCCCGCGCTGGCTCGACCGCTTCTTCGACGCCCGGTGGCTGCTCCGCTGGGCCTCCCACAAGACCGCGATGACCAGCTCGCGGGACCTGGGCGAGACGGCCCTCTCGATGCTGCGCGGCGAGCACGGGCACCAGGCGAAGGAGCTGGACCGGCTGACGGCGTACTTGGCGTCGCAGCCGCCGGCCGACGTGATCTGCCTCTCCAGCGCGCTGCTGGCGGGCCTGGCGCCGGCGCTCAAGCAGCGGCTGGGTCTGCCGGTGGTCAGCCTGCTCCAGGATGAGGACACCTTCCTCGACAGCCTGCCCGACCCGCTCTCGGACCAGGCCTGGGCCATCCTGCGCGAGCGGGCGGGCGACCTGGACGCGCTGGTGGCCGTGAGCACGTACTTCCGGGACGCGATGGCGGCGCGGCTGGGCGTGGTGCCGGAGCAAATCGACGTCGCCCCGGCGGGGCTGGATGCCGGCGACTACGCGCCGGCCGCGGCGCCGCCCGAGACGCCCGTCGTCGGGTTCCTCTCGCCGGCGATTCCTGACAAGGGCCTCGACCGGCTTGTCGAGGCGGTGGCGGCGCTCAAGGGGGACGAGCGCCTGGCCACGCTGAAGCTCCGGGCGACGGGCGGCGAGACCGTGGGCAGCCCGCCGTACCTCCGCGATATCCGAGCCCGCCTGGTCGAGGCGGGCCTTACGCGCGACGTCGAACTCCTGCCCAACCTGCCGCGCCCCGAGCGGATCGCCTTCCTCCAGGGCTGCTCGGTGCTCTCGGTACCGGCCACGCGACCGGAGGCGTCGGCTCTGCCGGTGCTGGAGGCGAACGCGTGCGGCGTGCCGGTCGTGGTGCCGCGCCACGGGGCCCTGGAGGAGGTCGTCGAGACGACAGGCGGCGGCGTGCTGGTGCCGCCCGACGACCCGGCGGCGCTGCACAGGGCGCTGGCCGACCTGCTGCTCGACCCGGCCAAGGCGCGCGAGGTGGGGCAGCGCGGCCGGGAAGGGGTGCTCGCGCACCTGACGGCCGACCACATGGCCGAGAAGCTGATCGCCGTGATGGCGCGTGTCCGCGGGCCGGGCGCGCCAGCACCCGAGGGAGGACCCGACGATGGCTGACCCGCTCCTGGACCTGCAGGATGTTCACAAGGCCTACCGGTCGCCGACCGGCGAGCCGGGGCCGACGATTCTGGGCGGCGTGTCGATGACGCTCCAGGCCGGCGAGGCCGTGGCCGTCGTCGGCCCCTCCGGCTCCGGCAAGAGCACGCTCCTGAACATCATCGGGGCCCTCGACCGGCCGGACCGCGGGACGGTGCGGCTGGAGGGCGAGGACCTGGCCGGGATGGACGAGCGCCAGCTGGCCGAGCTCCGCAACCGCCGCATCGGCTTCGTCTTCCAGCTCCACCACCTCTTGCCGCAGTGTACCGCCCTGGAGAACGTGCTGGTGCCGACGCTGGCGGGGCACGCCGGGGGCGGGGGCGACGAGCCGGCGCCGGACCGGGCCCGGGCGCTGCTGGAGCGCGTCGGCCTCGGCGAGCGCCTGACGTACCGGCCGGGCCAGCTCTCGGGCGGCGAGCGGCAGCGCGTCGCGGTCGCCCGGGCCCTCGTCAACGAGCCGCGCCTGCTCCTGGCGGACGAGCCGACCGGCTCGCTCGACCGGGCGTCGGCCGATGCGCTGGCCGACCTCCTGGCCGAGCTCAACACCGACGACGGCGTGACGCTCGTTGTCGTGACGCACGACCGGTCGCTGGCCGACCGGATGGCACGCGAACTGGAGCTCAGGGAGGGGCGCCTCGAGCCCCTCGGGGGCTGAGCCATGACGGCCTGGACCCTCATTCGGCGGAGCCTCGGCCACTACTGGCGGACACAACTCGGCGTCCTGGCGGGGGCCGCCGTCGCGACGGCCGTCCTGGTGGGCGGCCTTGCCATCGGCGACTCCGTCCGGTACAGCCTGCGGCGGCTGGCGCTGGCGCGGCTGGGCGAGGTGCGGCTCGCCCTTGCCGCCGGCGACCGCTACGTCCGGGCCGACCCCGCTGGGCGGGGCGACCTGGCGGCCGACCTGGCCTCGGACCTCGGGGCGCCGGTCGGGCCGGCCTTGCACCTCGCGGGCTCGGCCACCGGGCCCGACGGACAGACCCACCTGGCGGGCCTCCAGGTCTACGGCATCGGCGAGCGCTTCACCCGAGCCGTCGGCGACGCCGCGCTCCTCCCCGGCGAGGGCGGCGTGGTGCTGAACCGGCAGGCGGCCGCACGCCTCGGCGCCGAGCCGGGCGACGAGGTCCTGTTGCGCGTCGAGAAGCCGAGCGCGCTGCCACGCGACGCGCCCCTGGGACGCGAGAGCGACGCCACCGTGACGCTACGGCTGGCGGTGGTGGCGGTGGCGCCGGACGACGGGGCCGGCCGGTTCGGTCTCCAGGCGAACCAGCTCCCTCCGTCGAACGCGTTCGTGCGGCTCGGCGAGCTGCAAGACGCGGTGGAGCTTGCCGGCGGCGCGAATCTGCTCGTGGTCGGCCCGGCCGAGGGCGGGGCCGACGTGACGGCCGAGGCGGCCGAAGCGGCGCTCGCCAAGCGGTGGCGCCTCGCGGACGCGGGCCTGGCGCTGCGGGCGCTCGAAGGCGGCGGGGGGGAACTGACGAGCCGGCGCATCTTCATCGCGCCGACTGTCTCCCGCGCCGCCGCGAAGGTCGACCCCGGCGCCGTCGGCGTGCTCACGTACTTCGTCAACGCGATCGAGACCGGCGAGGGTCCGGACGTCAAGGCGACGCCGTACTCGATGGTGGCGGCGATCGGCCCGCTCGCGGGCGCCCGTCTGGCGGCCCCGTGGGATGCCGTCGGCGGCCTCGGCGACGAGGGCATGGTCCTCACCCAATGGCTCGCCGACGACCTGGGCGCCGGCGCGGGCCACACCGTGCGTCTCGCGTACTACGTGCTGAAGCCCGGCGGGGGCCTGGAGACGCGGACGCGGGCGTTCACGGTCCGAGGGACGATCCTGATGGACCACCCGGCGGCCGACCGGACGCTGATGCCCCCGTTTCCGGGCCTCGCGAAGCAGGAGGACTGCTCGGACTGGGACGTCGGCATTCCGGTTGCGCTCGACACGATCCGCGACAAGGACGAGGCCTACTGGGACGCCTACCGCGGCACGCCGAAGGCCTTCGTCAGCCTGGCGGCGGGGCGGGCGATGTGGGGCAACCGGTTCGGCGACCTGACGGCGGTGCGGCTGCCCGGCGGTGGCGGGGCGGACGGGACGGTCGCGCTGGCCGCGGCGCTGCGAGGGCAACTCGACCCGACGGGGCTGGGCCTCTTTTTCCTGCCGGTGCGGCAGACGGCCCTGGACGCGAGCGCCGAGGCCCTGGACTTCGGCGAACTCTTCCTCGGCCTCAGCATGTTCCTGCTCGGCTCGGCGCTGCTGCTGGTGGCGCTGCTGTTCGTCTTCGGCGTCGAGCAGCGGACCGAGGAGATCGGCACGCTGCTCGCCCTCGGCCTGACGCCGCGCCGCGTCCGGTGGCTCATCCTCGGCGAGGGGGCGGCCCTGGCGCTTGTGGGCGGGGCGGTCGGCACGGGGCTCGGACTCGTCTACACGTGGTTGACCCTCGGGGCCCTGACGGGCGTCTGGAGCGGCGCGGTGGCCGGCACGACGCTCTTTTTCCACGCGACGCCGGGGTCCGTCGCCATCGGGGCCGCCAGCGGCTTCGTGGCCGCCGTCGCCGCGATGTGGGTGGCGCTGCGTCGGCGGGCCCGGCGGCCGGCGCGCGAGCTGCTCGCGGGGAGCGAGGCCCTGGACCTGGCGGCCCCGCTGGCCGGGCGGCGGCGCGGGTGGATCGCGCTGGCCCTCGGGGCGGCGCTGGTCCTCGCGGCCGGCGCGATGGTCGCGGTCCTCGGCCGGCGGGCGCTCGAGGCCGGCGGCGGCGGGGCCGGCGCGTTCTTCGGCGCGGGCGCCATGCTCCTGGCCGGCGGCCTCGTCCTCGGCTACGGCATCCTTGCCCTGATGGCGGCCGCGCGCGGCCGGGCGGGCCTGACGTTCGGCGGTCTGAGCGCCCGCAACGCCACGCGCCGCCGCGGACGCAGCCTCGCGACGCTCGCGCTGCTGGCGTGCGGCACGTTCATGGTGGTGGCCGTGACGGCGAACCGGAAGAGCCCCCTGGACGACGCCGGCCGGCGCGCGAGCGGCACGGGCGGCTTCGCCTTGGTGGCCGAGACCGCGACGCCCGTCTACCGCGACCTCGACGACCCCGGCGTCCGGGCCGACTACGGCATGCGGGCGCTCGACCGGGCCGTGCGGATCGTCCCCCTCCGCGTCCGCGCGGGCGACGAGGCCAGTTGCCTGAACCTGAACCGGCCCCAGCAGCCGCGCCTCTTCGGCGTCGACCCGGGGGCGCTGGCCGAGCGCGGGGCCTTCCGTTTCGCACACGCCCCGGAGACTGTGCCCGAGGGCGGGCCGTGGGCGCTCCTCGACGCGCGCGGCGGCCCGGACGAGCCCGTCCCGGCCATCGTCGACCATGGGACGCTGCTCTGGTCGCTCGGCCTCAAGCCCGGCGACACGCTGACGTACACGGCGGCGGACGGGTCGACGTTCGACGTGCGGTTCGTCGCGACCCTGGCCGCCTCGATCCTGCAGGGCGGCATCGTCATCGACGAGGACGTCTTCCTCGCGAAGTACCCGGGCGTGGGCGGCCACCGGATGTTCCTCATCGACGCGCCCGAGGGCGGGGCCGGGGCGGCCGCCGACGTGCTGCGGCGCGGCTTGCGGTCGCGCGGCGTGCGGGTGACGCCGGCCCGGGCGCGGCTCGCCGAGTACTTCCAGGTCGAGAACACGTACCTTTCGATCTTCCAGCTGCTCGGG
The DNA here is from genome assembly GCA_964397995.1 of uncultured Anaerolineales bacterium. GTDB lineage: Bacteria > Planctomycetota > Phycisphaerae > FEN-1346 > FEN-1346 > CAYNLG01. The sequence goes on from CAYNLG010000076.1 coordinate 10,123, forward strand.
GGCTTGGGCCTCGCCATCGGCAGCCTCGGCCTCGGCCTGGTGGTGCTCCGGAACGTGCTGGAGCGGCGCGGCGAACTGGCGCTGATGCGGGCGGTCGGCTTCGAGCGGGCACGCCTCCGGCGCCTCGTGCTGCTGGAGCATTGGGCCCTGCTGGCGGCGGGCCTGGTGTGGGGGACGCTGACGGCGGCCGTCGCGGTGATTCCGGCGGTGCTGGGCATGGGCCAGCGCGTGCCGTACGGGTCGGTGGCGGTGCTGGTGGCGGCCATCGGGCTGAGCGGCCTGGTGTGGATCAGCCTGGCGGCGCGGGCGGCCCTCCGCGGAGCGCTGCTGGAGGGGCTGAGGAGCGAGTAACGCGGCAGCCTACGCCCCCACCGCCTCCTGGGCCGCGCACACCCGGTCCACCATCGCATGCAGCTCCGCGTCGGGCGTGGTGGCGCCGGCGCGCTGCCGGTAGTGCTCGGCCACGCGGGCGAGGCCGTCCTCCAGGCCCACGTCGCACGTGAAGTCCCCAGCCACGCGCATCACCTTCGTGTTGTCGAAGAGCACCGGCCACATCTTGTCGCCGCGCAGCGGGCCTTCCCAGTCGCCGTTGAAGCGGACGAGGGTGTCGGTCGGCACGTGGACGATGCGGGTCTCGGTGTCAAGGACGCGGCCGATGGTCTGGAAGATGGTGTCCCAGGTGAAGCTCTCCATGTGGCGCGTGATGTGGAACGCCTCGCCGAGGGCGGCGTCGTTGCCAAGCAGCCGCGCGAACGGCTTGGCGAAGTCGTCCGAGTGGGTGTAAGTCCAGAGGCTGGTGCCGTCGCCGTGGACGACGACGGGTTTGCCCTGGCGGATGCGCCAGGCCCAGTCGTCGCCGTCCGCGATGCCGCCCGGGAACTTGCGGCGGAAGGTGTGGCTGGGCCGGACGACGGTGACGGGCAGGTCGCCGGCGGCGTGGGCCTCCATCAGGAGGGCTTCCATCTCGGCCTTGGCGCGACTGTAGGCCCAGTAGGGGTTGACGAGGGGGACGTCCTCGGTGATGACGACGCGCTCGGGCGGCTTCTGGTAGGCCGAGGCCGACGAGATGAAGACGTATTGGCCGCACTCGCCGCTGAAGGTGGCGACGTCGCGTCGGACGGCCGCCGGCGTGAAGGCGATGAACTGGCAGACGGCGTCGAAGCGGCGGTCCGCCAGCGCCGTGTAGGCGGTGTCGTCGGCCAGGTCGCCGGTCAGTTGCTCGATGGCGCCCGGGAGCGGTTCGTCGCCGCGGCCGCGGTTAAAGACGGTGACCTCGTGGCCGAGGCGGACGCTCTCGTGGACGCAGGAGTAGCTGATCTCGCCGGTGCCGCCAATGTAGAGGACGCGGAGGGCCATCGGGCTCCTTTCGGGTTGCGGGTCGCCTGGGGCGGCGCGGGGCCGCGCGTGCCGAGGCGCCAGGATAGCGGCTGGGGCGGCGGATTGCCAGCGCTCGCGCGGGGTCATCCGGCCGGGCCGGTCAGGAGGCGGCGTCGCGGTCGAAGACGACGCGGCCGGCGACGACGGTGAGGACGGCGCGGCCGGCGACGTCCCAGCCGGTGAACGGGCAGTTCCGGGCGCGCGAAACGAAACGGGCCGGCTCGATGCGCCACCGGGCCTCGGGGTCGAGGACCGTTACGTCCGCGGGGCTGCCGATGGCAAGCGTCCCGCCCGGCAGGCCCAAGACGGCCGCGGGCCGCGCCGCCATGCGGTCGATGAGCTCGGGCCACGTGAGGCGGCCGCAGGCGACGAGGACACGGGCGGCCACGGCGACGGCGGTCTCCAGGCCGACGAGGCCGGCCGGGGCGTCGGCCAGGGGCAGCGCCTTGGCGGCCATGGGGTGGGGGGCGTGGTCAGTCGCGATCGCGTCAATCGTCCCGTCGACGATGGCCTCGACGACGGCCGCGACGTCCGCCTCCCCCCGCAGCGGCGGATTGACCTTGAAGAGGGCGTCGCCGCCGGCCAGGGCCGCGTCCGTCAGGGCCAGGTGGTGGGGCGTCGCCTCGGCGGTGACCGGGGCGCCGGCGGCCTTGGCGCGGCGGATGGCCTCGACGGAGGCGGCGGTCGAGACGTGGGCGACGTGGACGCGGCAGCCGAGGCGGGCGGCGGCCTGGCAGGCCCGCCGGACGGCGGCGGACTCGGCCTCCGGCGGGATGCCGGGGACGCCCAGCGTCTCGGCGACCGGCCCGGCGTGCATCACCCCCTCGCCGGCCAGGGCCGCGTCTTCGCAGTGGCAGATGACGACGAGCCCCGCGCGGGCGGCGGCCCGGCAGACGGCGTCGAAGACGGCGGGGTCGGCGACGTCGTCGCCATCGTCGGAGCAGGCGACCGCGCCGGCCTCCTTCATCGCCGCCAAGTCCGCCGGCTCGGCGCCCGCCCGGCCGCGCGTCATCGCCGCCACCGGATAGACCCGCGCGGCGCCGGCCGCCTGGCCCCGCGCGATGTAGGCCGACACCCGGTCAGGCGTGTCGAGGGGCGGCGTGGTGTTGGGCATGGCGCAGACGGCGGTGAAGCCGCCGGCGGCCGCCGCCGCGGCGCCGGTGGCGACGGTCTCGGCCAGGTCCGCTGGCGGGTCGCCCTCGGGCGGCTCGCGCAGGTGGATGTGCAGGTCCACCAGGCCCGGGACGACCAGGCGGCCGGCGCAGTCGATCCGCCGCGCGCCCTCGGGGGCGGTGCCGATGTCGCCGACGGCGCGGACGCGGCCGGCGTCGAGGAGCAGGTCGCCGACGGTGTCGAGGCCGGCGGCGGGGTCGACGAGGCGTCCGCCCGTAAGGAGCAGGGCCGTCATGCCGGCGGGCCCTCCGGGGTGGCCTCGTCGTCGGCGTCGCCCGCGCCGATGCAGAGGCCGAGGACGGCCATGCGGACCGCCACGCCGCACGTCACTTGGTCCAGGATGACGCTCTGGGGCCCGTCGGCGACCTCGCTCGTGAGCTCGATGCCGCGGTTCATCGGCCCGGGGTGCATGACGACGCAGCCGTCCTTGGCGGCGGCGAGGCGGTCGGCGGTGAGCTGGTAGCCGGCGATGAAGGCGTCGACGTCGAAGGTGACGGCCTCGTGCCGCTCGAACTGGACGCGGAGCATCATGACGGCGTCGCACGCCGGAAGGACCGCGTCGAAGTCGGTCGCGGTCTCGACCTCGACATCGAGACCGTCGAGGAAGACGTCCGGGCCGACGAAGACGACCCGCGCGCCGAGCTTCGAGAGGGCGTGCAGGTTGCTCCGGGCGACGCGGCTGTGGCGGACGTCGCCCACGAGGGCGACGGTCAGGCCGTCGACGCGGCCGAAGCGGCGGCGCAGGGTCAGCATGTCCAGCAGCGCCTGGGTCGGGTGCTCGTGCGTCCCGTCGCCGGCGTTCAGGACCGAGCACGCGACCGACTCCGCCAGTTCGTGCGGCGCGCGGACCTGCCGGTGGCGCAGGACGATGGCGTCCAGGCCCATCGCCTCGAGGGTCCGGGCGGTGTCGGCGAGCGTCTCGCGCTTGGCCAGGCTGCTGGAGGCGGCGTGGAACTGGACGACGCGGCCGCCGAGGCGCTCCGCGGCCAAAGTGAACGAGGTCCGCGTCCGCGTCGATTCCTCGCAGAAGAGGTTCAGGACGGTGCGGCCTTCGAGGAGGCGCGGGGCGCCGCGCCCGCCCGTCGCGTACGGAAAGAACCGGTCGGCCGTGTCGAGCACGGTGCCGATGGCGTCGGCCGACAGGTCCTCCAGGCCGAGGAGATGGCGGCGGGTCCAGGCGGTGGTCGCGAGCTTCGCCATGGCGGGCCTCCGGACGGGGGTGCGTAGTGGCGCCATGATAGGTCGGGGCGGCGAGGGTCGGCAACTGAAAAGGCGATGCCGCCCGAACCCCGGTGGTCAAGGCATGGTGGCCCTTCTTGCCGGGCCGCTCGCCGGTCCTTTTCGCCGGCCCGCTTGCCTTCGCGGGCGCCGAGGGGGCGCCGTCAGCGTCGCGGCACCAGCAACGGCAACGCCGACGCCAGGCCGCCGGGCGTGTAAAGGGCCTCGACCTCGCCGCGGCAGTTGTACCAGCACGCGCGGCAGGTGTTGGCGCGCCAGCGCCGGCGGAGGCGCTCCACGAGCACGGGCATCGGCGTCTCGACGATCGACCCGACGGGGCGGGCCCGGTCCTCCACGCACTTCGCCACGAGGCCCGACTGGTCGATGTTGAAGGTTGACCGGCCGGCGCGGCAGCCGGGGACGCCGCCCTCCAGGAACCGGTCGAAGCGGCTGAGGAAGTACGGGTTCGAGAGGAAGGTCCGCGACCGCTGCCGCAGCCCGACCAGCCGCCCCGCCACCGGCGGCCGGGGCAGGGCGGAGGCGTCGCCCGTCTTCAGGACGCCATACGGCTGGACCATGAAGTGGACGCCGAGGCGGGCGGCCAGGTCGTGGACGGCCTCGACGTCGTCTTGGTTGTCCTTCGTCAGGACCATCATCAGGTTGACGCGTTGCTCGCGCCGCGTTCGGGTCGCGCGGAAGGTGCCGAGGGCCTTCCGCGCCTCGTCGAACGCCCCCGGCACGCCGCGCTGGGCGTCGTGGCGCGCGGCATCGGGATAGTCGACCGACACGCTGACGCCCTGGAGGCCGGCCTGCCAGAGGCGCCGGGCGCGGCCGGGGTCGACGCGCCAGCCGTTCGTGGTGACCATGGGGATGTGCCACCGGGCGAGGGCCCGGACGAGGGCCTCCAGGTCGCGGCGCAGGAAGGGCTCGCCGCCCGCGAGGTTCACCAACAGCGTCCCGCCGCGGGCGAGATTGCGGGCGCCGCGGGCGAAGGCCTCGACCGGCAGCTCTTCGGCGGCGGTGTGCGACTCGCGCCAGTAGGAGCAGATGCGGCAGCGGAAGTTGCAGCGGTAGGTGACCTGCCAGGCGCACCAGACGGGCCGCCCGCCCAGGTACGCCCGCAGGAGGCGGGCCTTCCGGGCCGCCAGGCTCAGGCCGTCGCCGTCGCGGGCCGTCATGGCGCCCCCTTCCGGACGGGCGGGCCGAGCAGCGGCTTCACGGCCGCCTCGTGCAGCGTCCGCCCGCGGCCGAGGGGGACGCGGCGAGCCCAGCGGATGAGGGCGGCGGTGCGCGGTCGGTGGAGGGCGTAGGGCAGGGCCTCGCGGGCGGTCACCTGGGCCGCCTCCGGCAGGCCCGGCAACTCCAGCGCCGGCCGGCCCCCCAGGTACGCCCCCAGCGGGTCCGGGCGGAGCAAGCCGTTCTCGACCGCGATGGTGTGGGCCGCCGTCCCGGGGGCGGGCCAGTGCAGGGCCGCCTCCACCCGGTCCGGGTCCAGCCGCCGCAAGAGCTCCAGCGTCTCGCCGAGGGTGAGTTCCGTCTCGTACGGCGCGCCGACCTCGACGCGGGCGGCCGTGCGGATGCCGGCGCCGGCAACCGCGGCGAACGCGGCCGCCAGGGCCTCAGCGCTCGCCTCCAGGCCGAGGACGTCGTGGCGGATCAGCGTCGAGCCGCTCGCGACGTCGATCCGGACCTCCTCGCAGCCGAGGCGGGCGAGTTGGGCGGCCACCTGGGGCGACACCGCCTCCGCCGCCAGCGCCGTCCGCACCGGCAGGCCGATCTCGACCGGGTAGCGCTCGGCGAAGGTCTCGAGCCAGACCGGCGAGGTCGTCCACCGCGGCCCGCCGAGGCGGAAGCCGGCGAGGTCGAGCTGGACCTCGGCCAGGGCGGCCATCTCCGCCAGGACGGCCTCGACCGTCCGGTAGAGCAGGGGCCAGGGCTCGCCCAGGACGGGCGGCCCCGCGCCCGGCCCGGCGCGTGTCTGGGTCGCCCCCGCGTCGTCCTCCCCGCCGCGCGCGACCCGGACCTCGGCGAAACCGGCGGCGTCGAGTTGGTCGTTGGACGCGTACAGGCCGCGGGCCGGCGTCGCCTGGCGGGCGAGGTTCGGCGGGGCCGGCGGCCGGGGGTTCCGCATGACGCCCGTCATGCAGTTGATCCAGAGGCCCGGGGCCTGGAGGCGGCGGGGCTCCGAGGGGTGAATCTCGAGGAACCCCGGGATGCAGGTGTCGGGCGGGCCGACGGCGACGGCCTCGACGCCCGGGCGGCTCAGGCTCTCGTCTGGCAGCCGCGCGGGGCGCGGCCCGAAGAGCACCAGTGGGGCCGCGTGGGCCAGGTGCAGCGTCTCGGCGACGCGGAACGCGAAGTCGACCGCCAGATCCTCGACGTGGACGAGGCAGGCCTCCGGGGGCCAGGGCACGCCGAGGTCGGGCCGCTTGTCGCCCGGGACCGCGCGGACCACCGCCAAGTGTACCTGGTGGCCGCGCCGGAGCAGCTCGCCGGCCAGGACCGCGATGTCGTCGCGGTAGGCGGGCTCCGCGCCGGGGGCGGCGACGACCGGCTGGGCCACGAGGACGCGCATGGTCAGGCCTCCGCGGCCGCGGGCGGCCGGGCGAGGCGCTTGTGCAGGGGGTCGCCGGGCGCCAGGCCGCAGACCGCCTCGAGAACGGTCGCGAGGCCATCCCGGGCGAGGCGGGCCTGGAGCTCGACGGCCCGGGGGTCGGTCGGCTCGTCGTACGCGAGGGCCGCCCGGATGCCCTGGAGCACGTGGCTCGGCTCGACCTCCTCCTCCAGGCAGAGGCGCGCGGAGCCGACGAGGCGGTCATCGGGGCCGAGCTTGCGCAGGGGGTCGGCGGCGACGCGGCGGACCTGGTCCCCGAGGGCCCGGTTGCGATACCGCGCCAGCAGGTCGGCCTCGTGGGCCCGCTGGGCCTCGGGGTCGAAGCCGAAGCGGCGGACGAGGGCGCGGCCGGTCTCGGCGAGGGCCCCCTCGACGACGGCCAGGACGTCCGGGTCGTCCATCGCCTGCCAGATGAACGCGTGGCCCGCCCGGTGGCCCAGATACGCGCAGACGGCGTGGCTCATGTTGTGGCACGCGAGCTTGCGCCGCTGGTAAGCGCGGATGTCGTCGACCGGTTCCAGGCCGACGACCTCGGGCACCGGGCCGCGGAAGGCCGTGGCGTCGACGGGCAGCCGGGCGTAGGGCTCGCAGGCGATCCAGAGCGGGTCGCGGGCGCGGACGGCGTCGGGCACGATGGGGACCATGCGGCTGACGACGGCCTCGACGAAGCCCGCGCGGTCGTCCAGCCGGTTGCGCACGTCCTGCGGCAGCCGGTCGTGGACGAGGCCGCGGACGTGGCGTCCCGCGCCGACGAGGTTCTCGCAGGTGATGACGTTGAGGGGCGCGGCACCCTCGCGGGCGAGCCGGGCCGCCAGGCCCGCCGCCAGGGCCGCCGCGACCGCGTCCAGGGCCCGGACGCCGACGGCCGTGCAGACGAGGTCGGCGCCGGCGACGGCGTCGGTGACGGCGGCGGGGTCGCGGGCGTCGAGGGCCGTGACGTCGGTCACGGGCACGGCCTCGTCGCCGGCGTTGGTGATGTGGTGGACCTCGTACCGGCCGCGCCCCCGCAGCGCCCCGACGATCGCCTCGTCGATGTCGACGAAGACGGTCCGGTAGCCGCTCCGGCAGAAGAGTTCGCCCATGAAGCCGCGCCCGATGTTGCCGGCGCCGAACTGAACTGCCACGGGGCGGGGGCCGTCGGAATCCATCGCGTCTCCCACGGGGGTCATCGGGCGGCGGGGGCGGCCGGGCGGCACAGGCGGTGAACGAGCACCTACATGGCCAGCCGGTCGTTCCGGGA
>CAYNLG010000077.1:0-17427 GCA_964397995.1 uncultured Anaerolineales bacterium
CCAAGCCCGCCAGCACCCACGGGTCGCCGATCCCCGCCGGCAGCGGCCGGCTATAAACGATCGCCAAGCCGCGCGGCCAGACGATGGCCGCCAGGTTCCGGGCATAGGTCGCGAGCACCAGCATCGCCCGCCCGGCGGCCCCGAGGCCCGCCGCCGGGTCCCCCGACGGGCCGACCTGCGGCGTCGTCAGCTTCAGCCACGCCGCCAGCGCCCCCACCGCGTAGAGTGGCACCAGCCCCAGGGCGACCGAGAGGGCCCGCGGGCGCGGGCGCTTGGGTCCCTTGGCGCGGCCGACGAGGACCATGGCGGTGGCCAGCAGGGGGGCGACCGCCCCGACGGCGTTCGAGAAACACCCCGCCGCGCACGCCGCTGCCGCCCCCGCGTGGTACACCGCCGCCCGCCCCTCGCGGCCCACCGCGCTCGCCCGCCGCGCCGAGAGGTGCAGGTGCAGTGTCCCCAGCACGCCGCACGTCATCAGCAGCTCTTCCCGGGCGCCCACCCACGCCACCGTCTGGACCACGAGCGGGTGCACCGCGAACAGCGCCGCCGCCAACGCCGACCAGACCGTCGCCCGGGTCCCCCGCCGCCCCACCTGCGCGAGCACCCGCACCCCCAGCCCGTAAAGGAGCAGCGTGGCGGCCGCATGGAGCACGAGGTTTGTCAGGTGGTACCCCGCGGGCCGGTCGCCCCACAGGGCGTGGTCCACCGCCAGCGACAGCAGCCGCACCCCGTAATAGCTCGTCGTCGCCGGCTCCGTGAACATCCGCCACACGTTGCCGGGCGCCAGGCTCCGTACCCGGGGGTTCAGCACGGCCTGGCCCTGCTCGTCGAACCCGGCGAAGCCGTGCCAGACCACCGGCAGGAAGACCAGCCCCACCAGGGCCACGAGCCCCACCCCGCCGAGCCACAGCCGCCGGCGCCGGCGCAGGCGCGTGCGGCGGAGGTCCGTCGGTGGCGACGGGCTGGCCGGGGCGTCGCTCATGGCGCCAAGTGGCTCCGGAACCGCGCCAGCCGCGCCTCCAGGTCGCTGATCGCCCCTTGTGCCCCGGCCTCGCGCGCGGCCGCCAGCGCCGTACTCACGGCCAGCACGGCCTCCTGGTACCGGTCGTTGGCGGCCAGAGCCTCGGCCAGCGTCGTCAGGACCACGGGGTTGTCGGCGGCCGGGCCTTCCGCGACGCTCTGCGCGAGGGCGAGCGCCCGGGCCGGGTCGCGCACCGCCGGGTCGCGGCTCGTCGCCAGCAGCCAGGCCAGCCGCTGCCGGGCCAGCGGGTGCTCCGGGTCCTGGCTCAGCACCTGTTCCAGCGCGGCCGCCGCCTCCGGCTCCAGCCCCAGCAACTGGGCGAGCGCCGCCAGCGAGAAGAGGGTCCGCGGGGTGCGCGGCCTCAGGTCGAGGGCCCGCCGCGCGTCCTCGGCCGCCTCCGCGCGCCGGCCGAGCGCCACCAGCGCCCACGCCCGGTCGACCCGCGCGCCGCCGTCCCGCGGCGCCGCCTCGACGATCCAGTTGTAGACCTCCAGCGCCTCCTCGTGCCGCCCCGCCTCGCGCAGCGCGTACGCGTAGTTCGTCCGCACCTCCAGGTCGCGCGGCTGGAGTTTGATGGCCTGGCGGTAATGGTGGAGGGCCTCGTCATGCCGCCTTAACTTCAGCAGCGAGTTGGCCAGATTGTAGTGCAGCCCGTGGTACAGGCTGAAGGCGTTCAGCACCTGGCGGTAGTGGTGGACGGCCTCCTCGTGCCGCCCCATCTCGGCCAGGAGCAGGGCCAGCTCGTAATGGACCTTCACCATGTACGGGGCCGCGCCCAGCGCCCGCTTGTACAGGCGGACCGCCTCCTCCAGGCGGCCCTGGTCCTTGCGATGTCCCGCCAGGTTCGCCATGGCCGCCACGTTCAGCGGCTCGACGGCCATGGACCGCTCGTACAGGCTCCGGGCCTTGGCGAAGTTGCCCTCGTAGTGGTAGGCCGCCCCCATGTTGTTCAGGAGCGCCGTCGAGTTCGGATACACCCCGAGGCAGTGCTGGTACAGCAGGACCGGCCGCCGCCACAGGCTCCGGTACGAGACCGCCCCCCACGCCAGCAGGGCCCCGGCCACCACCGCGCCGCCGGCGGCCACCGCCCGGGCCGATGGCCGCTTCAGCCCCGCCAGCAGCATGGCCGCGGCCACCCCGAGGCCGGCCATCGGCAGGTACAGCAGCCGGTCGGACCGGAAGATGTGGTGGTTGATGAGGTGGCTCGACGGCGCCAGGGCGACCAGGAACCAGAGGAGCCCGAACAGCACCCGCCGCCGACCCCGCCAGACCGCCACCCCCAGCGCCGCCGCCGTCAGCCCCGCCGCCACCAGGCCCCAGACCACCCACGGGTCGCCCCACCGGTGCGGAATGTCCCACGGGTAAAGGATGGACATCTCGCGGGGCCAGAGGATGGTGGCCCAGTTCTGGGCATAGGCCGCCAGCACAACCAGCGGCCGCTTGGCCGCCTGGAACCGCCCCGGCCCGGTCAGCCCGACCGTCATCCGCGAGACCTTCAACGCCACCTGCAGCGCCGCGAGGCCCCACACCGGGGCCAGGCCGCCCACGGCCTCCGTCCAGCGGGGGCGTGGCCGGACGAGAAGGTCCCAGGCCGTCAGGATCACCGCCACCGCCACCCCGAGCACGCTCGAGAAGCACGCCACCGCCGCCGCCAGCCCCGTGGCCGCGTGGTATCCGACGGCCGCCCATCGCCGCCCCGCGCGCGTCCGGTCCCGCGCCGTCAGGTGCAGGTGCACCGCCGCCAGCACCCCGGCCAGCATCAGCGACTCTTCGCGGGCGCCCGTCCAGACGACCGGTTCGACCATCAGCGGGTGGGCTGCCAGCACCAGCGCCCCCGCCGCCGACGCCACCACCCCCCACCGCCCGTCCTTCGCCACGCGCCGCCCCAGCCTCAGGCCCAGCGCAAACAGCATCAGAAGACTCGCCGAATGCAACAGCAGGTTCGTCAGGTGGTAGCCCATGGGGCGAAGGCCCCAGACCGCGTAATCGATCGCCAGCGAAAGCGTCCGGAACCCGTAGTAGCTGTCGATCGCCGGCCGCGTGAACATCCGCCACACGTTCCCGGGCGCCAGGCTCCGCGTGTACGGGTTCAGCAGGATGTGGTCCTGGTCGTCGTAACCGATGTAGTCGTACCCCACAGCCGGCGCGAGCACCACCCACGCCACGACCAGCACCAGCCCCCCGGCCGCGAGCACCCAAAGGCGCGGCAAGGGAGTGCGCGTCTCGATTCCAACCGACTCCATGCAACATCCTCCCTCCGACGTGGCGCGGCCCGCGGGGGCCGGCTCAGCGGGCGTCCAGCGCCGCGAGTTCCGCCCGCGCCATCGCCGCGAGCGCCGCGTCGCCGGCCGCCTCCGCCAGGTCCTTCGCTTTCGTGAGGTGAACGCGGGCGCCGGCGGTCCGCCTCATCCGCGCGAGCACCGCGCCCAGGTTATAGTGCGCCCGCCGGTGCGACGGCTCCCGCGCGAGGGCCGCCTCGTACAAGGCCGCCGCCTCCGCCAGCCGGTCCAGCCGCACCAGCGCGCCCGCCAGACTATAGTGCGTATCGACCCGCTCCGGATTCAAGGCCAAGGCTTCCCGGAACCGGGCCGCCGCGGCCGCCGGCTCCCCGTTCCGCGCGAGCAGCACGCCCAGGTTGTGGTGCGTCTGGGCGTCGTTCGGGTCGAGCGAGACCACCCGTCGCAGCGCCGCGATCGCGTCGGCCTCTCGCCCCTGGGCCACCCGCACGCGCGCCAGCCCGACGAGCGGCCCGGGGTCGGTCGGCGCGAGCCGCGCCGCCGCCTCGTACCCCTCGGCCGCCTCGTCCGGCCGGTCCGCCTCCTCGAGCGCCGTCGCCAGGTCCAGCCGCGCCTCCGCCGACTCGGGCGCCATGGCGACCGCGTCCTGGAACCGGGCCGCGGCTTCCTCCGCGCGGCCGAGGGCAAGCAGCGACGCCCCCAGGTGCCGCACCACCTCCGGCCGCTTCAGGTCCCACCGCCGCAGCGCCGCGACGATCGGCGCCAGGTGCCGCGCGGCCTCCGCGTGGCGCCCCAGGTCCGCCAGCAGCAGGGCGTATTCGTATCGGGTCTGGATGTGCCTCGGGTTGAGGGCGACCGCCCGCGCGTACAGGCGCAGGGCCTCGTTGCGCCGCTCGGCCTGCCACCGCAGCTTCGCCAGGTTCGCGAGCGCTGCCGCGTCCTTCGGGTCCGCCGCCAGGGCTTCCTTGTACGCCCGGGCGCCCTCCTCAAGGCGGCCGGTCTCGACGAGGGCGACGCCCAGGTTCGTCAGCAGCTCCGCCGAGCCGGGGGTCACCTCCAGGCTGTGGCGGTAGAGGGCCACGCGGTCGCCCCAGAGGGCCCGGTACGACGCCGCCTGCCACCCGAGCGCGAGCGCCGCCAGCGCCACCGCCGCGGCCAGCCCGCCGCGAAGCCACCGCCGCTCGGCCCGGGCCGCGAGCGCCGCCGCCGTCAATGCGAGGCCCGCCAGCGGCAGGTACAGCAGCCGGTCCGCCCGGTAGACGTGGTGCGCGAGGATGTGCGATGACGGCGCGAGGCCGGCGAGCAGCCACACCAGGCCGACCGCCGCGCCGCGCGCACCCTTGCCCACCGTCGCCGCCACCGCCGCCAGTGTCGCCGCGGCCGCCCCCAGCCCCGCGAGGACCCACGGGTCGGCCCAGCCGCTCGGCACGTGCCACGGATAGACGAGCGCGAGCCGCGCCGGCCAGACGAGGTGGGCCAGGTTGTGGGCGTAGGCCGCCAGGACCGTCGCCGCCCGCCCGGCCTGGCCGTACCCCCCACCGGGGGGCGCCGGGACGTCGGCCGCCCCGAGCTTCAGCCCCACCGCCAGGGCCGCCAGGGCCCAGACCGGGGCGTGGGCCGCCAGGGCCTCCCGCCACCGGGGCCGCGGCCCGACCAGCGTGTCCCAGGCCGCCAGGAGCGGCGCGACCACGACGCCCAGGACGCTGGAGAAACACGCGACCGCGGCCGCCAGCGTCGCTCCGGCGTGGAGCGCCGCCGCCGGCGCGAGGCGCCCCGCCTCGGTCCGCGCCCGGGCCGCCCGGTGCAGGTGCACCGCCGCCAGCACGGCCGCCAGCGCCAGGGCCTCTTCGCGGGCGCCGATGTAGGCGGCGGCCTCGACCGTCACGGGATGGACGGCAAAGAGGAGCGCCGCCCCGCCGGCCGCCGCCACCGCCCACCGGCCGTCGCGCCCCGCCCGCCGCGCCAGGCCCAGCCCGAGTGCGTAGAGCATGAGCACGCTCGCGGTGTGCAGCAGGAGGTTCGTCAGGTGGTATCCCGCCGGCCGCGTCCCCCACAGGGCGTGGTCGATCGCGAGCGAGAGCGTCCGGACCCCGTAGTAGCTCGTCAGCGCCGGCCGCGTGAACATCCGCCACAGGTTCGCCGGCGCCAGGCTCGTCACGTACGGGTTCTGGAAGACCTGGCTGCGGTCGTCGTACCCGATGAAGCCGTGCCCGAGGGCCGGACCGATCACCAGCCACACCGCCGCCACGAGCGCCCCGCCGACCAGGACCACGGCGAGGCGCGGGCGCGGCGGGCGGGGCTCGGGGGCGGCCGGTCGGCTCATCCGCGGGTCTCCTCTCCTCTACGGCGCCGCCTCCGGCAGCGCCGCCTGTTCGGCCCGGATCATCGGAAGCAGGGCCTCGTCGCCGGCGGCGTCGGCCAGGCGCGCGGCCTCGGCCAGCTCCGCCGCCGCCTCGTCCGTCCGCCCCAGCCGCGCGAGCACCGCGCCCAGGTTGTAGCGGGCCCGGCGGTGCGCCGGCTTGAGCGCGATCGCCCGCTCGTACGGGGCCACCGCCTTCGCCAGCCGCCCTTGCCGCGCCAGCGCGTTGCCCAGGGCGTACCACGCCTCCGTCCGCCCGGGGTCGAGGGCGGCGGCGCGGGCGTAGTGGTCGGCGGCCGCGGCGTGCTCGCCCTCGCGCGCCAGCAGCACGCCCAGGTTGTAGTGGTTGTCGGCGTCGTCGGGCTTGGCCTCCAGGGCCCGGCGGAGGAGGGAGATCGCCTCCGCCCGCCGCCCCTGCCGCACCCGCGCCAGGGCCAGGTTCGTCAGCCCCTCCGCGTTGCCGGGCGCCAGGCGAACGGCCTTCTCGTAGTGCCGCGCGGCCTCGTGGTGGCGGCCGGCGTCGTCCAAAGCCGCCCCGAGGTTATTGTGGGCGGCGTCCGATTGCGGGTTCATCGCCACCGCGTGTTGGAAGAGCGAGAGGCTCGTCGCCCAGACGGGCACCTGGGCGGCCGCGCGCACGCCCGCCGCCACCAGCACCGCCCCCGCCAACGCCCAGACCGCGGCCCGCGCCCGCCTGCCGCGGACGCGCCCCACCAGCGCCGCCGCCACGATCGCCAGCCCGGCCAGCGGCAGGTAGAGCAGGCGGTCGGCGCGCGGCAGATGGTGCGCCAGGAGTTGGCTGCTCGGGGCGAGGGCGGCCACGAACCAGATTGCCCCGAACGCCACCACGCCGCGCCCCCGCGCAATCGCCCACGCCAGGCCCGCCGCCACCAGCGCCGCCGCGATCACCCCGCCGACCACCCACGGCCCGAGCGGGTCGGCCGGCACGCGGAACGGGCAGATCAGCGTCAGCCGCGCGGGCCACGCGAGCGTCGCGAGGTTCCGCGCGAAGATCGACGGCACGAGGGCGGCGCGCTCCGCCCACGTGAAATCGAGCGGCGAGCCCGCCTCCACCGGCGCTTGCCGCGCCACCTTCGCCACGACCACCGCCGCCGCCACCGCCGCCAGCGGCAGCACCGTCCGCACCCGCCGCCACAGGCTCGGGGTGTACCGGCACCCGGTGTCGGCGGCCAGGAGGAGGACGGGCCCGACGGCGCCGACGGCGCTCGCGAGCGCCGCCGCGGCCCCGCTCGCGATACTGGCGGCGTGCAGCGCCAGGACGCCGCGCCGGGCTGTCTCCCGCCGGTCGTACGCCAACAGCCGCAGGTGCACCGCTCCCAGCAGACAGAGCACGAGCAGGAGTTCCTCGCGGGCGCCGACCCAGGCGACGGGCTCGACGACGACCGGGTGGAGGGCGAACAGGCCCGCCCCGAGCGCCGCCGCCACGACCGCCCCGACGGGCGGGTCGCCCCGGCCCCGGAGCAGGCGGAGCGCCAGGGCGAACAGCAGCCACACGTTCGCCATATGAAGCACCACGTTCATCGCGTGGTGCCCGGCGGGGCGGGTGCCCCAGAGGGCGTAGCCGACGGCCAGCGACAGCGTCCGCACGGGGTAGTAGCTGCCGGTCGGCGTCGGGCGCCGGGCGATCCGCGCGAGGCCCTCCAGCGAGAGGTCCCGGACGGCCGGGTTCTCCAGGAGCTGCTCGCGCTCGTCGTAGCCGGCGTACTGGTGGCCGACGACCGGGCCGAAGACCAGCCACACCGCCGCCGCGAGCGCCACCAGCGCCAGCCCCGTCTGCACGCGCCGGCTCATGGCGCTTCCTCCGGCCCCGGCGCGGCGTCGATCAGGGCCTCGATGTGACGGGCCAGTTCGGCCTTCCCGGCCGCGCGGGCCAGGGCGAGCGCCTCGTGGGCCGCGCCCAGCGCCGCCTCCCGCCGCCCGGCCGCCATCAGCGCCCGCGCCAGCTCCAGCCGCGCCACCGGGTCGTCCGGCCACAGGGCGACCACGCGCCGGTACGCGTCGGCGGCGTCGTCGTACCGCCGGAGCATCATCAGCGTGGCCGCCAGGTTGCTCGCGACCTCCGGGTCGCGCGGGGCCAGCGCGGCCGCGCGCCGGTAATGGGCCAGGGCGGCCTCGGGCTGGCCGCGGGCCGCGTGCAGGTTGCCCAGGTTGAAGTGGGCCACGGGGTCGTTCGGGGCGGCCTCGACGGCGCGGCGGAGGAGGGCCTCGGCCGCCGTCGGCCGCCCCCGCTCCAGCTCCAGGTTCGCCAGGTTCACCAGGGCCGTCGCCAGCCGCGGGTTCAGGGCCAGGGCCTCGCGGAAGCGTGCGTCGGCCTCGCTCGTGCGGCCGGCCTCGGCCAGCGCCAGGCCCAGGTTGTTCCGGGCCGAGGGCGACTGCGGCGCGGCCTCCACGGCCCGCCCGAAGAGCGCCAGGCTGTCCCGCCACACGGGCAGCACCTGGTGCGCCCGGGCGCCGCAGGCGACGAGAACCGCGCCGGCCAGGGCGGCCACCGCCGTCCGGGCCCAGCCCTTCGCGAGGCCCGCCGCCCACGCGGCCAGGGCCGTGGCGAGGCCCGCCAGCGGCAGGTACAGCAGCCGGTCGGCCCGGTGGATGTGGTGCGCGAGGACCTGGGCGCTCGGCGCCAGGGCCAGGACCACCCACGCCAGGCCCAGAGCGACCACCGGCCGCCGCCACAGGACCGCCGCGGCCAGAAGGCCGAGGGTGATGAGGGCGGCCGCGACCCCTGTGACGGCGCCCCAGGAGGCGAGACCGTCCGGCGCCGCCGACGGGTACGCCGGGGCGAGGTCGGCCGGCCAGACGAGGGTCTGGAGGTTCAGCCGGTAGACGTTGGCGACCAGGGCCCCGCGGGCCAGGCCCGCGGGCGCCGCCGCCTCGGCCCCGGGGGCGAAGCCGCTCGGGCCCGCCAGCTTCAGCAGCACCGCCCCGGCCGCGATCGCGAGGGGCGGCAGGTCGGCGGCGGCCAGCGCCCCGAGGGAGGGGCGCGGCCGGCGGAGGAGGTCCATCGCCGGAAGAAGGAGGGCGGCGACGGCCCCGCTCACGCTCGACAGGCACGCCGCCGCCACGGCCGCGGCCGCCCCGGCGTGCCAGGCGATGCCCCCGGCCCGTCGGCGTCCCGCCTCGGCGGCCCGTCGCCCCGCCAGGTGCAGGTGCAGGGCCGCCAGCGTCGCGAGGGTCATCAGGAGTTCCTCGCGGGCGCCGACCCACGCGACGGTCTCGACGACGACCGGGTGGAGCGCGAACAGGGCCGCCCCCGCGCCGGCCCAGAGCGCCGCCCCCGGGCCGCGCCGCCCCGCGTCCGCCAGTAGCCGCACCCCCAGCGCGAGCAGCAGCCACGCGTTGGCCACGTGCAGCACGAGGTTCGTCAGGTGGAACCCCGTCGGGTCCAGGCCCCAGAGGGCGCGGTCGAGGGCCAGCGACAGCGACCGGAGGGGGTAGTAGCTGGTGACGACGGGAGTGGTGACGAGGCGCCAGAGGCCGGCGGCGCTCAGGTCCGCCAGCAGCGGGTTCTCGACGACCTGGGACTGCTCGTCGAAGCCGGTCAGCTGGTAGCCGAGGACGGGGTGGAAGACGCCCCAGACGGCCGCGGCCACGAGCCCCGCCGCCGCGACCGCCGCCAACCGGCGCGGGCCGGGCCGGTCCGTTCTGGCCGGGCGGCTGGCGGTCGTGTCGGGTCGGGTCACGGTCGGTTCCTCAGGGCCTCCAGCCGCCGGGCCAGGCGCGCCGCCGTCTGCGCCTGGCCGCGCGCCCGGGCCAGGTTGATGGCCGCCAGCAGGTGGCGGGCCGCCCCCTCGGTGTCGCCCCCGGCCTCCAGCAGCACCGCCAGGTTGGCGTGGGCCTCCAGGTGATTGGGGTCGGCGTCCAGGGCGGCGCGGTACCGGGCGATGGCCTCGCGGATGCGACCCTCGCGGGCGAGCAGCACGCCCAGATTGTAATGAGATCGGGCGTCGCGGGGGTCCGCCTTCAGGGCCTGCTCGAACGCGAAGACGGCCTCCTCCACGTGGCCCTCGCGCGCCAGCATCACCCCTTGGTTATACCACGGCAGCGGGTTGGTCGGGTCCAGCACGCCGGCGCGGCGGTAGAGGGCGATGGCATCGTCGTAGTAGCCCCGCTCGGCCTGGACCACCGCCAGGTTGTAATGGGCCGTGGCGTCCTCGGGGGCCAGGGCCACGGCCTCTTCGTAGAGCTCGGCCGCCGTGTCGTAGGCCCCCTCGGCCGCCAGCAGGTCTCCCAGGTTCACCAGCGCCGGCACGTACTCGGGGTCGATCTCGAGGGCGCGGCGGTACTGGTCGCGGGCTTGGTCGAGGCGGCCGGCGCGTTCCAGGGCCACGCCGTAGTTGTTCCGGGCGGTCGGGCTTTTCGGCGCGACCGTCACCCCGCGCGTGTAGATGGCCAGGTCGTCCCGCCAGTGGGGCAGGTACGCCGCCGACCGGACCGCGGCGACCGCCACGACGCCGAGGGCCAGCGCCAGGCCCGCCCCCCGCCACCGGGGCTTCCGCGGGCCCGCGAGCAGGGCCGCGACGGCCAGGGCCAGGCCCACC
This sequence comes from uncultured Anaerolineales bacterium, assembly GCA_964397995.1. Classification (GTDB taxonomy): domain Bacteria; phylum Planctomycetota; class Phycisphaerae; order FEN-1346; family FEN-1346; genus CAYNLG01. The sequence continues at coordinate 10,177 of CAYNLG010000077.1, forward strand.
AGCGGCAGGTACAGCAGCCGGTCGGCCCGGAGGATGTGATGGGGCAGGAGCTGGGCCGCCGGCAGCGCCGCCGCCACGGCCATGACGACCCCGACCAGGACGAGCCGCCGCCGCCACCGCCAGAGCGCCGCCACGAGCAGCGACGTGGCCGTCGTGGCCGCCAGGCCCGCCCACGAGGCGGGCGTCATCGCCTCGGTCGGCACCGCCTGCGGATAGTGCAGGGCCTGGCCGTGCGGCGCGAGCAGCGCGACCAGGTTGTGCCAGTAGACCGCCAGAATGAGCCCCGGCCGCCGGGCCGCCGGCACCGACCCCGCCGCCAACTCCGGCAGGGCCCCCGGCGTGGCAAGTTTCAGGAGGATGGCGACCGCGGCGAAGAGCCAGAGCGGCGCCGTCTCCAGCGCCAGCCGCCCCCAGCCCGGCCGCTCCGGCACCGCCCGCAGGATGATGGCGGCCAGGAGCGGCACGACCGCTCCCGCGACGTTCGACCCGCAGGCGGCCGCGCCCGCCAGTGTCCCGCCCGCCAGCCAGGCGACATAGGCGGCCGTGCGGCGGTCGGCGGCGGCGCGGCGGGCGAAGACCATGGCGCAGAGGCACGCCAGCACGAAAAGGGCCGCCAGCAGCTCTTCCCGGCCTCCCAGCCACGCCACGGGCTCCACCGTCACCGGGTGGACGGCATAGAGCGCTGCCCCCGTCGCGCCCGCCACGACCCGCCAGGTGCCCCCCGCGGGGGTTGACCTCAGCAGGTTCAGAAGCAAAATATACAAGACGAGGACGGAGGCGGCGTGCAGGGCCAGGCTTGTCAGGTGGTACCCGCCTCCCCACCGGCCCCAGAGCTGGGCGTCGAGCCCCAGCGACAGGGACCGGACCGGGTAGTAGCTCGTCACGGACCGGGTCGTCAGAGTCCGCCCCAGGGCCTCCCAGGAGAGGTCATGGGCGAGCGGGGCGGCCTGGAGCTGGCGGGCGGCGTCACTTCCGGTGAGGGTGTACCCCGCAACAGGATGGTAGAGCGCCGCCATCAGGGCCGCCAGCGCGACCCCGGCCGCTAAGGCCGGCGCGCGGCCGCGGCGCGAAGGACAGGGACGGTCGGCGGTGCGGCCTGCGGTCACGCGGACGCTCCTTCCGGCACGAGGGGGCGGGCCGACGGGCGGCCCGGCTTCCCCTCAAGAAAGCCGCGCGGGCAACCGATGAGCAAGAAGATTCCCCTTCTCATCGCGGAATCCCGCGCACCGATCGGGCGGAGGCTCCCATGAAAGTCGCGTTTGTTTTCAACCCGTTCTCCTACAAACTCCACGAGGAGAACCTCCGCGTCGTCCAGCGGTACTTCGGCCTCTTCCCGCCCCTGTCGATGTCCTGGGTGGCCGCCATCGCCGAACGGGCCGGCCACGACGTCAAGTTCCTCGACGCCCGGACCCTGCGCCTGACGCCCGACGAGGTGATCGAGCATCTGCGGCCGTGGAAGCCCGACGTCCTCGGCTTCATGATGACCACCTACATGTTCCGCGAGACCCTCGGCTGGATCCGCTACATCAAGGAGGGCCTGGGCGGCAACGTCCGGGTCATGGTGGGCGGCTACAACCTGCGCGTCTACCCCCAGGAGTCCGTCCTCCCCCCCGAGATCGACTTCGGCTGCTTCAACTCCGCCTACCATACCGTGCCGCGCCTCCTGGAAGAACTGGAAGGCGGCGAGCGCTTCGACGACGTCCCCGGCCTCATCTTCAAGCGCAACGGCGACATCGTCCAGACCGAGTACGGGCCGGAGCCGGATTTCGAGAACTATCCGTTCCCCGCGCGGCACCTGTTGCCGAACGAACTGTACGCGGAGTTCCCGACCGAGCGGAAGAACTTCACCGTCATGGTGACCAGCAAGGGTTGCCCGATGAAGTGCGTCTTCTGCGAGGCCGGCCGCACCGCCTACAACCCCCGCAGCGTCGAGACCGTCCTCAATGAGATGCAGGAGTGCCACGACCGGCACGGCATCCGCGAGATCGACATCTTCGACTACGAGTTCCTGATCGACCGCAAGCGGGCCCTCGGCATCTGCAGGGGCATCCAGGAACGGAACCTCGACCTGACCTGGGCCTGCCGCGCCCGCATCGATTCGGTCGACGACGAGCTCCTCAAGGAAATGGCCGCCTCCGGCTGCAGCCGCGTCTACTACGGCATCGAGTCCGGCGACCAGGAGGTGCTCGACAACGTCCAGAAGGGCATCACCGTCGAGCAGATCCGCGAGACGATCAAGCTGACCCGCAGGCACGGTATCCGCTCGCTCGGGTTCATGCTCGTGGGCGTGCCCGGCGAGACGCGCGAGTCGTTCAAGCGGACCGTCACGTTCGCCAAGAGCCTGGACCTGGACTACGTCCAGTTCTCGAAGCTGACCGCCAAGCCGTTGACGACCCTGTGGCGCGACCTCGTCCGCGACACCGGCTACGACTACTGGCGCGAGTACATCCTCGGCAACGCCGAAGAGGCCCCCTTGCCGCGCCCCTGGACCGACCTGTCGAACGAGGAGATCGACGAGCTCGCGCACCAGGCGTACGTGAGCTTCCACTCGCGGCCGCTGTTCCTGCTCAGGCACACGCTGAAGGTCCGGTCGTGGCAGGAGTTCCGGCGGAAGTTCCTCGCGTTCTGGGAGATGGTCTTCAAGCAGGAAGACGTCTCGAAGGCCGACCCGGCGTTCCAGTGCTACGGCGAGGACCACGGCAAGCTGCGGACCTACAAGAAGATCGCGAAGTGGAGCCACTGAGGTCCGCCCCGGCCCCGCCGGCCCCGCGCGCCGGCGCGCCGCCGGTGCCGCCCTCTCGGGAGCGCTGAGCCACACCGTGCGTGTCACACTGGTCTACCGCGGACGCTACCACGTGCGCGAGGCCCTCGACCTGGAGGTCCTCGTGCCCCTGCTGCGCCGCCAGGGCCACACCGTCACCTTCGTCTACGACCCGGACACCTTCGGCGTCACCGACAACGTTTTCCAGGCGCCGCGCCTGGCCCGGTGGCTGGGCGACGACGAGCGGACCCTCCGCCGCATCGCCGCCTCCCGCCCCGACGTCGTCCTCTTCAGCGTCCTGACGAGCACCACCCCCTGGTGCCGCGCCATGGCCCAGCGCGTCAAGGACCGCACCGGGGCGACCGTCGTCTTCTTCGGCCTGGTGCCGTCGCTCGTGCCGGAGCGCGTTGTCGAGGCCGACGCCGTCGACCTGGCCGTCCAGGGCGAAGTCGAGGGTGTCGTCGGCCCGCTCCTGGAGGCGCTGGCGCGCGGCCGCGGGTGGGAGGACGTCGGCAGCCTCGTCTGGCGCGACCGCGGCACCGTCCGCCGCACCGAGGCCGCCCCCCTGGTGGACCTCGACGCCCTGCCGCTGCCCGACAAGAGCCTCTTCGAGCCCTTCGTCGACCACCACTACAGCTACGCCGCCATGGTCAGCCGCGGCTGCCCGTACCGGTGCAGCTTCTGCGAGGAGACCTGCTACAAGCGGGTCCACGCCCCCGGCTACTTCCGCCGCAAGGGCGTCGACACCGTCCTCCGCGAACTGGTCGCCGGCAAGCGCCGCACGCACTTCCGCGAGGTCATCTTCAAGGACTCCTACCTCTCCGGCGACAAGGCCTGGCTCCGGGCCCTGATGGCCCGCTACCGCCGCGAGATCGGCGTCCCCTTCAAGTGCTTCTGCACGGTGCTGGGGTTCGACGAGGAGACGGCGCGGCTGCTGAAGGACGGGGGCTGCTACTCCATCGAGTTCGGCCTCCAGACCTGGAACGACCGCCTCCGGCGCGACGTCCTCGACCGCCGCGAGACCGCCGAGGACGCCTTCCGTTGCTTCGCCCTCTGCGACCGCGTCGGCCTCTGGTACGACGTCGACCACATGTTCAACCTGCCCGGCGAAACACGCGCCGACCACGAGCTCGGCGCCCGCTGCTACACCCGCCTCCGCCGCCTCAGCCGCGTCAAGGTCCATTACCTCATGTACCTGCCGACCGCCCCGATCGTCGAGCGCGCCGTCGCCAGCGGCGACCTGCCGCCCGACGGCGCCAACCGCGTCGCCGCCGGCCTCGTCAGCGACTTCTACGACCAGACCACCGGCGACCCCGCCACCCGCGACCTCGTCGCCGGCTTCGCCGCCCTCTACAAGCTCCTGCCGCTCCTGCCGGACGGCTGGGCCGAGCGCCTCGCCCGGGGCGACGCCGTCCGCCGCCTCGCCCGCATCCCCGCCCCCGCGATGGCCGGCCTCCAGGGCCTCAACGCCCTCCGGGCCGGGGACCTCCGCTTCCTCGCCTATCTCCAGGTCTACCCGCGCAAGGTCCTCCGGACCCTCGCCCGGGCCCGCCTCGCCGAGGCCGCCCCGTGAACCTCACCCACAAGCTCAAACTCGGCCTCGCCTGGCTCCGCTACAAGCTCACCGGACGCCGCATCCCCGTCGCCGTCGCCTGGCTCATCACCGGCCGCTGCAACCTCGCCTGCACCTACTGCAAGTGGAAGGCCGAGCGCCGCGGCCCCGAACTCACCACCGACCAGGTCCGCGACCTCATCGACCAGATGGCCCGCGCCGGCGTCCGCGTCGTCTCGTTCACCGGCGGCGAACCCCTCGTCCGCGACGACATCGGCCGGATCATCGCCTACGTCAAGGCCAAGGGCCTCGTCTGCAAACTCAACACCAACGGCCTCCTCGTCCCCGACAAGCTCGACGCCCTCCGCCCCCTCGACCTCCTCCAGATCAGCATCGACGGCCCACCCGACGTCCAGGACGCCCTGCGCGGCCCGGGGTCCAGCGACAAGGCCGCCCGCGCCGTCCGCCTCGCCCGCGAGGCCGGCCTCCGCGTCCAGGTCATCACCTGCCTCACCCGCGAGAACGTCGAGCGCCTCGACGAGGTCCTCGACTACGCCCAGGACCTCGGCGTCGGCTTCTGCTTCCAGCTCCTCACCGCCAAGACCCTCGACGCCGCCGACGCCGCCAGCGCCGTCCCCCCCCGCGACCGCCTCCTCGACGCCCTCGAAACCCTCCTCCGCCTCAAGGCCGAAGGCGGCCCCCGCGCCGCCGCCATCGGCAGCACCGTCGGCGAACTCCGCTACTACGTCGACCTGGTCCGGACGGAGCGCGGCGGATGCGACTGCGTCCTCGTCACCGCCACCCTGATGCCCGACGGCCGCCTCATCTTCTGCGGCAACGCCCGCGACTACGACAGCTTCGACGCCCTCGACCTCGGCTTCGAGGAAGCCTTCCGACGCCTCACCATCCCCGCCTGCGACGGATGCGTCTGCGTCGGCAAACTCCGCCTCTCCAAAGTCTACCAGTCCGACTGGTCCGTCATCCGCGAGTTCCTCGGCTGGTAACCCCCGGAGGCCCCACGTGCCCACAACCCCTGACACCCCGACCCCGGCGGCCGCATCCGACGCCGACCCCGCCGGCGCCCCGAGCCGCACCGTCGTCCTCGTCAACCCGCGGGCCACCTACGTGAGCGAGATCGCCCAGAAGTGCTTCCCGCCGATGCACCTCCTGTACCTGGCCGCCACCCTCCGCCAGGCCGGCTTCGACCCCGTCGTCCTCGACGCCAACGCCTTCCGCCTCGACGACGACGCCATCGAGGCCGCCATCCGCGAGGCCCGCCCCCTCGTGGTCGGCTTCTCCCTCTACTCCGACATCCTCCGCCAGGTCCGCGACCTCGCACGCCTCGCCCGCCGCGCCGCCCCCGACGCCAAGGTCGTCCTCGGCGGCCCGCACGTCAACGCCGTCCCCGTCCAGACCCTCGCCCAGTTCGCCGAGGTCGACTTCGGCGTCCTCGGCGAGGCCGAGGCGTCCCTCATCCGGCTCTGCCGCGCCCTCCACGGCCAGGGCCGCGTCCAGGACGTCCCCGGCATCGTCTACCGCGACTCAGGCGGCACCGTCCGCCTCGGCCCGCCCCCTGACTTCCCCGACGACCTCGACCGCGTCCCGCTCCCCGCCCGCGACCTCGTCGCCCGCGCCTACGACCAGAAGCGCTACTACTCCATCCTCGTCCGCGCCAAACCCGTCGACACCCTCTTCACGTCGCGCGGCTGCCCGTTCCGGTGCGGCTTCTGCTACAACTTCCGCCAGAAGTACCGCACCCGCTCCCCCGAGGACGTCGTCCACGAACTCACCCTCATCCGCGAGCGCGGCATCCGGGACGTCGAGATCTGCGACGACACCTTCACCGGCATCACCCGCCGCGCCCTGGCCGTCTTCGACCTTATCCTCAAGGAAAAGCTCGACATCTCCTTCCGCATCAAGAGCCGCGTCGACGTCTTCACCGAGGACCTCGCCCGCAAGGCCCGCCAGGCCGGCGTCTACCTCGTCGCCTTCGGCATGGAGTCCGGCTCCCAGGCCATGCTCGACCGCATGAACAAACGCACCACCGTCGAGCAGATGGCCCGCGCCGTCCACCTCTGCCGCACGTACCGGATGATGAGCCACTCCAGCTGGATCGTCGGCTACCCCGGCGAGACCCCCGAGACCGTCGCCGCCACCGTCGACTTCATCCGACGCCACAAGCCGACGACCGTCAACTTCGGCGTCCTGCGGCCGTATCCGGCGACGGCGGCCTACGAGGAAGCCCGCGCCACCGGCACCCTGGTCGGCGACTGGCACCCCGACGCCGAGGCCATCCCCTGGGTCCGCCTGCCCTGGGCCGACGAGAAACAGGTCCTCGACGACCTGGTCAAGAAGCTGATGCGCCGGGTCTACCTGACCCCGCACTATGCGATGTCGTTTGCCGGCCAGATCGCCCGCGGCGCCAACTGGCTCCTCGCCCGCTACGCGTGGCAGGAACTGAAGAAGGTGATTCGGGGGTAACGCGCCGCGGCCGCCTTCCTACCCGGCGCCGCCAGGTCCTGGAGTGCGGCGATCCGAATCGCCGCCCTGTCTGGGCGACGGAGTCGCTGCCGTCTTGCGGTTCGCCGTCTTGCCGTGGCCGTCTCCCGTAGCACGGGCATCCTGCCCGTGGGTTTTGCTTTGCCGTTCACGATTAGCCGCAAGGCGAAGCCGAGCGGCCCATGCCGTCTTGTGCGGCTTTGTCGTTTTCACGTCCGGCGCCGCCGGGTCCTGGCGTGCGGGGATCCAATCCCCGCCTTGCTGTGGCGACGGAGTCGCTGCCGTCTTCCGGTTCGCCGTTTTGCCGTCCGCCGTTTTCCCGTAGCACGGGCATCCTGCCCGTGAGTTTTCGCTGTGTTGTCGTCTTCGCCGTTGCCGTCTTCCATGGACTGCGGCGGCAACGACGCCGCTATGGCTGCCGTTGCCTGGCTGTTTTGCC
>CAYNLG010000078.1:0-17177 GCA_964397995.1 uncultured Anaerolineales bacterium
CTCCCGTTGCGATGCGTCAATGCAATAAAGGGTATTCTTTAGCGGCCTGCTAGTCAGCTATCCTGAAAGCAGCACTCGCGGCCTCAGAACAACCGATACAAACACTCCGGGATCACGTGGCGCTGGTGCGTCAGCACCAACCCCACCGGTCGCACGTGGGCCGCGCGCAGTTGCCGAAGGGCCGCCTCCACCGATTCCCGCCGCGTCTTGTTCATCCGCACCACGAGCAGGGCGTCTTGGGCGGTCCGGCCCAGGATGCCCGCGGTCGAGTGGCTGATGCTCCGCCCGTATTGCCGCTTGGAGCCCGCCACATGGACGGGCGGCGTGTCCAGCAGGACGAAGTCGTAGTCCTTGCGAAGTCCGCCGATCAAATCCTCCAGTTCGGGCCGTCCCATGAGCTCGCCCGTCTCGTCCTCCTCCACGCGACCTGCCGTCAGGATATGGAGGTTCTCGCACGTCGTCTCGCGCAGCGCCTCGGCCAGCGGGGTCTCGCCCCGCAGGACCTCCGCCAAACCCGGCGACGCCGACTGCCTGAGCAGCGCATTCACGTTGCTCTTCTGGAGGTCGCAGTCCACCACCACCGTCCGGCGGTCAACCATCTCGGCCAAGACGAACGCCAAGTTCAGGCACGTCACGGTCTTGCCTTCGCCCCCTTGGGCCGAGGTCACCAGCAGGCAGAACCGGCTGTCCTCGTACTGGGCCAGCAGGTTGGTCCGCAGGGCCCGGTACTCCTCCGCCAAGCGCCCGCCGCGGTCGCCGTGGGCCACCAGTTCCGGTGCGTAGCCGTTGGTGATGGGCCGCGCCCGGCGCGCGGGCCAACGCGGCTCGTCCTGGGTGGCAGGCGCGGCGCGTGCCTCGGCCGGCGCGGCGCCGCGTTCCGCGGCGGGGCGCTCGTCCCCGGCCGCCGCGTGGGCGGCCCGCTCGGCCGCATGCTTCCGCATGGCATCGTGTACGTTGCCCACCGCAGACTCCTAGTCGCCGTCCTGACGTCCCGCCCGGACCGGCTGGAGCATCCCCGCATTCCAGACAGTCATGTCGCGGAGCACCTCGTCCACCAGCGCCGCATCGAGACGCCGCGTACCCTTGGCGTACCCCGTCAGCAAGCAGTTGTCGCAGATCACGTTGATCAGCCGGGGGATGCCCTCGGCGGCCTCGTAGACGCGGCAGACGGCCTCCAGGCTGAAGTCGGCAAGCGACCGCCCCTCCGACGCCACGGCCAGGCGGTGCGCCACGTACGTCCCCGCGTCCTCGGCCGGGAGGGGTCCCAGATGGTAGCTCAGTACGATCCGCTGCCGCAGGGGCTCCCACTTCGGCTCCAGGATGCGGTCGCGCAGTTCCGGTTGGCCGATCAGCACGATCTGCACGAGGCGCTGGCCGTCGCGCTCCCAGTTCCAGATGAGCCGCAGCTCTTGCAGCACCGACGCCGGCAGGTCCTGCGCCTCGTCGACGAACAGCGCCGCCGTCCGGCCCCGCCGGTGCAGCCGCTCGAGGTACTGCTCCAGCTCCTCCACGAGGGCGAGCCGGTCGGCCCGGTTCGGCACGGTCAGCCCCGCCTTGGCCGCGAGCGCTCGCAGGAGCTGCTTGCTGGACTGCGGCGGGTGGCGGACCATCGCCGCCAGCGTCCCCAGCCCGAGCCGCGCCCCCAGCATGGTCCCGAGGAAGGTCTTGCCCGCCCCGACCTCGCCGGTCACCAGCACCATGCCCTTCCGCTGGCGAACGGTGTACTCCATGTTCGCGAGGGCCTCGGCGTGGACCGCGCTCTCGTAGAAATACTTCGCGTCGCACCCGATCGAGAATGGGTACTCGCGTAAGTTGTAGAAGTCAAGGTACATGGAACACCCTACAAAGCCTGCTGCACCATCGGCCACACCTCAACCACCCGTGCCCCGAGGTACGCCAGCGGCGCCCCCGTCCACACCGCGTACTCGTCCGGATACTGGAGCCAAAGCACCGTGTTGAGGCACCCAAGCGCGATACCCGCCAGCAACACCACCGCGACCACCGGCTCGATGACGAACCGGCACAGGCCGCGCCACGCGAGGCGACGGGGCGGCACGATCTCCCCCACGACCCCGTAGACGGGCAACCCGAACGTCTTCTCGGCGTCGCGGGTCGTCCACACCGTGCGGTCCGCCATGTTGGTGAGGAAGACCAGCCCGCCGCCGAAGGCCAAGCCGCCGGCCAAGGCGAAGCCCAGCACCTTCGCGAGCGACGGCGACGACGGCGTGAACTGCTCCTCGGCCAACTGAACCGCATTCAGGTGCGTCCGACGCTTGGCCACCTCCGCCGAGAGGGCCATCTCGACACCAGTCAGTCGGTCCTGCCAATTCTTCTTTTCGGCCTCGAGTTCGCTCGTTTGCTTGGCGATACGAAGGTACTCTTGGCGAACCGGGGCGTAGTTGGCAATCAGGTTCTGCAGGGCGTCCAGCCGAGTCTGGAGGCGGCCCATCTCACTCTCGGCCATTTCGGCCTCCGACGTCGCCGCCGCCAAGGCCATCGCGATGTTCTCGCTCTCGTTGCCCTTGCCGTAGACCTTCTCGAGGACGGCTTCTTCCGGGGTTTCGGCGATCTGTTGCTCGAGTTCGGCGATCTTCTCCCGGAGCGTGACCACGGTCGGATGCCGCTCGGTCATGTGGTTCAGGGTCCGGGCGTTCGCAAGACCTTCTTGGTACTCGCGGCGCTTCTCCCGCAACCGCTCCAGCTCGGGGTTCGGCCCCATGACCACCTGGAGCGGCTCGTCGGGGTCGGTCTGGACCTGCTCGGCCAGCGCCTGGAGTCGCTGGAGCTTCTGGCGGGCCGTCGTCTGTTGCCGCCGCACGGTGTCAATGTCCGCGCTGATCTCGCGCATCTTCTCCTGGAGGGCGCCCGGGGACTCGGGCAGCATGCCCCCGTGCTCGGCCTCGAATTCGATGCGGCGCTTCGTCGCGGCCGCTAGGCGCTCTTCGGCGTCAGCCACCTGCCGCTCCAGGAAGTGGTGGCTGGCTCTCAGCCGCTCGACGATGCTCTCGCTGACTCGGTTGATGTAATTCCGCACCAGCGTGTTCGGAAGCTCGCGGGCCAGCTCCGGGTCCTCGTGCGTGAAGCTGACCGACACTAGGTCGACCTGTTCGCTCCGCACCTCCCACCGCACCCGCACGGCCTCGCGCAGCCGCTTGACCATCTTCTGCTTCGCCTTGATGCCCTTGGGTGTCAGTTCGCCGTCCTGGGTGCGCGGCAAGCCGCGGGTCAGGCCGAGCTCATCGATGGCCCGCTCGATGGCCCCGCGGCCGGCCAGTTCGTGCTCCAGGGTCAGCTTGACGGCCTCGAACGATTCCGCCTCGCCGCGTTTCGCCTGCGAGGCCGCGTCCGCGCGCCGCTCGAACTTCGCCATGCCCGTGTACTTCTTCTCGAACTGGGGCACGTACGGAATGGCCGCCAGTGCCGCGATCGCGAACAGCGACGCCGCCAGGACGAACAGCCCGCGGTGGCGGAAGACCACGCGCAGGACGTCGCGCGGCGTCGTCTTCTGCTTGCCTTGGTCGCTATCCGGCGGAAACGCCATCAAAAGCCCCCCAGCGTGTAGGCCGTCGACGCCGGCAGCCGCAAGGTCTCGGTCGCCGGCCGGATCGGGAACAGCAGTTGCTGGATCGCCAGCCCCACTTCCGCCAGCGGGTTCGCCGGGACATACACGATGTCATCCGGCTGCAGGTACACGTTCCGCGACAGGTCTCCCTTCTCGAACATGGCCGTCAGGTCGATGCGCATGACCTTGGCCTCCGTCTGTTCAGGAGCGGACGGCCCGCTCTCCCCCTCGGTCAAGGCCTCGGCCGTCGCCACCACCGTCGGCGCTGCCGCCTCGTCGGTCCCAACCTCGGGCGCCTCGGCCCCGGCTTCCTCCAGAAGCTTGACGTCAACCCGGTAACCACCGCGCCTTGGCGTCTTGCCACGCACGAGCAGAATCCGCTCCGGCCAGGCCATCTGCGTCGGCTGGCTGGTGGCCAGCAGGTCGAGCACCGTGTTCGCCCCGGTCCAAGCCTGCGGCCCCGGGCGGCCCACCTGCCCGAACACGTACACCCGCTGCGAGTTGTACCCCGCAACCTCGACCGTGGCGTCCACGCGCTCGTAGTAGTCCCGGGCCGCCTCGGTGATTCGCTCTTCGATCTGAACCGGCGTGAGGCCCGTTCGCTCGTCTCCGACGACGTCGATCTCGCCCACCAGCGGCAGATTGATGATGCCGTCCGGCCGGATCTGCTGCGACACCCCGTTGATCTCCGGCACGTACGTCGAGCGCACCGTGATCACGTCGGGGGGCAACACGCGGTACGGGACCCCCGAAACGGGCTTGGGGCGGTCCTGCAGGAAGGCGTGGAGACGGCCGGATTGCCCGGCGCAACCCCCACCTGTGGCCAGCGCGCTCGCGATGGCCAAGAGACACGCCGTGCGGCGGAATCCAGGCGCCATATGTCCCCCCGGCTTGTGCGTATACCGACCCGGCACCGAACCCCCACAGGGTCCAGCCATGCCGAGGTGCGCACCGACCCTTCTGCTCACAGCGCGACCACGCCGCGCTGCCTTACGTACCGATGGTAAACTATACACGAAATCCACCAAGACGCAACGCAATTCTTCGCCACGGGCGTACAAGGGAGGCTAACCGTCACTCGGACAGCAAGGCCGTGGCAACGTGCTACTCCGAATCGCGTGCCGACACCGGGCATGCACGGGAACCCACGTGTACGCCACCGCGGCGAACCTGCCCCCCGAGCCGCGCCGCTTGCCGTGCCAGCGGTGTCGGCGTACCGCAGGCGCGCCGTAGGCCAGCCGCGCCGCCACGGCCGGCTGGGCCGGCCCCCTGGGCCTGGGAAGCGCGGCCCCGTACCAATCGGGAGCGTGGGGCCTGATCACGGGCGGCGGGACCCACCTCGAGCGACCGTCGCGGCCAAGCCCAGAACCATGACGCCCAGCGTCGCCGGCTCAGGCACCGGGGCGAACCAATGCCCCGAACTGATGCCCATCGCCGTGCCGACAGGCTGGAAGGCCGCGTCGTACTCGATGCCCACCACGTTCGGATCGTGGTAGTAGTACCGCTCGGCCCCGGGAGAATCGTCGTATCCGACGACCGTCACACAGTGGTTCACCGTCCCGTCGCCGCCGGTGTCTACCGCGAAGACCATCGGCCGCCCGGCGTCGATCTCGGCCACAAACCGGTCCCACAGACCCCCGAACAGCGAGAACCACCCATTGGCATGCTCGTAGCCCCGGCTCTTGGCGTACTCCACAAGGCCGAAGTACACGGCCGCCTCGGACGTCTGCCCGTTACCCTTCGGGTCGCGGCTGGTGCCCATGAAGTCGGCCACGCAGTCATCGGTGTGCAGGGGCGGAGTCGCATCCGCGTCCCAGTAGTCGTCGTAATGGCCCGCCGAGCCGATCATGGCCTCGACGGCCGGCCGGTTGTCCGCCCAGCTGTTGCTGCCGGGGATCAGGTCGTCGTAGCCCTGGCCGTCCCAGTAGCCGATGACCATGCCGCCGGCTGTCGGCGCGCAGCCGGGAAACCCGGTCGGGTACCCGGCAAAGCCCGCGGGGGCCTGGGCGTAGCTCGGCACGTCACTGACCTTGACGACGGCACCGGACGCGACCGGGGCCAGCACCGCCAGCACGCCGAGCCCGCATAGAAAAGCGGGTGAACGCATCGTGTTTCCTTTCGTCGCTTCTCCCCCGGTGCTCGTCACGATGGCCGCCAACCCCCGGATCGGCATGCCTTGCGGTGATGCGTGATGCCAAAACAGACGCGTACGTTCCCGGCTCAACCATCCCGGGCCGGTGGACCCGTCCCGGCAGGCGGCAACGCCACCCGCCGGGACCGTCCACGTTGGCGTCTATCAGCGGCGCGGGCGCCCTGAGGCGATCGCACCGGGAACCGTCATCGACGGCGGCGGACGTAACGCCCCAGGCTGCCGATGGCCAGCACCAGGCCGGCCAGCGTCACCGGCTCCGGCACCGCCACGGCCTCCAGGGCATTCACGTTTTCACTCGCACTGCCGGCGTATCCCTGGACCACGTGGCCCGTGTCCCAGAGGTGGCACCCGTGATACAGGTACCGGACACCCGTCGCGTCCCAGACGAAGATCTCGCCTCCGTCCAAGGTGCCGACCGGCGCCAAGCTGAACAGGATGGAATCCACTGCGTCGTCGAAGAGACCGTCGCCGCAATCGGCATCCCAGGTCATCATGGCGTCGAGGTCGATGTCCTCGTAGCTGATTGTGCCGACCAGCGGCTCGAGCGCCGCGGCGATGGCCACGTCGCTCAACCACTCCGTACTCACCGGGCCGCCGGGGGCATAGGGATCATACGCCCAGACGGCGATGCCGCCCGGATCGCCGGCCAGTGAGAACCGGTTTGAGTCGTCGACCATCTCCTCGCCCCAGACCTCCAGGCCATCGACGTCGTTGAGGTCTTTCGCGTCCAACATTGTATCGAAGCCCGGGTTGATGCAGGGCACATACGCCCAGACGTCGGCACCCGAGCAGCAGTGCGGTTTCTCGTAGTAGATCTGAGGGTCGGCCGTCGTCGACCAGAGCAGCGACGCCTGGTCCTCGATGACCGCGTGATACAGCGTGTCCTGGCAGTTGGCCAGCGCGTCCACCTCGGGCTCCAGCGGCGGGTCGTCGGTCGTGACTCCGCTGCCCATGTAGTTGAACGTGTCGGCAACGCCGCCCTGCCCATCCCACATCAGGACCTGCAGCCACGATGGGAAGCCCATCTGGTTTTTGTCGATGTGGTTCGAGTACTCCTTGCCGGGCACCTGGCAAGGCGTCGGCACCTTGCAGCCGGGGATCGGCTCGACGAACGGCCCGCACGAGTTGTACGGGAACGTGCTCGCGCGCGCACTGACCCCGACCAGCAGCACCAGCACCGCCGTCCCGGCAAGGATCTGTAAGGTGTGTCGCATTGTGCGTCTCCTTGTCATGGGTTCTGCACTCGCCTTCGGGTTCTCACGAACCGGCCCATCCGTCTCACGAACGACCGGGGCCGGCCATTCACAGCGCCCGCGCGCCGGGGGGCGAGGGGATCCCCCCGGCGGGGCGTCCGTCTTCGCCTCGACGCCGCACGGCACTCACCGCCGCCGGCGCACGTACCGGCCCAGGCAACCGATACCCATCACCAGGCCGGCCACCGTCACCGGCTCGGGCATGGGGTCGGTCGGCAACCCGGGCACCCACAGGGCGTAGTCCTGGTAGCCCTCGTTCGCGAGGACCCGCAGACCGACGTCCGGCTGGTCGGTCCCCAGGCTCGAGAGCCACGAGTTGGCCAGGGTCAGCCAGTCGTCGGGGTTCCAGGAGGCGTACCTCTCCATCCAGAGCCGACCGGCGGTGACGTCGTACGTGCCGCTCGTCTCGTAGATGATTTCCCAGACGGACGCCTCGAAGGCGGCCGCTCCGACGTGGCTCCCGACGTCGCCCGTGTGTTGATCGAAGAGGCGCCGGAGGTCCCACGCCTTCTCGATGCCCATGGGCACGTTGTCGCCCCCGATGGGCGCGAGCTCCGGGTGGTACACGTCGTACGTGGTATAGTCCGCCAGCGTATACTGCTCCAGGTCGGCACAGAACGTGCCGATCACACCGTTGATGTTGGCGGCATCTACCACGTCTTCCCCTTGGCCCGAGTACGTCCCCGGCGTGGTGTCCACCTGCAGGAGGTACCGCCCGGCCACAACCGTTCGCGTGCCGCCGTCCAGGTGGGCGATGGCGTTCACATACGGGTTGACCGTGTAGTACCGCAGGTCGACCTGGCCCAGGGACGTTGCCCACGCGGGCGGACCAAGGGCAAGGACCGCGGCGGTCGCGAGCAGCGCGGCCACCGTGGCCGGGCCGCCTCGCGGGCGGCCCCTTACGGAGGGTTTCATGCGTCTCACGGATGCCTCCCTTTCTCTCAGACTGTGAAACGGCCTCCGGTTGGCTGCACGTTACGCTTTGCGGCGACGGACGTAGCCGACCAGACTGCCGACGCCGAACATCAGGCCGGCCATGGTCAGGGGTTCGGGGACGGGGGTCAGGCTCACTTGGTACTCGCCCCCCCCGATATCCGTCACGTCCACGGCGAAGGTGCCATACTGGAGCGGGATGACTTCACTGCCCCACGTCCAGTCCATGTCCCAGGCCCCGGCGCCACCCCCGTTGAGAGCAGCGTCGCCATCGTTCGCATCAGGATCTGCCGGGACGAGCCCCCGGTACTGACCCACATCGTCCTCTGAGGCCAGCAGGGCGGACCAATCCATCGCCCCCGACATGGGCGTCCCAAGGGCATCTGACTTGTATTCCAGGTACCAGTTGCTGGACGTAAGAGTCAGCTGGTAATGGTAATAGTCGGCAACGTCTGGATCGTAGAACGCACCCCAGCCGCCTCCGCCAGAGTAGCCGTCATGGTCCGCCCCGATCGTCCCCTGTACCGCGTCGTCGTAATAGGCTGTTCCGCCCTGCCTGGCATACACGTCGAAGCCGCCTTGGGCCAGTTCGCCATCCGGCGTTTCCCATCGGCCATCGACCGAGTCATAGACTGTGCCCGGGCCGCCCGGCATGTAATACGTGCCGGAGGTGGCGTCAATGGTACCGGTGTAAGCCCCAGTCCCCGAGTCGTAGGTCAGGGCGCCCTGGAACCACATCGTCGACGACGCGACTGTGTTGGCCTCGGCCGTCCCGGTGACGACCAGTACCAAGCCTACTGCCAGTACGGCTGCTGCATATCTCATTGCGGCTGCGCTCCTTGGGGAGACTCCCCCCTTTGCTGCCCTCTCGTTGCCGCCGACGGCCCGAGGCGGGCCCCGGCGGCGGAAGGCGGCGGCAGCGGCCGCCTTCCCATGGTCTTCTGCACGCGCTATGCCTTCCGTCTCCGCACGTAGCCGACCAGACTGCCGACGCCGAGGATCAGGCCGGCCATGGTCAGGGGTTCGGGGACCATTTGCACGTCCAGCGACGAATACTGCCAATCGTCGGTAGGTGACTCCCGGTACCGAACCTGGCCCAGGGCGTGCGATTGGTAGGACTTGACGATCGCGGCCAGTGCGTCGATATCCGCTTGGTCGGTCTCATCGTACGGACTACCATACGTGTCGGGCGGTGGTGCATCATCGTCCGTGGCCCACCAGGCGAAACCGATACTGCCGACCACGCCCGATGTGCCCATATTGTCGTCGTAGTCCTCCCACCTGGTGGAAGGAGCAGCCCAACCCAGTTCCGCCTCATCCATGGCCCAATTGCCATCGTCATCAAGCGTCCACTCCGTGCCGGCCCAGTCGACGGTCCATTTGACCTCAAACTTCCCATCCAGATTGGTCATGGTCTCCCCCGGAACCCAGTAGATCCAGTGGAGGCGCTTCCCCAAGTCCCCGGTGCTGTAGACGATCTCGTCATAGGGACTCATGACGGTCGTGCCGGGGAACGTCCCCGTACGCATGTTTGTGAATGCCCCCGCTGCGACGTCATCCTTGGTCGTGGCCCACCACGGGGCCCAATCCGGTGAACCGTACACATTGGGCGCGCTGTCCACGTACAGGTCCACGGAAACGGCCTCGGCCGCGCCCGTTGCGGCCAGCAGAAGGCCGAGGGCCGCTGCAGCTGTCAGATATCGCATGTCCGTACTCCTTAAATCCTGTGTGTGTGTTCTGCCGGTGTCCGTCACCAGCGCTTGGGCCGGGCCTGACCGTCAAGCCCGGCCGGGAAGCCGCGCGCCGCGCGCCCGGCTTCCCGCCCGTCTCGGCACGCACCTGGTGTGCCGGTTTTGGCCCCGTGTGGGGCTTACGACGCGTCGGTCATAGGCGGCTTTCCCCCCTGCACGCGCGTCCCTCGTGGTCGTCCTGTCCCGTATATGGGTTCCGCTGTCCGAATCGGCACCGGCCAAGCCGCCCAAGGGGGGCGGCCCCTCACGGCCCGTGCCGCCGGGTTCGCTCTCGCGTCTCGCGGGCGCCGGCCGCGCCGGCGACCATCATGGGTCAGACTCCCTTCCGCCGCCGGACGTACCCGGCAAGGCTGCCCACGCCCAGGACCAGGCCGGCCATGGTCAGGGGTTCGGGGACGACGGCGTCCAAGCCGCTGAAGGTGTGTCCTGCGCTCAGGCCACTTACCGACGAGTAAAGGGTCGTCGTTGCGCCCGTTGCAGGATCAATTGCGTAGAGCCCGGCATTTTGCCAAGACACGCCAATTAGATCACCGGCGGGACCGAACTGCCATCCACTCATCAGGCCGGACGCTGGCGTGGTATAGAGCGTTTTGTCGAAGGTTTCAGCAACGTCGCCGATGTCAGCAGCATCGATGGTGGCGAGCCAACTCTCACCGGGATTGCCTCCCGACTTCCACGAGGATGCATAGAACACACCATCTTGGTACTCAAGGCCGCCGTCCGGTGCCGACCCCACGTATGCACCCGCTGCTGCACCAGTAACGTCACCACCCGCATCGAGGGACATGACGATTGCGTTGCCACGGTATGTTTCATCCCAAGTGCAGTTCTCGACGCCGTACAGAGTCCCGTCGACGTACTCCAGGGCGTGGATCTGCGAGTAGTTGGTGCCCAGGAGATCCGCGACATCGGTCGTCGATAAGACGGCCCCGGTACAGCGGTCGATCTTCAGCAACTTGACGCTACCTTGCTCTGTCGATTTGTCGGCTGTGGCGTACAGGTAGTTTCCCGAGTCAGCCAGTCCCATGATCCAGTTGTAGTCTGTGTAGCTCCACTTCGACCCCGCCACAACTTGACCCGAGGACGTCTCGACTTTGAAAATCTCCGGCCCGCCGATACCCCAGCCGGGAGATGACGAGCCCCACAGCGTTGTCGCGCTGGCCGTCCCGGTCCCGGCCAAGACAAGCCCAACGGCCGCAAGCAGTGTCACATAACGCATGGTCCGCCTCCCTTCAGAAGGATCGTGTTCGTGTTCTCTGGCCGCGCGTCCGATACCCGGCGGTCGCGCCGGAGCCCGCGCGGTTGGTTCTTCCTGATTGCTCTCGCTCAGCCCTTCCGCCGCTGGACGTAGCCGGCAAGGCTGCCCACGCCCAGGACCAGGCCGGCCACGGTGACCGGCTCGGGGATGGGGTCGGCCGGGAGTCCCGGCACCCACATCGCGAAGTCCTGGTTGTCCGGGTTCGCGAGCACCCGGAGCGGCACGTCGGGCTCGTCGGTGCCGAGGGCCGCCAGCCACGTGTTGGCGGTGTCGAGCCAGCCGCTGCCCCAGTAGTAGGTCATCGAGAGGGCGCCCGCGTGGACGTCGTAGGCGTTGGCCACGTCCTCGTAGACGATCTCCCAGACGCAGGCCTGGAACGCGGCCGCGCCGTCGTGCGTGCCGAGGTCGCCGGTGTGCTGGTCGAAGAGGCGCCTCAGGTCCCAGGCCTTCTCGCCCTGCATGGCCGTGTTGCCCCCGCCGATGGGGGCGTCTTCGGGGGCATACACGTCGTAGACCTTGTAGGACGTCGGGGCCCATTGCCGCACGTCGGCACAGAACGTGCCGACCAGCCCGTTCACCGCGGCGTCGTAGACGGCCTCACCCTCGCCGGTCGGCGTGAAGCCGCCATCGAGGCGCAGGTTGTACTTGCCGGTCAGGAGGCCGTTGGTGGTCTTGCCGTCGACCGTCAGGTTGGCGGCCCGGCGCGGCGAGACGCTCGCGTACTTCAGTCGCACCTGGCCGAGGGACGTCGCCCCCGCCGGGGTCGCGGCCAGAAGGGCGACACACGCCCCGGCCGCGACCCGCGTGGCCCAGCGGAGCCACGTCGTGTGTGTGTGTGCGTCGGTTCGTGCCTTCACAGCCCACTCGCTTCCGTTCGGGCGCCGGGTACCCCTCGTGTGTCCCGGCCCCGGGCGCCTCGTCGGGGCCGGCTCTGTCTCATGTGTCCGGGAGTCCTCTGCCGCTCCCGGGGGCGGCGGTGTTGCTACGCGGGCCGCCTGCGCCGCAGGTACGACCCCAGGGACCCGAAGCCGATCAGGAGCCCCGTCACCGTGACGGGTTCGGGCACGATCAGGGCCGCCAGGTCACCCCGGCCGGCGTTGAAGTCCTGGATCACGTTGCCGTGCAGAACCGTCCGGGCGAACGCGTTCGCGACGTCGTAGCGGAAGACGTCGTCGTTGTCGCCCAGGCCCGGCACGCTGTTCATATTCACGTCGAAGGCGAAGAGGTCGTCCGGCCCCGCCGCCTGCGAGAAGGCCAGGCCCACGAGACCCTGGCCGGGGTCGCTGTGCTGCGCCGTGACCGCGCCGGTGGCCGGGTCGAGGGTGTGGATGACCGAGGCCCCCGCGACGCGGTCGAGGCTTGTCAGCCAGAACGTGCCGTCGGCGTCGACGGCCAGGTCGCAGCTCGTGTCGACGTCCGCGAGGGCCAGGGGGACGGCCGACCCGGCGATGACCGACCCGTCGGTCGGGTCGATTTCGAGGAGTTCGTTGCCGAGGGCGTCGACGGCCCAGAGCCGGTCGGCCGCGTCGAAGACCGCCCCGCGGATGTCGCGCCCCGTCAGCCAGGCCCCGACGGGTGTCGCCGTCGCCGTGGTCGGGTCGATGGCGATGAGCCGGGCGTCGCGCGGGTGGCCCAGCTTGTCGTTGGCCTCGGTCAGCTGGAAGGCGAGCAGGCCGTGGCCGGGTCCGATGGCCAGGCCGTCGGCATCGAGACCGGCCCCGCCGAGGCGCAGCTCGCCGAGGTCGGTGAACTGCGACCCGTCCTCGCGGAAGGTAAACAGGTGGGTCGGCGCGCCGGAGTACTGGCCGGGAGGCTGGTTGAAGTAGTTCTCGGACTTCAGGCCGTAGGTGATGCCGTGGGCCGTCGAGGCGGCGCACAGCAGGGCAACCGCGGAACCCACCAGAGCCGCCATCCGAGTTGGCCGCGAGAGACGCATGGCCTAGTGGGCCTCCTTGTCGTTCAGTTTGCCGAACGTGGCCGCGAGGATGCGAAGCTCGGTGCTCCAGTTCTGTCGCTCGATGTACTCCAAGTCCGACCGCAGCTTCTCCCGGAAAGCCTCGACGGACGTGTCGTAGCCGTTGCGGACCTGCGCGAGGCCGGTGATCCCCGGCCGCACGGCCAGGCGCTTCCGGATTTCGGGGTAGACCGTCTCAAGTTCGGCCAGGATCTCAGGCCGCTCAGGCCTGGGGCCGACGAGGGACATGTCGCCCCGCACAACGTTGATGAGTTGGGGGAGTTCGTCGACGTGGCTGCGGCGCATCCAGCGGCAGGCGGGAACGACCCGCGCATCGCCCTTCTGGGCCCAGACGGCCCCGGTGGCGGACTCCGCGTCAGCATACATGGTGCGGAGTTTGTACATCGTGAACAATACGCCATCGCGGCCGATCCGTTTCTGCGTGAAGAAGATCGGTCCGCGGCTCGACAGTTTGATCAAGAGGGCGCAGAGGGCGAGCAGGGGGAGGCTGAGGACCAGCAGAGCGGCCCCGACCAAGACGTCGAAGACCTCCTTCGCGAGGGTGAAGAATCGCCGCGCAACGTGCCACGTCAACGCAAACAACCCAGCGCCGAATCCGACAATCGTGATAGGCTCCGGCATCGCAAGCCCCTTTCCAACCTGGCGGGGCGAGCCCGTCCCAGGTTGACAGGGGCCGATGCGCCGGCTATACTTAATAGCACGTACACGGTCGCCGTGGGCGCAACGTCCCCGGCGCACCGACCCTGGCGGATCAGCCTCCCCGGCAAGGACGAGCGCTGGTCCGCCTTTTTATGCCCTAGTTGTCCGAAACCGGGCGTTTCGCCCGGGGTTGCTCGTTCTCAGGGGCGCCGGTCACGGCGCACCCGCACCACGATGCGGTACTGCTGAAGGGGAAAGAGAAGGCACCACCTGCGGCCCTGATGCGACAAATCTCCGTTGCACCTCTCGCGCCGGCACCAAGAACTCCCCCCTTGCCACCCAACATCCTTTCGTTTCGTCGGCTCCTAGCGGCGTGCGGGAAGCCGACACAGTGCTAATACGAGACCATACACCAGGATGTGGCCTTTGTCAAGTTCGAATAGGGCTGAAAAACGGGAGCTCACTGGCATAATGTACATTCTGGGCTACAATTGTTTACCACAGCGTACGCGGCCGTCCCCTATGGTTGGCACGGGCCACCAGAATCCGTCCCAGAAGCCGTCCGGCTCCGGGCAAGCGGGACTCCTCTCAAAGTATACCATGGAGGCCCTTTGGTATGGCGTGCTGTATCCCCGCCAAGGCGATGACCTCGGAAGGCTGGTCACTTGCGGTTACCGTGGCAGCCGAGCCCCGGGGGCCGCTGGGAATCCGGTTGCGTCCACGCGATTCTGGCGTATCCTCTGAGGAAGGAAACGGCGCAACGTCGCGAATGGTACGGGGGGAACATGAAGATTCTCAATGTCGTCGGGGCTCGGCCGAATTTCATGAAGATCGCACCCCTGATGGCCGCCTACGGCCGTTTCGGCGGTGTCGAGCCCGTCCTCGTCCACACCGGCCAGCACTATGACGAGCGGATGAGCGACCTGTTCTTCCGCGAGCTTGGCATCCCTGAACCGGACATAAACCTGGGTATCGGTTCAGCATCGCACGCCGTCCAGACCGCCGAGATCATGAAGGCCTTCGAGGCCGTCTGCGTGGAACACCAGCCGGACGTGGTCGTCGTGGTGGGCGACGTCAACAGCACCCTCGCCACCGGACTGGTGGCCGTGAAGCTCGGCATCCCACTGGCTCATGTCGAGGCCGGCCTTCGAAGTTTCGACCGCCGCATGCCGGAGGAGATTAATCGGTTGCTGACCGACGCCATCTCCGATCTGCTCTTCACCACGGAGCCGAGCGCGATGGCCAACCTGAAGGCCGAGGGGATTCCCGCGGAGCGGGTGCATTTCGTGGGCAACGTCATGATTGACACGCTGCTGGCGAACCTCGCCAAGGCTGAGGGATCAGGCGTCCTCGACGGGCTCGGGCTCAAGCCCCGCGCCTATGCCGCACTCACCCTCCACCGGGCCGGCAACGTGGACGACCCTGCGCGGCTGCGCGGCATCCTGGACGCCCTCGACGTCATCCAGCAGGACCTGCCGATCGTGTTCGCGGCCCACCCCCGAACCCGCAAGAACCTGGCCGCCTCCCCCCTGGGAGATCGTGTGGCGGCGATGGATGGCCTGTACGTTATCGACCCCATGGGCTACCTCGACTTCCTGAAGCTGATGGCATCGGCGCGGCTCGTGCTGACCGATTCCGGGGGCATCCAGGAGGAAACCACCATCCTCCAGGTGCCGTGCCTGACCCTCCGCGAAAATACCGAACGCCCGGTCACCGTCGACGTGGGCTGCAATCAGGTGGTTGGCACCGACCCAGAGCGCATCCTGGCGGCCTTCCGGGCGATCATGGCAGCAGAAGACTTTACCTGCGCCATACCGGAGAAGTGGGACGGTCGCGCCGCAGAGCGGATCGCGGGAGTCCTCGTTGACGCCCTGTCATCCTAGGCGGGCCGGCAACCAAGCCAGCAACCAACCGCGCGGTTCCCCACAGTGACGCAATCCACCGCATCAGAGGGGACGACCGCGGCGTCGGGTTCGTAACGTGCCGGGCAGACAGACCGATGCTGGGCGCGAGGCACTCCTTCGGCTCCTGGCGGACGCTGAAGCCGGCAAGGTGAATCGCGTCCTCGTTTACAAATGTGACCAACTGGGCCGGAACCTGGCCGAAACCAGCGCCATCATCGCCCAGCTTGAGGACAGCGGCGTCGAGGTCGTCAGCGTCACCGAAGGCAAGGACGCGCTCGCCCGCGGGATGCACCTCGTCATCAGCGAGCACTACTCGCGCGTTCTGGCCGAGCGCACCCGCGACGGCCTGGTCAAGCGGTTCGAGCAGAAGGCATGGACGGGCGGACCGCCGCCTTACGGCTACCGTATCGACAAGACCGACAGCGGCCTGCACCGACTCGCCGTCAACGAGGAAGAGGCCGCGGTCGTGCGGTGGCTGTTCCAGGTCTACACCACCGAATCGGTCGGGCTGAAGGCCCTCGCCCAGCGGCTCGCCAAGCGCGGCATCCCGACGCGGCGGTGCCCGACATGGACCCACACCAGCGTCCGGCGCGTTCTGACGAACGACATCTGCACCGGGCGGATCGTTTACAACCGCCGGCGGTTCAAGCTCAACAAGCGGACCGGCCGGCGGGTCCCGGTCTGGCGGGACGAGTCGGAGCACCTCGAACGACACGACGAGAGCCTGCGGATCATCGACGACGAGACCTTCGCCGAAGCGCAAGAGCGGCTGGCACTCCACGCCCGCCCGCGCAGGGGCAACGGGCAGCTTCTCGCCCCAGCCTACCGACCGTTCACCGGGATGATCTTCTGCGAGGAATGCGGGAGCGTGTGCTATCGGCGAACCAGCAGGAACCGCAAGGGCGAGTACCACTACTACCAGTGCGGATGCCGGCAGCGCAGAGGGCGGGACGCCTGCGGCAACGCCGCGAGCGTTCGCGAAGACCTGCTGATGGAGCGGGTGAAGCAGACCTACGACGAGGTGTTCGCCGATGCCGACTCGGTGATCGAGGATGCCATCGAGGAAGCCCGGAAGCTCGTGCAGTCCAACCGCGGCGAACTCCAGCGCATCCGCGGCAAGGTCAAGCAACTCGACAAGAAGATCGCCTCGATGACCCGGCTCCTGGTGGACCCGGACATCGACGCGACGGCGAAGCGCGCGGTGTCGCGTCAGATGGGGGAGTTGGAGACGCGGCGCGAGGGGCTCCAGCAGGCCGTGGCCGAGCTCGCCGCCGACGCCAACGATAGCACCGCCCGGCTGGCCAGCGCCGTCCGGCAGGCCCTGGCGGAAGCCGAGCAGTCGCTTGCCACGGTGGCCACGCCGAGCGAGATGCGGGACTTCATCGAGCAGTACGTTGGCCCGATGGTCCTGAAGCCCACCGGGGACATCGAGCGGCGAGAGACAGAAAAAGAAACGGCCCCGGCAGAGGCCGGGGCCGTGAAGCGGTTGGTAGCGGGGGCGGGATTCGAACCCGCGACCTTCGGGTTATGAGCCCGACGAGCTACCTGACTGCTCCACCCCGCGTCACGTGCCCCTCATCTTAGGGCCCGCGACGCCGCTGTCAACCCTCTTCCCCATCTGTTTCGGTATCGAGCGGCCCGCGCCGCCTTTCCGTAACACGGGTAACACGGGTTCCCGGCCCGTGAGCTCGCGCCGTGTGTACCGCCCTCGGTTTCTTGGACACTGGACTGACGGTAATCATGCCGCGAC
>CAYNLG010000079.1:0-16996 GCA_964397995.1 uncultured Anaerolineales bacterium
TCGTTCCGCACGACGAGAAAGGCCAGCAGGAGATGGCCAAGGTGCTGGGCGTGTCGGCGGCCCAGGTGCGTGAGAAGGTCGAATCGCTGCACGAGTTCAACCCGATGCTCGGGCATCGCGGCTGCCGCCTCGGCATCACCTATCCGGCCATCACGAGGATGCAGGCGCGGGCGGTGCTGGAGGCGGCGTACGAGGTGCGCGGGGCGAAAGCGGAGATCATGATTCCGCTGGCGGGCCACGTCAAGGAGCTGGCGCACCAGAAGGCGATCGTCCTGGAGGCCTTTGACGAGGTGAAGGCCGAGATGGGCAAGCGCAAGGCCCCGGACGTCAAGATCGGCACGATGATCGAGGTCCCGCGCGGTGCCCTGACCGCCGACCAGATCGCCGAGAATGCCGAGTTCTTCAGCTTCGGCACGAACGACCTGACGCAGATGGGGTGCGGCTTCAGCCGCGACGACGCCGGCAAGTTCCTCGGCCAGTACGTCGAGATGGGCATCTACGACTACGATCCGTTCCAGTCGCTGGACCAGGCGGGCGTCGGCGAACTCGTCCGCATTGCCGTCACCAAGGGCCGCGCCGCACGCAAGGGCCTGAAGCTGGGGATCTGCGGCGAGCACGGCGGCGATCCGATGTGCATCGCCTTCTGCCACGAGGTCGGCCTCGACTACGTGAGCTGCTCGCCGTTCCGCGTGCCGGTAGCGCGGCTGGCGGCGGCGCATGCGGCCATCAAGAACGGGGACGCCCCGAAGGCGAAGCCGAAGAAGAAGGCCACGAAGTCCAAGAAGGCGAAGAAGCGGGCCAGGAAGTAGGCCCGCCCCGCCTCGCAGCGCGTATCGACCGGCCGTCCCGCACACGGGGCGGCCGGTTCTTCATGCGCCCCCGTGCGCGCGCGACCGAATACGGGGTGGCCTTGCGGCGTCCCGCATGTAGAATGAAAAGGGCCGCGGAGACCGTGCGGCCACAGGGAGGCGGTTATGAACGAGTACGAGGCGATGCTCAGCATCCTGGTCGGCGTGGGGCTGGCGGCGGCATGCGGGTTCCGCGTGTTCGTCCCGCTGCTGGTGATGGCCATCGGCGCCAAGGCCGGGCATCTGCACCTGGCCGCCGGCTTCGACTGGATCGGCTCGTGGCCGGCCATCGTCGCGTTCAGTCTGGCGACCGGCCTCGAAGTGGCCGCCTACTACATCCCCTGGCTCGACAACGCCCTGGACACGATCGCGACGCCGGCGGCGGTGGTCGCGGGCGTCGTCGTCATGGCCGCCGCCGTCACCGACGTCAGCCCGTTGCTGAAGTGGTCGCTGGCGGTGGTGGCGGGCGGCGGAGCGGCCGCCACGGTCCAAGCCGCGACCGTCACCGGCCGCGCGGGCTCCACCGCCGTGACCGGCGGCATCGCCAACCCCGTGCTCTCGACGCTCGAAGGCGTGAGCGCGACGGTGCTGGCGGTGCTGGCGATCGTGGTGCCGGTGGCGGCGGGCGTCCTGGTGCTCGGAGTCGCGGGGCTGGTGGTGTGGCGGCTGACGCGGCGGCGGCCGGTGCCGGTCGTGGTGGGCCGGGCCCTCGTACCGCCGGACGCCTGATGCCCTTCGGCGACCGCTAGGCGAGGTCTTCTCCCGCGGTCGCGACCAGTTCCCCGTGCTTCACGCCGCGCGCCGCCAGCAGCCGGTCGGCCAGCGACCGGACGGCGTCGGCCTCGCCCCTGAGGATGATGACCTCCAGGCACATGTGGTGCGACAGGTGGACGTGCATCGTCGAGTGGACCAGGTCGCCGTGGTCGTGTTGGAGGCTCGTGAGGCGCTCGCCGACCTCGGGCACGTGGTGGTCGTAGACGAGGGTGAGCGTGCCGACGACCGGGGCGTCGCCGCGGTCCCAGACGTCGCGGACATGGGCGGCCCGGACGAGGTCGCGGATCGCCTCGCTGCGGTTCGCGTAGCCGCGCCGCTCGACCAGCCCGTCGAGCACCTCAAGCAGGACCGCGTCCATGGACACGCCAAAGCGGGCCAGGGTCTTCATGGCAGGCCTCCGGGGACGGGTCCATGGTAGCGGCGGGGCCGCCGGGGTCAAGCGGCTCGACGTTGACCCGCCGCGCTCTCGGCCGCATAATGCCCGCCATGAGCTCTGACCCGACCCCGGCCTGGACCCGCCGCCCGACGCGCGCCGTGCGCGTGGGGCGCGTGACGATCGGCGGGGGCGCGCCGGTGGTCGTCCAGAGCATGACCTCGACGCACACGCGGGACGCCGAGGCGACGCTCGCCCAGATTCGGCGCCTGGCGGAGGCCGGATGCGAGTTGGTGCGTGTGGCGGTGCCCGCCCTGCCCGACGCGGAGGCCTTGCCGGGCCTGGTCGCGGCGTCGCCCGTGCCGCTGGTCGGTGACATCCACTTCTCGACGGCGCTGGCGGTCCTCGCGGTCGAGGCCGGCTGCGCCAAGATCCGCCTCAACCCCGGCAACACGGACGACCCGGACGGCCTGAAGCGGGTGCTGGCCCTGGCGAGGGAGCGCGGCACGGCGATCCGGTTCGGGGCGAACGCGGGGAGCGTGCACGCGGCCGACGGCGGTCACACGCCGCCCGGGCTGGCCATGGCCGAGCGGATGGTTGAGATGCTGCTCGGGTGGGTGGAGGCGGCCGAGCGCGAGGGCTTCCGCGACCTGGTCCTCTCGGCCAAGGCCAGCGACGCCCCGACGACGCTCCTCGCCTACCGGCGGCTGGCGGCGGCCTGCGACCTCCCGCTCCATCTCGGGGTCACCGAGGCCGGGCCGGCGGAGGACGCGCGGCTGCGGTCGGCGGTCGTGCTGGGGTCGCTCCTGGCCGATGGCATCGGCGACACCGTCCGCGTCAGCGTCACGGGCGACCCTGTTCAGGAGGTGGCCATCGCCGAGGAGATCCTGACGGAGCTGGGCCTCCGGCCGCAGCGGCGGCTGCGCGTGGTCTCGTGCCCGACGTGCGGCCGATGCGAGGTGGACCTGGCCGGCCTCGTGGCGCGGCTGAAGGCGGCCACGCGGGACCTGCGGGTGCCGCTCACCGTGGCCGTCATGGGCTGCATCGTCAACGGGCCGGGCGAGGCGCGGGAGGCGGACGTCGGCATCGCGGCCGGTAAGGGGCGCGGGGTGCTCTTCCGGCGGGGCGAGCGGGTCCGCGAGGTGCCGGAGGCGGGGCTCCTGGAGGCGCTTCTCGCGGAGATTCGGGCGCTGGCGGCGGAGCGCGAGGACTGACGGACCAAGCCACACACTGAGGCATGAGAAACGGGCCGCCCCCTTGGGCGGCCCGTCTCGTCCCATCAGCCATTGGGTCCTGCTCCCGTGCGGCGGGTGCTACCAGGTGAAGACGATTTCGCCGCGCAGGAAGCTCGCGATGTCGTTCCGCGTGCTGTCGTAGTAGTCGCCCGGGAAGAAGAACTCGGTCAGGAGGTGCGTGCTGATGTTGTCGTTGAACTTGTAGCGGAGGAGGCTGGCGAGCAGCTGGCCGCGGAAGCTGTCGTCGCTACGGAAGCCGACGGTGTTCTGCAGGGTGTTCTCGTCGGCCCAGAGCAGGTGGTAGTCATTGCACCACTCCATGCGTTCCATCGGATGGATGGTGACGCCCATGCCGATGCGGTGGAGGTTGGTGACCTCGGCGATGCGGCTTTCAGTGGCGTAGGTGTAGATGTAGAGCTCGCTCCACTGTGGCCAGCGGCCCCACATCGGGTCCCAGGCCTCGTCGGTCCGGGTGTTGGGGTCGTCGCCGGAGAGGAACTCGTAGCCGATGCGGAAGCTCGTGTTGAGCTTGTCCTTGAGGAGGTAGTCGAGGCGGCTGACCAGGCCGTAGGCCTCGACCTTGTTGCCGAACTCGTGGCCGAACTGGTGGCCGCCCTCGACCCGGTAGAGCAAGTTTTCGCAGAAGGGGGTCGGGCCGGAGGCCGCGCCGCCGAACATGTAGATTTCGCCCTCGCGGCCGGAGAGGGCGTCGTTCGGACCGGCCTGGGCCCGGTCCTCGGCCTTCATCATGAAGTAGCCTTCGAGGGTGGCGGGCTCCAGGGCCTTGTTCGTCACGTACAGGATCACGCCGCGCTCGTCCTGCTCGACGATCCGCCCGTTGATGCCGCGCCCGTACTCGTGGAGCGGGCGGAGCCAGGAGGCGTCCTGGTCGGCTTTCTGGTCGAGGTAGACGAGGTCGATCTTGGTCTTGGCGTCTTCGAGGTCGAAGGTGAGGCGGCCGGCGTCGAAGAAGATGGTGCGTGAGCCGTCCCAGGGGGTGCCGTCGAGGCAGACCCAGCCCTTGCCGAAGATGAGGTCCTGGCGCCCGACCTTCATGGTGATGGGCAGGTCACCGACGTTGCGGAGGACGAAGTTGGCCCTGTCGAAGGCGACGTCGACGACGGAGTTCTCACCCCAGTCCCACTCGTCCCAGCCGACGCCGTTCGGCATCCGGTCGGGCTTGTTCCAGTGGCGCCACTCCCAGACGAGGCGCATGTTGATGTCGAGGTCTTTCGTGGGATGCAGCGAGCCCCAGACCCGGGGACGGATGCGCTGGAAGTGCCGCTCGTGGAACGGCAGGTCCTCGTCCAGGAAGATCCCGTTGCCGATGTAGATGTCGCGCAGGCGCAGGTCGGCGCCCCAGGAGAACCACTCGACGGGCTTCTTGATCTTGTCGGACCACTCCTTGAAGGTCTCGCCGAAGGCCCGCTGCTGCGGGTCGCAGGCCGGGGTCTCGGCGGCGTCCATGCCCTCGGGCGGGGGCAGGGATTCGATCTTCTCGCCCTCCTCGGCCGCCCTCGCGGGGACGGTCGCCGTCAGCCCGACGGCCACCGCGGCCGCCACAATCCATAACAACGTGTGCGTTTTCATCCGTGCGTATCTCCTCTTCAGTCGACTCCGGGGCCGGCCGTGCCGGCACCCCTCTCTCTCCCCCGCGGCCGCACCGGGTCAGCCGACCGCGTCTTGTTTCCCGAAACACGTCTCCAGGTGCGCCGGTTCCGGCGGTTTCGTCATCAGGCTGACCACGACGGCCACGAGGATCGACACCGGCAGCGCGACGACGATCGGGTCGACCACGGGCCAATTGTGGTGCCCCTCCAGGATGCTCGTCTTGCCATCGGTCACAAGCTTCACGATGCCGATGGCCTCGGCCTCCTGGGCCTTGACGAAGACCAGCCAGAAGGCGGTGACCAGGAAGCCGGCGATCATGGAGCAGAGGGCGCCGGCCCGGGTCATGCGTCTCCAGAACAGGCCGCCCACGAACGTCGGCAGGAACGCCGAGGCGCAGAGGCCGAAGAAGATGGCCGTCGCCCGGGCGATGATGTACTCCATCTGCTTGGAGTAGAGGCCGATGACGATGGCCGCCAGGATACCGAGACAGATGCCCACGCGGACCACCGTCACGCTGTGCCGGTGCTGCCGGCTGTGGCTGCGCGTCGCGACGGTCTCGAAGACATCGCGACCGAGGCTGGTGCCGAGGGCATGGAACTGGCTCGAGAGGGTGCTCATGGCGGCCGCCAGGAGCGTCAGCATGAAGAGCAAGCCGAACCAGCGTCCGAGCAGGCTGCCCATGGCCTTTTTGATGTAAAGGGGAATGATCTGGGCGACCTCGCCCTTGGCGTACACGATCGAGATGCTGCGCCCGCGGGCGATCCGCTCGCCGCCGGCGGTCGTCTCGTCCAGGTACGGCTCCTCGGGGTCGAGGACGACGGGGGCCATCTTGCCCTCGACGTCGGTCCAGGTGCCGTCCTCGCCCTTGGCCATGAGCTGGAGGACATGCTGGTTCTTGGCCTCATCCAGGGGCTTCACGAGGCGGCCCTGCAGAACCGGGCCGTTCTCGGCGAACCACGCGTTGGAGAGGCTGCCGACGGTGAAGGCGACGCCCGTCATGATCAGGATGAAGATGCCGCCCACGAGGACCGCCCGGTTCAGCTCCTTGCGGCTCTTGACGGTCATGAAGCGGACGACGAGTTGCGGCTGCGCGAGGACGCCGATCCCGACGCCGAGGGTGATGGTCGAGATGACGATCCACCACAGGTTGTGCTGGATGTCCCCCCACCCGAAGGGTGGCATGGCGGTCCAGCCCTTGTGGCCGATGGTGGCGAGCTTGCCGGGCACCAGGGCCTTCAGGTTCGTGAGCTGCTCGTGGGCCGGCGTCACACCGCCCAGCACCACGTACGTGGCCACCAGGAGGATGAGCATGCCGACGAACATGATCGTGCCTTGGAGAGCGTCGGTGTACATGACGCCCT
This sequence comes from uncultured Anaerolineales bacterium, assembly GCA_964397995.1. Lineage (GTDB taxonomy): Bacteria > Planctomycetota > Phycisphaerae > FEN-1346 > FEN-1346 > CAYNLG01. The sequence continues at coordinate 6,203 of CAYNLG010000079.1, forward strand.
TGAGGCCGCCCACCACGACGTACAAGGCGATGATGATGCTGAAGATGAGCAGGGCGATCTCGTACCCGCCCTCCACGGCCGGGAAGAACTGGACCTGCAGGAACTTGGCCGCCCCGATGAGGACGGCGGCGGCATAGAGCGGGATGAACAGGGCGACGATCAGGCCGGCGATGACCTGGAGGGTGCGGCTTTGGTAGCGGCGACCCATCAACTCGGGGAAGGTGTGGGCATCGAGGCGATGGCCCAGCCGCCGCGTCGGCCCGCCCAGAAAGACGAACGCGATGAAAATGCCGACGAAGATGTTCAGGAAGGTCAGCCACAGCACGCTCATCCCGAACAGCCCCGCCACGCCGCCGAACCCGACGATGGCGCTGGTGGAGATGAAGGTCGCCCCGTAGCTCATGGCCATGACGAAGGGGTGGACCTTGCGGCCGGCGACCATATAGTCGGCGGCGGTCTTGGTGCGGCGGAAGCCCAGCCAGCCGAGGTACCCGACGATGAACAGGTACACGACAACGACGCCGATGTCGAGGGCGTCGATCTGGGCGCCCGGTGCAGCTTCCGCCAACTGGACCATCGTCCTTCCCTCCCCAAGAAGGGCGTGCTACCGCCGCACGCGATCGCGCACGGACGGGGGTGCGGGCCTGAGGAAAACTACAGCTCCTCCTGGAGCTCCTTCTCCTCGGCCGCCCATTCCACGTCTTCCGGCCCGATCTCTTCGTCGCCCTTGTTCCAGTTCACCACGCCGTAGACGACACACAGCGCGGAACTGGCGATGCACAGGACGTAGGCCAGCCAGACGTACGGGTCCTCGATTCCGAGCATGGGCGTCGGCCCTTTCCTCTCACCGTGGAACACGGACTTGCACGCGGCGGAGCGTATATCAGGGAACCCCCGACCCTTTGGCAAGCTTTTTTTCGAGATTCTACACGCCGTGCCAACGGTCCCTGAACGCGTCGCCCGTCCCGGCCGCGCCGGGAAACCGCCCTGGTCCGCGTCCATCGGGACCGGCCTTGGCGTGGAGCCGCCGTGCGGCGGTTCACGCCGGAGCGGCTGTGCCCGCCCTCACGCGGGGCCGCGGCCGGCCGGGGCTCGCTCTCACACCCTACGGCATCGGCGCTTGGCGGCGCACGAGTTGAACCGGAAACCCCCACGGGTCCCGGTGCATCGCCACGACGTCGCCGGCGGGCGTCGTCTCGACCTCGCCCGCGGCCGTGGCCCCGGCCGCCAGGAGCGCCGCCCGCGCCGCCGCCACGTCCTCGGCCGCGAAGGCCAGGTGCACGTGCAGCGGATCGGTGCCCCGCCAGTCCGGCACGTCCACCGCCGGGTTGCGGTAGATCTCGATCATCGAGGTCCCGGCCGAGTCGGCGAGGAAGAACGCCGTCTCGTCGTCGCTGGCGCGGACGACCCGCATCCCGAGGTGCTCGACGTACCAGCGGGCCATGGCGGCGGGGTCTTCGACCTGGCAGGCGGCATGTTCAATCTTCATCTCACTCCCCTTTCGCCGGCGAGCCGTCGCCGCCGGACTCCGTGATGACGGGCGCGTCGCCCGAGAAATCGACCCGGACCGTCCGGGTGCCGTCGCGGACCGTCAGGACGCCAGACCCGAGCGGCTCGTTCACCCAGGGGCTCGCGAAGACGGGCCAGCCCTCGTAGGAGACGCGCTGCCCATCCGTCCAGGCCTCGGGCCGCCCCCCGGGCCCGCCCGTATGCCGCAGGCGGAGGGTGCGGCCGTCGAGGCTTGTCATGGTGACGTCCCGGTCGGCCTCGAAGCGCGTCAGGTCCAGGCGCACGCGCCCGAGGACCGCGCGGCGGAAGGCGTCGAGGCTCGCGACCTCCGGCCCTTCGCCGACCTGGACGGCCCAGCCGGTGAGCGCACCGGGGGACACGAGCCACCGCGTGGCGTCGTCGCCCTTTTGCTCGAAGCCGATCTCGGCGAAGGCCGCACGGCCGTTCAGCGGCCGCGCCGCGAGGTACGCCCGGCCGACCTGCCAGAACCACCAGCCGCCGTCGCGGGTCGCCTCCCCCGCCCCGGCGGGGACGCCGAAGATGCTGCGATGCTTCGTCCGCTCGTCCTCCGGGACGCCGACATGGCAGACGTTGAGGGCGGCCGGGCCGGCCTGGTGGTACTGGTCGTACGGGGTGCGGCCCTCGAGCGGGAAGTGGCGGTGGTAGCCGTTGGAGGCCCCGAAGACGTGGACGTCGTCAGGCCCGCGGAGGCAGACCTTGAACATCGTGGTCTGGGGCAGGATGGTGCCGGAGGTGCGGACGCCCTTCTCGGGCGAGTAGAGCGTCGTCATGGCCGCCTCCCGGCCCACCCAGAGCACCTCCTGGTCCTTGTTGCCGCCCTCGGTCGGGCCACCGTAGTACACCGGCTTCGAGCCGCGCGCCTCGTACGGCAGGCGGACCTCCTTGCGGGCGACGCCACGGATGGCGGGGTGCGGCCGGTAGGTGGAAAGGGCCAGGACAATCGCGGCATGCTTGGCGACCGACTTCGGCTCCGCGTCCGTCGGCACCGGCCGCGCCGCGTCGCCGAACCAGAGCCACCCGAGCCAGTCGGTGTTGGACGCGACGGCGCCCCGGGCGAAGCCCCGGGCCTCGGGGCCCATGTTGCAGCCGTGGAAGTACTTGCGGGCGATGGACGTGGCGAACCAGTCGAGTGCCGCCCGCGCGACGCGCTTCGTCCCCGGGTCGGACGTGAAGTCGTACAGGTTCGCCACCGAGGCCGCGCTGAAGCAGACGTAGGATGAGCTGTCGTACTCGCCGTGGCCGACGTGGTAGAGGCGCCGGGTCTGGTCGCGGACCCAGCCGCGGACCCAGGCCTGGGTGGCCCGCTCGGAGTCGCTCTCGTAGGGGCCGGGGACAAGTTCGCTCCAGATGGCACCGCTCGCCCGGTGCATCCACGCGTGATTGTCCGTCCCGCCGCGCGTCAGGATCGGGAAGAAGTGCCGCACGTCGTGCCGGTTCGAGGCCAGAATGTCCTCGGGCAGCACGTCGCGGAACTGGGCGAAGAGGCGGGCCCGGTAGTAGGCCGCGAAGTGGTACAGGCCGCGGTCAGCCTTGCCCTTGTCGACCTCCATGAGCATGCGGTAGGCGCGGAGGGCCTTCGCGTCGGCCGGGTCGAGCGTGAGGCGGGCGAGGATCGGCCCGAGGGCGTACTTGTGCGGGTCGCCGAGGTCGATGCGGTCCGCCCACTCCATGATCTCGACGGGGTCTTCGGCGGCCCGCTTGGTGATGAGGTAGCGGGCCCGCTCCTGGAAGGCGGTCTCGTAGTCGTCGGCGGCGCGGGCGGCGCCCGCCCATGCGACGAGCAGCGCCGCGGCCAGGACCAGCACGCCTCGGGCGTACATCACGTCGGCTCCTCCTTCGTCTCGCGCCCGCCCTCGTGGGCCAAGGCGTCGGTGTGCAGGATCCGGTACCACGGGTGGAAGTCGTCGCGCGGCTTGATCGTCACGACCGCGAGGCCCTCGGCGCGCGACGCGACCGGCATCCCGCGCGGGTCCCAGAGCCCCGAGTCGAGCCACCGGTCGGCCGCCGCCGTGTTGCAGAGGGCGAGCGGCGTGGCCCACTCGGCGGCGCGGCTCGCGCAGAGGGCGGGGATGACGGCGGCCTTCGTCCCCGGGTCGGGGTCCGGGCCGGCCATGTGGCTGAGGACGAGGAACGCGTCCGCCCCGGCCAGCGCGAGGTCGGCAAACGCTCTCGGGAACCGCAGGTCGTAGCAGACCGCCAGGCCCAGCCGCCACCCCTCGACGTCCGCCACCACCGCCGCGTCGCCCGCCGTGAAGTGCTGGGCGTCGAGCGGCGTCAGGCAGCGTTTGCGGTAGCGGACCTCGACGGGGACGCTACCGCACCAGAGGGCATCGTTCGTCGGCCGGGGCGTCCCCTGCCCGACCGTGCCGAGGAGGAGGGCCAGGCCGGCGTCACGGGCGGCGCTCACCAGATCGGCCTCGGCCTGCGCCACCGCCGCCGCGTCGAGGTCCGCGAGCGTCTCGCGGGCCGCCCCGGGGTACCCCGTCAGGGCACACTCCGGCGTCATCAGGACGCGGGCGCCGGCGGCGGCCGCCTCGGTCAAGGCGGCGGCGACGCGGGCGGCGTTGGCGGCCACGTCGTCGGTGGCCGTGAACGCCATCAGGCCCACCTGGAGCGGCGCCGGCATCGCCTACGCCTCCGCGGGGACGACGTCGGGGTCGATGCCCTCGACCTCGCGGACGTAGCGGACCAGCCGGTCGCGCAGCCCCAGCCGCACCTCCGCCAGGCCCGGATCGGCCACCAGGTTCGTCCGCTGATGCGGGTCCGCGTCGTTGTCGTACAGGCACGCCTCGGTGTACCGGTCGCTCGCGGGTTCGGTGCGGCCGTCCTTCGACGGGTCGCGGACGCTGTAGGTCCAGCGGGGCGTGCGGACGGCGCGGCCGACCTGGCTCTCGCTGATCTGGACGAAGCAGGCGTCGGGCCAGTCGGCGGGCACGCCGTGCGCCACGTCCTGGAGCGGCCGCCCGCGGAAGGGCTCCGGCACTTCGACGCCGCCCGCCCGAAGAACCGTGGGCGGCAGGTCGACCAGGCTGACCATGGCGTCGCTCGTGCCGCCGCCGGTGAATCCCGGGCCGGTCGCGACGAGCGGCACGTGGATGGAGGCGTCGTGGCAGGACCGCTTGTACTCGCTGTTGCGGGTGCGGAAGTGGCTGCCGTGGTCGCTCGTGTAGAGCAGGACCGTGTCGTCGGCCATCCCGAGGCGCTCCAGCTCGGCGCGGAGGCGGCCGAGGCCGGCGTCGAGGGCGTGGCAGCAGCCGAGGTAGTCCGGGTAGTTCTCGCGCCAGTCGCCCTCGGTGCCTTCGAGGTCGCCGGGCACGTCGTAATCGGCGAACCGCTCCTTCGAGCCCTCGGGGCCCTCGTACCGGTCGCGGTCGTTCTGGTGGTGCGGCTCGATTGTGGAGAGGAAGAGGAACCAGGGCCGCTCGCCGTCGCGCGTCCGCAGATACTCCAGGGCGAAGTCGGTCAGGGCGTCGGCCCGGTAGCCGGTGAACTCCACCTTCTCCATCTCCGCGTTGAAGAGGTGCCCGCCGTAGCCGTGCGAGGTGAACTCCAGAACGTCCGAGGCGAGCCAGTGGTCGGCATACCCGCCGCGCCGCTCCGGAGGCACCGGGGCCTCGCGGTAGTTGACCTCGCCGGTGGTGGACGCCAGGTGCCACTTGCCGATGTAGCCGGCCTCGTAGCCCGCGCCGCGGAGGCGGTGGGCGAGGGTCGTCGCGTCCAGCGGCAAGGCGATGCCGTTGCGGAAGCAGCCGGTCTCGGTCGCGTAGACGCCCGTCTGGAGGCACGCCCGGGCCGGCCCGCAGACGGGCTGGCACGAGAACGCGCGGCGGAAGAGGGAGCCCTCGGCGGCCATGCGGTCGAGGTTCGGCGTCACCCCCAGCCGCTGCCCGTAGCAGCCGCACGTGTCCCACCGCTGCTGGTCCGTGAAGAAGAAGAGGATGTTCGGTCGGCGCGTGGCGCTCATCGGTCAGGCCTCCTTGGCCGCCTGCGCGGCGGCGTGCCAGTGGTACATGCGGGCGCCCACCTCGCGGGCGGCCTCAACGAGGTGACGGTGCGGCCGGTCGGTGATCGAGACGAAGCCGATGGCCTGGTTCTCGCCGTCGCCCGCCCGCCCGGTGGGCGGCTGGTCGGCCCACTGGAACCAGTGGGCGCCGACGGCGTACGGCATCCGCGCCAGCTCCCGCAGGTACTTCACATAGTACCGGCGCCGCTCGCCCGCCGTGAACGCCTTGTACAGGGGCGGCAACACCTGGGGGCTGCGCAGCGCCAGGTGGTGCTCGCCGATCACGATCGGCCGCTCGCAGTGCTCGTGCCAGTGGTCGAACCGCGCCTGGTCCGGATACAGCGAGTAGCAGTTGACACTGACCACGTCGGCGTGGCGGGCCGCGCGGATGATGCCCTCGTGCGGCGGGTTCTGGACGAAGCGGCAACCGAGGTAGAGGTGCTTCGGCGCGTGGCGCTTCAGCAGCCGCGCAATCGTCTCGAAGTACCGTTCGGCGTAGCGGGTCTCGAAGGCGCGGACGAGGTCGCGCGGCGGGCCGCCGGCCGCGACGTCGCCTTCGGTCAGGCGCCGGGCCGCGTCCCAGCTGCCGAGTTCGACGCCGAGGGCGGCTCCGGCTTTGGCCGCCTCGGCGAAGCGTTCCCTGAGCATCTCGACCCAGGCGGCCTTGAGGGCCGTCTCCGCCGGCGCGTCCAGCAGCCGCATCCGTCCCCACGGCGACTCGTTGTCGACGAAGAAGCCGACCAGCCACCGCTCGTCCCGGTACGGGGCGACCTCCTCGGCGAAGTGGGCGTCGAGCCACCGCGCCCACGCCGGGTCGAAGACGTCCGGGAACCGTCGCCCGGCAAGCGGCGCCCCCTCGCCGCGGCCCCGGGCCTTGCGCGTGTACGGGACGCGGTCCTGGCCGAGCACGATCTCCTCGGACGTGTTCGCGATCGTGTTCAGGCCCCAGGCGGGGTAGCGCGCCAGGACGCGGTCGCGCCAGGCAGCCCTCGCCCCGTACTTGCGGAGCACGTTCCAGCAGTGGAACGACACGCCGCGATCGCTCCAGGCCTCCGCCGCCAGGCCGTCCCGCTCGGGCAGTGCCTGGAAGAGGGCCTCGCGGCCGTCGATGGGCGTCGCCTCGTAGGTGGTGCGGACGCCGGTCGTGCCGTGCGACCAGAACGGGCGGCCATCGGGGTCGACCAGCCACCAGCGGCCGCCCGGGTCGCGATCGACGCGGAAGAAACCGGTCGCCTCGAAGGCGGGGCCTCCGAGCCAGCCGCCGTAGGCGTTCCGGTCGGGCAGCGGCTGATACGACGCGAGTTCGGCCGCCTCGGCCTCGGCGTCGGCCCGCAGGTCGGCCTCGTCGGCGACCTTGCCGGGCCATGCGGCCGCCAGGCGCTGGCCGAACCGGTCAACGCAGGGGCGCGGGGGCCCGTCGCGCGGCTCGAGCGCGACTCGCCGCAGCGCGACGCGCCGGGTCGTGTCGCCGCCCTGCCACACCAGAGTGATCCGCACCGCCGACGGCTCGTACGCCGGCCGCACCCCCGCCGTGAGCGGGAGGTCCCCCAAGTCCAGCGCCAGCGCGACCGCCTCGCCGGACGCGAGGTCCCGCTCGTCGGCCAGGAGGCTGCGCGCGCCGACGACGGCCAGCCCAAGCCGCACGGGGTCGCCCTCGCAGGTCGCTTCGAGGACCAGGCGGCCGTAGGGCTGCCAGTCCGCGGGCAGGTCAAGGGCGCCCGGGGTGGCCTCGACGGCGGCGCCGCTCGCGCTGGCGATGAGGTCGAGGCGGCCCTCATCCCACGTACAGGCGGCGTCCGCAAGGGACACCGACGCGCGCTCGACGGGGCCGATACCGCCCCCGTCGCGGCCCTCGTACCGCTCGACCGTGTCGCGCCGCGCCGGGTCCGCCAGGTTCGCCAGTGTCGCCGTCACCTCCGCCATCCGTACCTTCGCCTTCCGCCCCCGGCGGCCGTGGCCGCGTGCCAAAGGGCCCACCATAGCGGGCGCGGACAGGGAGCGTCAATCGGAAGTCGCGGCAGCGATGACGCGGCAGGCGGCTACCGCCGGCGGCGCAGTGCGGCCAGCCCGCCGGCCAGGAACAGCGCGGCCGTGGCCGGCTCCGGCAGGGGCGTGCCGGTCCCGTGGTTGTACCAGTTCGCCGACAGGACGAAGTAGTCGGCCGTATCGACGAGCCAGTCGCCCGTGAAGTCGCCGTCGTCCCAGGCGCCGACATCATACCACGCGCCGGCGAGGGCGAAGTAGTCGGCCGTGTCGACCAGGCCGTCGCGGTTGGCGTCCCCGGGAATCGGGGCCGCGCCGGCGACCGCCGCCAGGTCGCCGCGGCCGGCGTTGTAGCTATTGAGAATGTCCGCGTACGGCTGGGTGCGGCTGAAGGCGTCGGCGGTGTCGTAGGCCAGGATGTCGTCGTCCCAGTCGACGTCGTACGCGTAGAGCATCGCGCTGTGCGTCGGCTCCGGCCCGAACGCGAGGCCCGCGAACGTCGGCGGGATGCCGTCGAGGAGCGCGACGGTCTCGGTGTGAGCGTGGACGGCCTCGCCGCTCGGCAGGTCCACCCAGTACAGAGCGTTGCCCGGGTGGCCGACGATCAGGTACCGCCCGTCGGGGCCCTGGGTGATGTCGGTAAAGTTGTGGATCGGCATGGGGTCGCCGTCAAGGGTGACGGGCATGGTCGGGCCGACGAACTGGCCCGTGGCCGGGTCGACCGCGCGCACGGCGTCGGCGGCGGCGTCGAGAACCACGAGCCGCCCGGTGTCGGTGAACGCCGCGCCGCGGAGGTCCGTGTCGGACAGGTAAGGGCCGACGACCGTGGCGTACGCGGTCGAGGGGTCAAGGGTGACCAGCCGCGACTGGCCGCCCTCCACCTGGAAGCCGTACAGGGTGCCATCGCCGGCGACGGCCAGGCCGTCGACGTCAATCGGGACGGTGGCCAGGGTGACCTGCCCGTGGCTGACAAAGGGGCCGCCGACGGGGCTGAACGAGTAGAGGGTACAAGGCGGCTCGGAGAGGGGGTCCTTGGACTTCAGGCCCCAGACGGGCGGCACGCCGACGCCGGCCGACGCCACAGCGGCCGCACTCAAGACCATCACCAGGACAAGACCGACCGGCCCCCATGACCGCCGCATAGCCGTACCCCCGCTCTCTCGCTTCCCTGGAACCCGCCCGTACCGCCTCCCCGGCGGCACCCGGCAGCGAAAGGTACCTCACATTTGGGGCGAAGTCAAATCGGGTTGGGGCCGCGCGGCGTCGCCGGGGGGCACGGGTCAGATGTCGCCGGCCTTCGCTCCCATGAAGCCGACCTTGATCCCGTGCGCCTTCAGCTTCGTCGTGGCCACCTGGTTCACAACAAGCAGGACGATAAGCCCCATGCACGGACTCAGCGTGAGCATCCCAAGCAGAACCCCGACGCCCACCCCGTGGACCTGCACCGCCAGGAGAAGGACCAGGACAACCGCGGCAACGATGGAGGCCAGGAAAAGACCCATAACACCCAGAACCATCAGGCCCGTGAACCGTGGGTGGCCGACGCCTCGCATGTATGCCGCGACCCCGAAGAGCGCGGTGCACAGGAGATTGACAAGGATGCAGAAGAGCAGCGCCTTTTGCCTCTTCGCGATGGTGCGAAGTTCCTCCCGCGACAGGCGCTGCGAAGGTTCGGGCGGCACGGGCGGCGGGGCATGGGATATCCGACGGTTCCTTTCCGGGTTGGCGGCGGCCGCGCGATCATGGAACACGGGCACGTCTGTCTTATGTAAGGTGCCAGCATCCGTAAAGCACGTGGAAAACGGCACGCCGTGTGTGGCTCGCGCCGCAAGGGGCTTGCGTTGGCGGCCGTCGGGGCCTATAAAGCGCGGGCAGCTTCGGGGTGTGGCGCAGTCTGGCTAGCGCGCGTGCTTTGGGAGCACGAAGCCGCGGGTTCAAATCCCGCCACCCCGACCAAAACGCAAAGAGGGCCGTTCGGCGAGCGCGTCGAACGGCTTTCTCTTTGTCAGAACTAGACTTACGTCGCTCAGGGCGCGGTTCAAACTGACGCACTCCAGAACCTCGCGACGACGCCTCCAGTTCGAACCGTGCCAGATGTCGACCAGGTTCTGGCTGAAGTCGAAGAGGCCGAGGGCCCGTTCCCCGAGCAGCGGGTCCTCCACGTTCGCCTCGTCGAGCCCCTTCTCCACCGCCGCCTGCAGGGCCTTCAGTTCGGCCGACTTGGCGGCAAAGGCCGCCTTCTCGATGGCCCCCGCGAGGTAGCCGTTCGTCGGGGCGGACGAGCAGCCGGCCGAGTCCGTCCTCGACGAAGCCAAGCTCTACACCATCCCGATCATGGGCACCCGCTGCATCCTGCCCGACGGCGCGGAGGTGCGGGTGTGATGCAATATGGCTGGGGCGGAGGACAAGCGGAGCGCGACCGGCTACTCGAACGCGTGCGCGGCAAGAAACTCGGCCGGCGAGAGGACGGAAAGGTCTTTCGAAGAGGGGAAATCGTCGGCGTTGCGCGTCAACAGGCACTCGGCGTCGGCCCGGAGCGCACTGTAATACTGGATGGCGTCCTCGAAGTCCGAGAGGCCCGCGTCCATCGCCTGGTTCAGGATCTGTTCGTCCAGCGGCACCGGCGTGAAGGTGTCCCGCAGCATCGTCATCATGGCCATGGCGGCGTCGGCGTCCCGCACCTTCCGGACGATGTAATAGATGTTCGGATAACTCAGAACAGAAACGAGCCCGCGTATCTTGCCGCGCTCGGCCAGAAACCAGACCTTCCGCGAATCGCCGACGAACGGCCGGCGCTCCAGAAGCACGTCCATCAGCACGTTCGTGTCGACGAAGACGTTCATTTCTTGATGCCGTGCTTCTCCATCAGGGCCTCGGTGAGCACGTCACGGGGCCTCTTGCCCTTGGGCAAGGTGATGAAGCCGGTGGCCCGGGCGGCGATGGAATCCGGCGGCACATCGTCCGGGGCTCCCCCGTTGCCGGCCATACTGCGGACGAGCCGCGCGAACATGGCCGAGACGCTCGTCTTGTGGCGCCTGGCCAGCCGCTTGGCCTCCCGAATCACGCCTTCGTCTGCACTCAGCGTTAGTTTCCTGGTCATGGGCCCGGCCTCCGATACGTATCGCTCTGCGAGGAGTATACGTGCGAACCCCCGGCGCGTCCACTACTTTTTCGCCAGTCGGCGGGAAGGTGGCGCGTGATGCAATTACGGCCCTACCAGGAGGAGGCCGTGGCCGCGGTCTACGAGCACCTCCGGGAGCGCGATGACAACCCGTGCG
>CAYNLG010000080.1:0-3489 GCA_964397995.1 uncultured Anaerolineales bacterium
TTCTTGGACACTGAACTGACGGTAATCATGCCGCGACCTCCAGCGTGGAGCAAGCCTCTTTTCGGGTCTGGGCCGGGGTGCGCCTGCGCTGGACGTGAAAACGGCGAAGGGCAAGAACGGCGGGACATCAGACGGCAACGGCAGGCGAAGCGGCGTCGAGGCCGCCGCAGTCCATAGAACGGCGAACGGCAAAACGGCAACGGCAGGCAACGCGGCAGGTGGCGGCAAATGAATGGTGCGTCCGCGAGGGTCGCGTGGGCTTTGGTAGAGGCGTGCGAGGCCAGGTCACGTGGGCGGAGCTAGGGCGTCTCGGCGGGGGCGGCGGCGGTGCGGCCGACGCCGCCATGGCGGATGATGCGGCCTTCGATGGTGTAGATCACGTCTTCGGCGATGTTGGTGGCCATGTCGGCGAGGCGTTCGAGGTGTCCGACGCTCATCAGGAGGGCCATGAGGACCTCGAGGCGTTGGGGGGTGCTGCGCATCATGGCCTCGATGCGTTTTCGGAGGCTTTTGCGCATGGCGTCGACTTCGTCGTCGTCGGCGCAGACCTCGTGGGCGAGGGCGTCGTCGAGGTTGACGAGGGCGTCGAGGCTGCGCCGGACCATGGAGCGGACGCGGTCGGCCATGGCGGCGAAGTCCGGGGGGATGTCGATGGGGTCGGCGTCGGCGAGGATGCGGGCGCTCTTGGCGATGTTGACGGCGAGGTCTGCCATGCGTTCCAGGTCGTTGTTCATCTTGAGGGTGGCGACGATGAAGCGGAGGTCGGCGGCGACGGGCTGGTAGAGGGCGAGGACCTTGAGGCACTCTTCCTCGACCTCGACTTCCTGTCGGTCGACGGCGGCGTCGGCGTCGATGACGGCCAGGGCGAGGGGGTCGTCGCGGTCGGTGACGGCCTTGACGCTGCGGCCGATGGCCTCTTCGACGAGGGCTCCGAGGGAGACGATGGCGCGTTTGAGGCGTTCGAGCTGGCGGAAGAGGTGGACGGACATGGGGTCCTCCTGGGGCGGCCTCAGCCGAAGCGTCCGGTGATGTAGTCCTCGGTCGCCTTCTGGGACGGGTTGGTGAAGAGGGTTTCGGTGGTATCGACCTCGATGAGGTTGCCCAAGCAGAAAAAGGCGGTGCGGTCGCTGACGCGGGCGGCTTGTTGCATGTTGTGGGTGACGATGACGATGGTGTAGGTGTCGCGGAGGTCGGCGATGAGGTCTTCGATTTTTCCGGTGGCGATGGGGTCGAGGGCGGAGCAGGGCTCGTCCATGAGGAGGACCTCGGGCTCGGTGGCGAGGGCCCGGGCGAGGCAGAGGCGTTGCTGCTGGCCGCCCGAGAGGCCGAGGGCGGACTTGCGGAGGTCGTCCTTGACCTCGCCCCAGATGGCGGCGTCGCGGAGGCAGCGTTCGACGACGTCGTCGAGGCGGGCGCGGTCGCGGATGCCCTGGAGGCGGGGCCCGTAGGCGACGTTGTCGTAGATGGATTTCGGGAAGGGGTTGGGTTTCTGGAAGACCATGCCGACCTGCTGTCGGAGGTTGACGAGGTTGACGCGTTTGTCGTAGATGTTGATGCCGGCGACGTCGAGGAGGCCCTCGGCGCGGACGCCGGGGATGAGGTCGTTCATGCGATTGATGCTGCGCAGGAACGTGCTTTTTCCGCACCCGCTCGGGCCGATGATGGCGGTGACCGAGGTGGGGTAGATATCCATGGTGATGTTCTTGACGCCGGGCTTCTGGCCGTAGAAGAGGGAGAAGTCGCGGGAGCGGATGACGGCCTGGCCGGGGTGGGCGTCGGGGTCGGCGGCGCGGCCGGCGCGGGGTCCGGCGGTGACGCGGACGCCGGGCCGGTCGGCCCCGCCGAGGCGGATGTCGGGGTCGGTGCCGCGGCGGCAGGGGGCGTCGGGGGTGTTGGCGGTCTGTGGGTCCATGGGGTCCTCGGGTCGGTCGTCGTCGCGGTCGGGCTCGGGTGTCACGTCATTGTCCCCGCAGGCGTCGGCTGATCCGCCACCGCAGGGCGATGGCGACGATGTTCAGGAGCAGGACGATGGCCACGAGCGTGGTGACCATACCGTACTGCTGGTGCGGCACCATCTTGGCGAGGCGGTCGGCGACGGCGATGTCGTAGCTGCCGTAGGACAGGGTGCGTGTCGCTTCAAAGAGCCATTGCCAGGGCGGCCACCGCCAGAGGTCGAGCCGCGGGCCGAGGGCGACCACGCCCGTGAAGAGGACGGGGGCGGTTTCGCCGGCGGCGCGGCTCATGCTCAGGATAACGCCGGTGAGGATGCCTGGCAAGGCCGCCGGGAGCTGGACGGTGAGGAAGCAGCGGAGGCGGCTGGCGCCGAGGGCGAGGGCGGCCTCCTTGTAGGCCGGGGGGACGGCGCGGATGGCCTCTTCGCTGGCGCGGATGATGATCGGGAGGATGAGGACGGCCAGCGTGAGCGATGCCGTCAGGACGCAGGGCCGCCGGACGATGACGAGCACGAAGAACGCCAGGCCGAAGAGGCCGAAGACGATGCTCGGCACGCCGGCCAGCGTGTTGATGCACATGCGGAGGAACCGGACGACGAGGTTGTCGCCGGCGACCTCGACGAGGTAGGCGGCCGCGATGACGCCGAGGGGGAACGCGAAGAGGATCGCCAGGACCGTCAGCGACAGGGTGCCGAGGATTTCGGCCCCGACGCCGCCGAAATAGTAGCCCTCGGTCGAATCGTCGAGGACGTACTGCCAGTAGACGGTCCAGGCGGGGCGGAGCATGGTGTCGAGGTCGCGCCCGACGAGGCCGAAGTACGGTTCCAGGGCGGTGCCGGCGAACTGCTCGGCCCGGGGCACCTTCCGGAGGACGAGGGGTTGGCCGGGCTCGACCTGGACCCAGGCCTCGTCGTAGAGGAGGTCGTCGAGGGCCCGGCGGGCCATGTCCATGCGGGTGGCCCCGTACCGGTTCATGATCAGGCGCGGGGGCTCGTCGCCGGGCAGGGGGCCGAAGAGGCGATGGGAGGCGGCAAGGACCTCCTGAAGCGGCTCGGCCAGGCGGGCCCGCTCCTCGAGGTCGATCCGCGGCAGGCGCGCCCGGTAGGTCCGGGCCTGGTCGGCCAGGCGCTGGAGCGGGGTGTCCTGGAAGACGGGGTCGGCGAGGCCGTCGAGGACGGTCTGGAGGCCGGCCTCGGCCTCGGCCCGGTCGGTGGTGGTGGCGGCGGTGACGAAGGCGTCGCGGAGCTCTCGGGCGCGCATGCGCAGGTCGTTGCGGGCCTCGACGGAAAGCGTGCGTTTGGCCAGGTGGTCGCCGAACCGGTCGTAGGCGGTGCGGGCGGTGTCCTGGAAGGCGGTCAGGTCGCGGCCGGGGACGTAGTCGGCGAGGATGGCGAAGGCGGGGGCGCGGGCCTCGCGGGCGGCGGCGAGGGCGGCCTCGACGTCGTCAGGGTTGCCGCGGTCGAAGACGTCGAGCTGTATCGCGCGGAACTCGACCGTCCGCTCGAACACCACCGCCGTGATGCCGCGCGCCACCATC
>CAYNLG010000080.1:3499-16866 GCA_964397995.1 uncultured Anaerolineales bacterium
GGGCCCAGGATGACGACCAGGACGAGGGTGATGGCGAGGACCGAGGCGAGGGCGACGCCGGTGAAGACCTTGTCGAAGACGGTGCGTGCGGGGGTGCCGGCGCGACCGGGGGCGGCGGCGTCGAGGGCGGCGGCGTCGAGGGCGGGGCGGGGGATGCCGGGGCGGTCTTTCACGTCCGGGCCCCTCCCATGCCGCGCACCCGGCCCAGCAGGGCCTCGCTGACGAGGTTCAGGACGAAGGTGAACACGAGGAGGATCACGGCCAGGGCGAACAGGCTGTGGTAGTGGAGCGAGCCCTGGACGGTTTCGCCCATCTCGCCGGCGACGGTGGCGGTCAGGGTGCGCACCGAGGCCGTCAGGTTGTACCAGGGGGTGGGGACCTGGGCGGCGTTGCCGGAGGCCATCCAGACGACCATCGTCTCGCCGATGGCGCGCATCATGCCGAGGATGACGGCGGCGATGATGCCGTTGTGGGCGGCGGGCATGACGACGCGGACCATGGTCTCGGCGCGGGTGGCGCCGAGGCCGTAGGAGGCCTCGCGGAGTTCACGGCCGGCGGCGGTGAGGGCGTCGTCGGAGACGCTGACGATGGTCGGGATGGCCATGACGGCCAGGATGAGGGCGGCATTCAGGGCGTTGGCGCCCGTCGAGAGGCCCAGGTGCTCCTGCATCAGCGGCGCCAGGACCATGATGGCGAAGAACCCGTACGCCACCGACGGAATGGCCGCCAGAATCTCGATGACGGGTTTGGTGACCTGGCGGACGCTAAACGGGAGGATGTCGCTGAGGCAGACCGCCGTGAGGAGGCCGAGGGGGACGGCGATGGCCAGGGAGACGAAGGTGACGTAGAAGGAGCCGACGACGATGGCCAAGGCGCCGTACTCGGGGGCGGCCTCGTCCTCGGGGTGCCAAGCGGTGCGGGTGAGGAGTTCGGCCAGGCGGCCGAAGGCGGC
This sequence comes from uncultured Anaerolineales bacterium, assembly GCA_964397995.1. Classification (GTDB taxonomy): domain Bacteria; phylum Planctomycetota; class Phycisphaerae; order FEN-1346; family FEN-1346; genus CAYNLG01. The sequence goes on from CAYNLG010000080.1 coordinate 4,452, forward strand.
CCGGCCCCCCGCTTCCTTCGTGAGGAAGGGGACGGCCTCGCGGATGATGAAGTAGAAGATCAGGAGGACGGCCAGGACGCTGCTGGCGGCGACGAGAAAGAGCAGCGCGCGCCCGGCCAGGCTGAAGAGGTAGCCGGCCAGGTCCTGACCGGCGGTCAGGAGCAGGGGCCGGTCGAAACCGGCGGCCTGGCCCTTGGCCTCGGGCGCGTTTGGGGTGGCCATGGCATCCGCCTGGGAGCGGCAGGTGGGACGGTTAGTAGTCCGTCAGGGGTACGAAGCCCTTCTCCAGGACGATGTCGTGGCCCTCTTCGGTCAAGTGAAAGGTCACGAACTCGTGCACCACCGAGCCGAGTTTCGGGTACCCCGCCGTGAACATGTACAGCGGCCGCGCGACCGGGTACACGCCCTTGGCGATGGTCCGGGCGGTCGGCTCGATACCGTCGACCTTGAGGGCCTTGACCTTGTCGTCGTTGAAGCCGAGGCCGACGTAGCCGATGGCGCCGGTGGTGGTGGAGACCCGGGCGTGGGCCTGGGGGTTGGAGTTGACGTACTCGACGCCGGGGGCCATCTTGGCCTTCTCCATGATGAGCTCGCTGAAGGTCTCGTAGGTGCCGGAGGAGGTGTCGCGGCTGATGACGACGATGGGCATGTCGGGCCCGCCGAGGTCTTTCCAGTTGGTGGTCTCGCCGGTGTAGATGCCGCGGATCTGCTCGCTGGTCAGCTCCGTCACGGGGTTCGACGGGTGGACCACGATGCACACGCCGTCCATCGCGACGATGTGCGCCACCGGGAGCCAGCCGCCTTCGTTCACGGCGGCAGTGAACTCCTTGGGCTTCATGAAGCGGCTCATGGTGGCGATGTGGCAGCGGCCGTCGACGAGGGCGGCGGCGCCGTCGCCGGAGCCCGTCTTCTTGACGGTGATCTTGAGGTCCGGGTACTTCTCCGTAAATGTCTCCGCGAAGGCCCCGGCGACCGGGCCGACGGTGGTCGAGCCCTGGATGGTCAGGGTGCCGTCCTTGGCGGGGGCGGGCGGCGGGGCATGCGAGGTGGTCTCGGCAGGCGTCTCGGCCGGGGCGCCGGCGTCCGGCGCGGGGGCCGGCGGCGTCTCGCCGCACCCGGCGAGCACGGCGAGCGCCAGGATACAACTGAAGGTCAGTACGGGCAGTGCGGATTTCATCAGTCGGGCCTCCCCTTGGGATGCCCCGGGGGCCCGCTGGGGGCCCCCGGGTCGGTTCGTCTCACGTTTTCGGCAGTGATGCGGCGGCTAGAAGTCGAACTGGAGCCGCATCATCAGGATGTCCGCGTCTTCCTCGTCGATGGCCGGCAGGCCGGGGAAGTTGGTCTCGGTCTGGTCGATCCGGCTGTGGATGTAGTTCCACATGACCCGGACGTTGTCGTTGAGGTACCAGTTCAGGCCGAGGGTCCAATCGTCCATGTCGCCCTGCTGGTTGGCCGCGATCAGGCCGACCCGCGCGGTGTCGAGGTCGAGGTGGCTGAAGCGGGTGGCGATTTCCCACGCGCCCATGCCGCCGTCCTTGCCGTAGGGCTTCTTGACCTGGACACGGTCCCAGGCGCCGAGCTTCCGGTTGTAGGGGCGGACCTCGCCGGTCAGGAAGTAGCCGGCTTGGATGTACCAGCCCTTGAGCGTGGGGTCGATGGCGCGGAAGGGAACCCGGGTGCTGCCGTAGTCGTGGTCGACGCCGATGAACTCCCCGGCGAAGTGCCACGGCCCCCAGACGCCCGCCAGCTCGGCGGAGTAGGTGTGCCGTTCCGTCTGGTCGAACAGCCAGCCGGTGTTCATGAACCCCATCGCCTGGAACCAGGGATGGGCGGCGAAGGCGGCCTCGGGCATGGCGCTGTAGCGCGTGGTGGCGATCGGCCCGCCGAACGGCCCGTTGTCCATGCTGTCGTACTCGTAGCCGAAGCCCAAGTGGATGAGCTGCTCGCCGTTGTTCTCGTAGTAGGGCGTGCCCGTCAGGCGCATGGCGAAGCGGTAGTCGCCGTCCGACATGCCGGTGGCGTCGTCGTACAGCCAGATGCCGTCGTCGGTGTAGCGGAAGACGCCGATTGCCCACGTCATGTAGTCGTCGAACGCCGTGTCATACAGCATGAAGCCGGCGTTGCGGCCGGGGGCGAAGGCGTCCGGCAGGCCCCGCTCCATGAACGTCAGGTAGTTCGAGTCGGTCACCTGCTGGAGGCTGAGCGGCTCCTTGAAGTGCCCCATCCGGATGTTGCCGACGTACGGCAGGTTGATCAGCTCGATGTACCCGTCGGTCAGGACGACATTGCCGTTGTCCGTGAAGGCGTTACCGCCGGTGTACTCGCCGCTGTCGCCGCCGGAGAAGTCCCACTCGACCTTGACGCGGACGCGGTCGTACATCGTGCTCTCGAAGTACAGGCGCGAGCGGCGCGTGTGCGAGCTGTCGAGCATGTCGATGCCGAGCTGCCCTTCGAGGTCGTTGCCGCTGATCCACGTGGTGTCATAGTGGAACCGGCCGCCGAACTTCATCTGGATGTCCCCGCTCCGGGTGTCGAGGCGGATGCCGTCGTCCCAGTACAGATGCAGGTCGTTCGGCAGGTCCTCGGCGCCCATCTCCTTCAGGATGTCTTCGATGTTCTTCTGCTTGGAGGCCTGACTCTTCAGGTCGGCCATCTGGTTCTGGAGCTTGGTGATGTCCTGCTGCAAGCTCTGGACCTGGCTTTCGATGTTGGCGGCGGTCGCTGGCTCGCCCAGCGCGATCAGGCCGACCGCCAAGGCTACGGCGATGGACAGACTGAGTCGGTGCATGGTTCTCCCTCTCCCCAAAGATCCGTGTCGGAACCCATGGCTGACGTCCCCTTCGCCGCCGAGGCAAAGAGGATGGGCTTATTTTGTAAGCCCGTACAGTTAGGATTTGGCTAAGGCGGCGCGGGAAACGCCCCGTTGCGTTCCCGTCCCCCTAACCGGGTCTCGGCTTCGCTCTCCCCTCCTGGTCCCCGTCTCTCCCGGTTTTCTGCGGAGGCGGCAGGTGAATGGTGAACGTGCTCCCTACGCCGGGTTCGCTCGTCACCTCCACCCGTCCTCCATGCGCCTGTGCAACGTGTTTCACGATCGCGAGGCCCAGGCCCGTGCCGCCCATCTGGCGGCTGCGGCCCTTGTCCACGCGGTAGAACCGCTCGAAGATCCGCCCGACGTGCTCCGGCGCGATGCCGCATCCGTGGTCCGTCACGCCAACCCGGACGCCCTCGGCGTCGGTTTCGCCCGTCAGCTCGACCGTCGCCCCCCGCGGGCTGAACTTGACCGCGTTGTCGAGCAGGTTTAGCACGGCGTGCTGGAGCAGCCGCGCGTTCACCGTCGCCCACAGGGGGTCCGGTGCATCGAGCCGCACCGTGACCTGCCGGGCGGTGGCCCGCGCTTCGGCGTCCGTGATGGCCTCCTGGAGCACATGCCGCAGGTTCGTCCGGACCCGCTCGATGCTGCCGGTCTCGCCCTCGCGTTCGATGCGCGACAGGGCCAGCAGGTCCTCGATGATGGCGTTGAGCCTCTCGGCATGGCGGCTGATGATGCCGAGGAAGTGCTCGGCCTTCTCGGGGTCTTCGAGGGCCCCTTCGTGGAGTGTCTCGACGAAGCCCTGGATGCTGGTAATGGGCGTCTTGAGCTCGTGGGAGACGTTCGCCACGAAGTCCCGCCGCATGTTCTCCAGCCGCCTCAGGTCCGTGACGTCGTGCAGGACGACCACGGCGCCGATCTCGGCGCCCTCGGCGTCCCGCAGCGTCGTGCCGCGCACGTGCAGGTACTGCTCCTCCGGCGTCGCCAGGACGATGCTGCCCTCGACGACGTCCTCGGCGGCCAGGCTCTGGGCCACGAGCCGCTCCAGTTCGGCGTTGCGGGCGACCTCCTGCAGGGGCCGGCCGGCGGCCTTGGCCCGGTCGACGCCGAGGATGGCGGCCGCGGCCCGGTTGAGGCTGAGGACGCGGCCGTCGGGGTCGACGGCGACGACGCCCTCGATCATGCTGGAGAGGACGGCGGCCTGCTCGTTCCGTTGGTGGAGGATGGCGCTGAGGCTGGTGCTGAGGTCCTTGGCCATGCGGTTGAGGGCCCGCCCGAGGTGGGCGAACTCCTCGGTCTCCGGCACGAGGACCTTGTGGTCGAACTCGCCGCGCGCGAACCGCAGCGCCCCGCGGGCCATGTTCTGGAGCGGTCCGGCCACCCGCCGCGACATGTACGCCGCAATCCCCGTCGCCACCGCGATGGCCGCCAGCGACGCCAGGATGATCCGCCGCGTCACCTCCTCCAGGGCGGCCTTGACCGATTCGACGGTCACGCCGGCCCGGACGGCAGCCACAGGGTGGCCGCCTCGTTCCAGCGGCACGGCCACGTACATCATCTGCGCGTCCACCGACGGCTCGAAACGGCGGGCCGTGGCGGGCCGGCCAGTGGCCAGAGCGCCGCGGACCTCGTCCCGGTCGGCCAGGTTGACCTCGGCCATGGCCTCGGGGTCGAGCACGGAATCGCCGAGGAGGAACCCGTCGAGCTGGATGACGGTCATGCGGATGCCCATGGGCCGCCCGAGCCGGTCGCAGAGGCCGTCGACGACGGCCGGGTCGAGGTCCGGCGTCCGGGCCAGCAGGTCCTGCCGCATACTCCGGGCCGCCCCTTCCAGCCATTCGGTGGTCTGGTTGTAAAAGAACGACCTGGCGAACCCGATGGCGAAGCCGCCGACCGCCACGGCCGCCAGCAGCACCACCAGCAGGTAACTGCCCGTCAGTTTCCAGAAGAGGCGGCGGCGCCTTGGCATCGTGTCAGCGGTCCCTGAACCGGTAGCCGACGCCGCGCACCGTCTCGATGTCTTTTCCCACGGGCCCGAGTTTCCGCCTCAGGCTCACGATATGGACGTCGACCGACCGGTCTGTCACGGCCACGTCCTCGCCTTGCGCTCCGTCGACGATCTGGTACCGGGTGAAGACCCATCCCGGCCGGCGGGCCAGGAAATGGAGAATCCGGAATTCCGTGTACGTCAGGTCAACCGGTTTCCCCTGGACCGTCACCTCGTGCCGCCCCGGGTGAACGGCGAGGTCCCGGATCTGGATCGGCGCCTGCTCGTCGGCGGCCGGAGCCGCGCGACGGCGAAGCACCGCCCGGACCCGGGCCACCAGCACCCGCGGGCTGAACGGTTTCGTCACGTAGTCGTGGGCGCCCAACTCGAGCCCCGTCACGATGTCGGCCTCCTCCCCTTTGGCCGTCAACATGATGATCGGGATGTGCTGGGTCCGCGTGTCGCTCTTCAGGCGGCGGCAGACCTCGAGGCCGTCCATGCCCGGCAACATCAGGTCAAGGACGACGAGGTCCGGCAGTTCGTCGCCGGCCAGCTCGAGGGCCTTCTCCCCGGTTTCGGCGCACGTCACCTGGTACCCGTTCTTCGACAGATTGTACTCGACGAGTTCAACAATATCCGCCTCGTCGTCCACCACGAGGATACGCTCGTTGGCCATGGGATCGCCCCGCGTTAAAGTCCCGGATTCATGCCGACCTGTTCGGCGGTGCGAGAGTATGACGGGTTCGTTAAGGCGGAGTTAGCCAGCGACGATATCGCCGCGAGCCCCCCGGGTGCCCACGATGCTGTGCTCGGGACGGCGCCCCTATACCACCGGGCGGGGTCGCCGTCCAGAGAGAATCCCCCGCCGCGCGCACCGGGCGCCGCTCAGGGTTCCCGGACCGTTCGGACGGCCATCGTGCCCGCCCAGGCCCGCTCGGCCTGCGCCACCCCGGCCGCCAGCGCCGCCGCGTGCTCGGCCCGCGCCGCGAGAAAAAAACCGACGCGCCTCGTCTGGAGCGCCGTCACCGCGGCGACGCCCGGCCGGGCCAGGAGCTGGGCGGCCCGGGCGGCCACGTACGGCTCACGCCGCACCCGCGGGAAGTGCTGGTAGACCAGAATCGAATGCCCCCGGGCCAGGGCCGCCTCGGCCTCCTCCCTATAGAGGTAGCGGGCGGCCCCGCGCCGGCCGCGCGGCACCGAGGGGACCTCCAGGCCGTTGTCCGGGTCGAAGAAGACCAACTCGCGCCCCGCCGCCAGGGGCCAGAGGGCGGCAAAGTACGCGTCGCGGCCGGAAGCGGCGTCGGGCACCTCGGCGGCGTAGTACCGGGCGCCGGGGACCAGGCCGCGGGCCTCGACGGCGGCCACGGTGCGGCAGTTGGTGCGGACGAGGTCGGCCAGGGCGTCGAAGAGCCCGGGGTCGCGCCCACGCCAGAGGGCCGGCCGGTCGAGGTACCCGACGTGTCGCCCGTCGCCGCGCCCGTCGTCGGGCGTGAGCATCCAGCAGACGGCCACGCGGACCCCGCCGGGGCCGCCGGCCAAGGCGCGGAGCAGGCCGTACTTGTGGTAATCGTTGACGTCGCCGACGTACTGGTTCTTGATGGCGTGCCTCCGGGTTCGGGTGCGGCGTCAGTGGCCGGCACCGTGGGTCCTGGCGAGCCACGTCCGCAGGGCGCTGAAGAACGGCTCGCGGGCCGCTCGCTCGTTCCACGGCGTGTGGCCGCACCGAGCCAACTCCACGTACTCCAGGTGCGGGAGGTGTGGCCGCAGGCCGTCGCGGATCATGCGGCCGGGGTGCGGGTCCCAGTCGCCGTGCAGCATGAGGACGGGCGCGCCGACGGCCGCCAGCGCCGCCGGGAAGTCCCCGGCTTCCTGGCGGCGAAGCATGTCGGCCCAGGTCTCCTGGTGGGCGCGCATGTCGAAGGGCTCGGGCTCGGGCGGCGGGCCGGGGTCGATCGGGTCCCACGCGTGAAGGCGGTCGGCGAGCTTGTACTTGCGGCGAAGGCGCGCGGCGGGGTCGGGGCAGGCGGTCTCGAGTTCATCGAGCTTCGCCCGCAGGTCGGCGCCGGTGCGTTCGGCGAGGAGGGCCTTCCTCCGGGCCCGGGCGGCCGTGTCGAAGGTGCCGCACCCGACCAGGACGAGCGGGCCGGCGGCGTCCGGGTGGGCGGCGGCGAAGGCGAGGGCGAGCATGGCGCCCCAGGAGTGGCCGACGAGGGCCGGCCGGCGGCCGCACCGGTCGGCGATCAACTGCCGCACGTCCTCGACGTGGCGGGCGACCGTGAGGGGCGCGCCGCCGCTGCCGCGCTGCCACGGCTCCAGCACCCGCCACCGGTCGGCCAGGGCCTCGGCCACCGGCCGCATGCCGCCGACGGCCGCCGGGCCGCCGTGGAGGCAGACGACCCAGGGGCCGGCGGTGCCGTGGGTGCGGACGCGGAGGGCGTCGCGGGGTCCGTGCGGCGGGGGGAGGTGGTCGGGCATGGGAGCGAGTTCCAGGCTCCGGCGTATGCTGGCGTTGTGAGTCAGGCAGATGCGCTTGACCCGGGGCCAGAGGGCGGCACAATGTAATGCGCCATGGCTGCCGTCACGTTCCGCATTTCGGACGAGCCGCGCCGAGCTCTCGATGACTACGCGAGGCAGCAACAGCGGCCCGTGAGTGAGACGCCGCGCGAGTCGGTGAGACGATACCTTCTCGTACAGAGGTTTCGCGAGCTTCGCAAGACCGTACTGCCCTTTGCCGAGGCCCAAGGCTTCCTCACCGACGAGGACATTTTCGAGGGCGTCCCGTGAGAGTCGTCCTGGATACGAACGTCCTTCTGGCGGCGTTCGCCACCCGGGGCCTTTGCGAGGCCGTCCTCCAGGTATGCCTCTCGGGTCACGGACTTGTTCCCTCAGAGCACATCCTTGACGAACTCGGCCGTACGACTCACTCAGTATGGAACTCCGCACGGCTCCTTGGCAAATCCGATTGCGCAAAGGACACGCCAGCGGACCGCTGATCGGATCGGTTGACGTCCATCAGCACCTCCGGTCGCGACCGTCCTCCGAGCAGACCCAGGAGCTCCCAGAAGTGCGGCCCGTATGAGCGCTCAGCACCCACGCACTGTCAGTCAGGGGGCGGCGGGCGCCGGCGGGGCCTCGTGCGGTACCAGGCGGCCGGCGGGCCGCCAGTCGAGCGCCGCCGCCCAGCGGCCCACGTCCATCGAGTACGCGAACCGCGTCGGCCACGGCTCACCCGTCTCGCCGTGCGGCACCGCCCCGCCGGTCCAGGCCGCATGCCGCCACACCAGCGCGTCACCGGCGCGAAACGACGCCGCCGACCGCGCCGCCGTTCGCCCGGCGGCGCCAAAACCCTTGGCACGCCGCGGCCGTTGCCCTACCATACCCCATCGGCCGCGGCGCGTGCCGCGCGCCGCCCTACGGTGCCTCAGTCCAACGGAGCCGACGCATGACCCAGGGCGACGCCCCCGCGCCCGCCCCGGACGCCCAGACCCGACGCGTCCGCGAGCTCCAGATGCTCCTGGAGCTCAGCCGCATCCTCGACCGCAGTCTCGACCTCAAGGAGGTCTGCCAGCCGGCCCTCGAGGCCCTGGCCCACCACCTGGGGATGGTGCGGGGCACGCTGACCCTCCTGAACCGCCTCTCGGGCGAGATCCAGATCGAGGCCGCCTACGGCCTCTCCGAGCGCCAGCTCCAACTCGGACGCTACCGCCTCGGCGAAGGCATCACCGGCCGCGTCGTCGAGACCGGCAAGCCTGAGGTCGTCCCGCGCATCAGCGACGAGCCCCGGTTCCAGGACCGCACCGGCGCCCGCCAGGGCCTGCCCCCCGAGGAGATCGGCTTCGTCTGCGTCCCGATCCGCCTCGAAAACGAGACCATCGGCGCCCTGAGCGTCGACCGGCCCGTCTCCGAGGGCGTGAGCCTGGACGACGACGTGCGGCTTCTGACGATTGTGGCCTCGATGATCGCCCAGGCCGTCCGCCTTCGCCGCGAAATCCAGGAGCAGCGCGAGCAGCTCCTCGAAGAGACCTCCCGCCTCCAGGAGGAACTCAAGGAACGCTTCCGCCCCGCCAACATCATCGGCCGCTCCAAGGCCATGCAGACTGTCTTCGACCTCATCGCCCAGGTCGCCCAGACCAGCACGACGGTGCTGCTGCGCGGCGAAAGCGGCGTCGGCAAGGAACTCGTGGCCCACGCCATCCACTACAACTCCGCCCGGGCCGACCGGCCGTTCGTCAAGGTCAACTGCGCCGCCCTGCCGGAGACGATCATCGAGAGCGAACTGTTCGGCCACGAGAAGGGGGCGTTCACCGGCGCCGTCGCCGAGCGCAAGGGCCGCTTCGAGCTCGCCGACGGCGGGACCCTCTTCCTCGACGAGATCGGCGACCTCTCGGCCGCCACCCAGATCCGTCTCCTCCGCGTCCTCCAGGAGAAGGAGTTCGAGCGCGTCGGCGGCACCGAGACCATCGCCGTGGACGTCCGCCTGGTCACGGCCACCAACCGCGACCTGGAGGCCATGATCGAGGACGGCCGCTTCCGGCCCGACCTCTACTACCGCCTGAACGTCTTCCCCATCCACGTGCCCCCGCTCCGCGAGCGGAAGACCGACATCATGCTTCTGGCGGATTACTTCGTCGAGCGCTACAGCCGCCGCCACTCGAAGAACGTGCGGCGAATTTCGACGCCCGCCATCGACATGCTCATGAGCTACCACTGGCCGGGCAACGTCCGGGAGCTCGAGAACTGCATCGAACGGGCCGTGCTCCTGTCGGAGGACGACGTCCTCCACAGCCACCACCTGCCCCCCACGCTCCAGACGGCCGAGGCCAGCGGCACCGCCCCGCCGCACAACCTGCAGGCGGCCCTCGAGGCCGTCGAGCGGGAACTGATCCTAGACGCCCTGAAGTCCGCCCGGGGCAACATGGCCAAGGCCGCCCGGTCGCTCGGCGTTTCGGAACGAATCATGGGCTTGCGGGTGAAGAAGTACGGGATCGAGCCGAAGCGGTTTCGTACGCATTCGTAGGCCGCGCCCTAACTTCCTACATTTTCGTAGGTTCGCCCCGCCCTTTCCGTAGGCCCGACGATCGCAATCCTCGGAACGTAAGCTTCTTCTTATCAGGCACTTAGTGCCGCTCTCCCTTCCGGGCCCCGCGTTCTGGCACGGCCCTTGCCCTAGAGCCCCCGCGACCGGCGGCCACGGAAGTCGCCGGCCCCTGAAGGAGGACGGCCATGAGACGCGTGAGCCCCTGCCCCGGCGTGCCGGCCCGGTTTGCCCCCCGCTCCTACCCCCTGGGGCCCGCTCTGACCCAGGCGCCGCGGACCCTCCGGGCGGGCCCGGCCGCGGGGCTCCACGAGCGGAGCCCGCCCGGGTGGCCCCGTGCTTCACCGCCGCCCCTGCCCACCCCATGCACCGAACCCAACGAGCACCGACTGGCTAAGGAGACGCACACGATGGTCACACGATGGCTACCCAACACGGCCCTGATACTCGCCTTCCTTCTGGCGGCCGCGCCGGCCTTCGCCGACGTGGCCGAAAGCCCCGGCAGCCCGGCGGCCCCGCCTGAGGACCTGATGCTCGAGGCGCCGGGGGCCGACGCGGCCCCGGCCGACGACGCGCCCGCGCTCGGCTTCGAGGCCGACCTGACGTGGAACTCGAAGTACGTGTGGCGCGGCATCGAGGTCACGGAGGACCCGGTGCTCCAGCCCAGCCTCACCCTGAGCTATGGCGGCCTCAGCCTCAACGTCTGGGCCAACCTGGACACGACCGACGTCAACGACTTCCGCTGGCAGGCCAACGAGGTCGACTACACCCTCGATTACACCTTCGAGGTCGACATCCTGAGCGTCTCGGTCGGGGCGATCCACTACGCCTTCCCCGAGGCCCACGTCTTCGACACGACCGAGATCTACCTCGGCCTGGGCCTGGACGTCCCGACGGCCCCGTCGCTGACGGTCTACCAGGACCTCGACGAGCACGACGGCACGTACCTGCTGCTGGCGTTCGGCCACGCCTTCGAGGACCTCTGGCAGCCGACCGAGGGCGTGAGCGTCTCGGCGGAGCTCGGGGCGTCGTTCGCCTGGGGCTCGCGGAAGCACAACCAGTTCTACTACGGCGCGGGGGCCGGCTGGGCCGACGCGACGCTCAGCCTCGGGATGCCGATCGCCATCGGCGACCACCTGACCATCACCCCCGCCGTCACGAACTCCTGGATCCTCGACGACGACATCTCGAGGGCCCTCGGCGAGGACTCGGTCTTCTGGGGCGGCGTCAGCGTGACCCTGTCCTGGTAACGCCGCCATCCACCGCATCATAGCGCGACGCACCCTCCACGCGGAGAGGAGCACAGACCCATGAAACGCATGCGACTGATCCTGGGAGCGGGCCTGGCGGCCCTGGTCCTGGCCGGCCCCGCCCGGGCCGCCGAGGCCGACCCGGCCGCCCTGGCCGAGACGCTCCAAACCAACGTCAACATCGTCTGGACCTGCGTGGCCGCCTTCCTGGTCTTCTTCATGCAAGCCGGCTTCGCCATGGTCGAGGCGGGGTTCACCCGGGCCAAGAACGCCGTCAACATCCTGATGAAGAACCTGATGGACTTCTCCGTGGGGTCGCTCGCGTTCTTCCTCGTGGGCTTCGGCCTGATGTTCGGCGCCTCCAACGGCCTCTTCGGCACCACCGGCTTCGCGATGAGCGGCAGCGAACCGAACACCTGGGACTACACCTTCCTCATCTTCCAGACCGTCTTTGCCGCCACCGCCGCCACCATCGTCTCCGGCGCGATGGCCGAGCGGACCAAGTTCGTCGGGTACCTGGCCTACAGCGCCGTCATCACCCTGTTCATCTATCCCGTCTTCGGCTCGTGGGCCTGGGGCAACCTCCTGGACGGCGACAACACGGCGTGGCTAGCCGACCTCGGGTTCCTCGACTTCGCCGGGTCGACCGTCGTCCACAGCGTGGGCGGGTGGCTCGCGCTGGCCGGGGCCATCGTCCTCGGGCCGCGCATCGGCAAGTTCACCCCCGACGGCAAGCCCCGCGCCATCATGGGCCACAACCTGCCCCTGGCCGCCCTCGGCGTCTTCATCCTCTGGTTCGGCTGGTTCGGCTTCAACCCGGGCTCCACCACCACCGGCGAGGCCTCGATCGGCTACATCGCCGTGACGACGAACCTGGCGGCCGCCGCCGGCGCCGTCACCGCCATGATCACCGCCTGGTGCATCCTCGGCAAGCCGGACGCCTCGATGGCCCTGAACGGCGCCCTGGCGGGCCTCGTGGCCATCACCGCCCCCTGTGACGGCGTCTCGCCCCTCGGCGCGATCGCCATCGGCCTCGTGGGCGGCATCCTCGTGGTGCTCGCGGTCCTCTTCATCGACCGCGTCCTCAAGGTGGACGACCCCGTCGGCGCCGTCAGCGTCCACGGCGTCTGCGGCGCCTGGGGCACCCTCAGCGTGGGCCTCTTCAACACCGAGACCGGCCTCTTCTACGGCGGCGGGGTCGGCCAGCTCGGCATCCAGGCCCTCGGCGTCGGCACCGCCTTCGCCTGGGCCTTCGGCCTGGGCCTGGCCCTGTTCTTCGTCATCTCGAAGACCATCGGCCTCCGCGTCTCCCGCGACGAGGAGCTCCGCGGCCT
>CAYNLG010000081.1:0-15935 GCA_964397995.1 uncultured Anaerolineales bacterium
AGGTGCTGCGAGAAGGCATTCCACCCCCCGTTGCGTTTCAGAGTTGAATCCGCAGGGTCAAGCCGACGAGGACGCGCGGAGCAAAAGGAGGGCAGAAGGCAACATGGGTTGGAGGGCAAGAGGCAGAAGGGCCGCTGTCAAAGGTCAGCCGTGATCGGAGTGGAAGGGAAGACGCCCCCCAGAACGGCGCACGACGGAGCGCGGGCGAGGGGGGGATGGGGGGCGTTTCGGTTACAGGTCACAGTCGCTTTCCCGCCGGCGGCTTTCGAGCCACACACGTCGTTCCTGAGGCGTCATCTTCAGGAGCGTCCTGGCTTTCCACCCGTGCTTGACGTCGACCCGCTCCAGGCGAGGCCGGCTGCGCAACCACGTGCCGACGTGCAGATCAAGCCAGTCGACGACGCGGTCGCGTTCCGGCGCTATCTCCCGCTCGCGGTCCAAGAACTCCGGGGGGTGGCTGGTCATGCGCCGTTTGACCTCGCGCGGCCGAATCACCAGGTGCAGGAGTTCGTGCTTGCAGATCATCGCGATCACGTCGGCGGGCGTTTCGGTAACGTTGAGGATCTCATGGACGTAGACCGTGGCATGCTGGGGCCGGATGGCAATGCACGCCAGCGGGCCGCGCCGGAGGAAGTAGAACTCGAGCGCGTGAGTCACGCCGGGGAAATGGTCGCGCCGAATGTGCTCCAGAAGGTCGGGCATCACCACCGGCGCGAAGCACAGGCTGGGCAGAACGCGGGCCTGCCTCAGCGCCCTGGTCAGTTTCAGGTCTTCGACGCGCATGGGGTGCGTCATCCATCAGCGGCGCCCGGGCGCGGGCCGCGGCAGCACGCCGTCGCGGCTGCGCGTCGTCAGGCTCCTCGGGCACCAGGGTTCAGATGCAACGCGGGGGCAACTCCGCTTTGCCCTCGCCGGGGAACGGTTCGTAGTGTCGCGTGATGGCGTCGAGCAGGTCGTCGGCGTCCCATAGCCGTATTTCAAAATAGACGCGCCTCGCCTCTTTGCGGGCCTCGTGCGTAAGCCCACCCCAGGAGCCGAAGGGGCCCTGGTCGGCGCCGAAGTCCCTCATGGCGCCCTTGAGTTCGCGAGAGCCGCCAATTCCCAGCCAGGCGCACCCGTCGATACTGAACGTACTGGCCGTCCACGTGGTGTCGAGAACCGCCAATTCCCAGCCAGGCGCACCCAGGCCAGGCTGATCTCGCGGAGCCAGTGAGGTGTCGAGAACCGCCAATTCCCAGCCAGGCGCACCGCAGGCGACCTGCGGGACCTCGCAAGGGCAGGGTGTCGAGAACCGCCAATTCCCAGCCAGGCGCACCCAGGCCAGGCTGATCTCGCGGAGCCAGTGAGGTGTCGAGAACCGCCAATTCCCAGCCAGGCGCACCGCAGGCGACCTGCGGGACCTCGCAAGGGCAGGGTGTCGAGAACCGCCAATTCCCAGCCAGGCGCACCAACGGGCCGCACGGGGCCGCCTAGGCGGTCAGGTGTCGAGAACCGCCAATTCCCAGCCAGGCGCACCGGAGCTCGGCCGGGGCAGCATCCCCGTCGAGGTGTCGAGAACCGCCAATTCCCAGCCAGGCGCACCAGTTCCCCTCGCGCTTGGGCAAGGACGGCTGGTGTCGAGAACCGCCAATTCCCAGCCAGGCGCACCGCCGACCTGGGCGAGGCCAACCTGCGCGGGGGTGTCGAGAACCGCCAATTCCCAGCCAGGCGCACCCTTGTAAAGCCGATGTTGTGGGTTCGAGTCGGTGTCGAGAACCGCCAATTCCCAGCCAGGCGCACCTGGCCGTCTACGTAGCCGATGAAGTGATGGGGTGTCGAGAACCGCCAATTCCCAGCCAGGCGCACCGGTGTGCTTGAGGACCAGGCGCACAGTCTCGGTGTCGAGAACCGCCAATTCCCAGCCAGGCGCACCCCGTCGGCGGGCGCGTCCGTCTCGATGAAGGGTGTCGAGAACCGCCAATTCCCAGCCAGGCGCACCCCGGTCATTCGGCGGGGGCCTCGAACGTATGGTGTCGAGAACCGCCAATTCCCAGCCAGGCGCACCACCGCTGCAGAGGCAAACGTGCCGCTTGAGGGTGTCGAGAACCGCCAATTCCCAGCCAGGCGCACCGCCGACAAGCTGGACAGGCTATCCAGCCTGGGTGTCGAGAACCGCCAATTCCCAGCCAGGCGCACCGGGATTTGGCGGCCAACGAGGCCGCCGACTGGTGTCGAGAACCGCCAATTCCCAGCCAGGCGCACCGGGAACCGGCCGGAGAACGCGAACGGGTAGGTGTCGAGAACCGCCAATTCCCAGCCAGGCGCACCTCCTCGATGCAGGCGTAGACGGCGCCCTCCGGTGTCGAGAACCGCCAATTCCCAGCCAGGCGCACCTGGATCGATTTGGGGCCCCGCCCATCGATGAGGTGTCGAGAACCGCCAATTCCCAGCCAGGCGCACCGCGTCCCAGCCGCGGACGAGCCGGTCCCACGGTGTCGAGAACCGCCAATTCCCAGCCAGGCGCACCTTACTCGGGAAGAGGTCGCAGCCTACATGGGGTGTCGAGAACCGCCAATTCCCAGCCAGGCGCACCGGAGCTCGGCCGGGGCAGCATCCCCGTCGAGGTGTCGAGAACCGCCAATTCCCAGCCAGGCGCACCAGTTCCCCTCGCGCTTGGGCAAGGACGGCTGGTGTCGAGAACCGCCAATTCCCAGCCAGGCGCACCGCCGACCTGGGCGAGGCCAACCTGCGCGGGGGTGTCGAGAACCGCCAATTCCCAGCCAGGCGCACCCTTGTAAAGCCGATGTTGTGGGTTCGAGTCGGTGTCGAGAACCGCCAATTCCCAGCCAGGCGCACCTGGCCGTCTACGTAGCCGATGAAGTGATGGGGTGTCGAGAACCGCCAATTCCCAGCCAGGCGCACCGGTGTGCTTGAGGACCAGGCGCACAGTCTCGGTGTCGAGAACCGCCAATTCCCAGCCAGGCGCACCCCGTCGGCGGGCGCGTCCGTCTCGATGAAGGGTGTCGAGAACCGCCAATTCCCAGCCAGGCGCACCGAGAGCGGGAATGTGACTACGACGGGATTTAGGTGTCGAGAACCGCCAATTCCCAGCCAGGCGCACCTGGTTTCGAGGTGCACCGTCGCACCGGTCAGGTGTCGAGAACCGCCAATTCCCAGCCAGGCGCACCACAGATTTCCGTCTTGACCGGACGGCCGCAGGTGTCGAGAACCGCCAATTCCCAGCCAGGCGCACCGCCCGTCGAGCAGGGCCGTGAACCGCTTCCGGTGTCGAGAACCGCCAATTCCCAGCCAGGCGCACCCGTGCTCGGCCCGTGGTCCACCCAGGTCTAGGTGTCGAGAACCGCCAATTCCCAGCCAGGCGCACCCGGCGCCATCCACGGCGCCGGGGACGGGGTCGGTGTCGAGAACCGCCAATTCCCAGCCAGGCGCACCTACTGGCGTGGCTGGTGCGCTCACGAGGCCGAGGTGTCGAGAACCGCCAATTCCCAGCCAGGCGCACCTGATCTCGCGCAACGCCTTGCCCTTCAACCACTTGCCGCCGTCGCGCTCCGGGAAAAGCGGTGCATCACGCGCCTTTCGTGGCCGGGATTCTGCGGTTCCGCCTTCGTGCCCGGGATCCGCCCACAGGTCCAATGGTCCGCCGGGCTTGTGCCGGGCAAGCTGCATAGCAGCTTCGTGACTCAAAGGCGCCCCTATCCTATCGCCGCGCCGCCCCGTGTCAAGAGGCCAACTCCGGCGGCGCGGGAAGCCGGACCTCGTCGAGAAAGGCGCGGGCGAGCACGCGGGCCGCGTTCGCGTCGCTTCCGAGACTGTGCTTGCAGGCCTCGCCCTCGCACGTGAAGCACCCGCGACGCTTGTTGTGTTCCCAGCGTGGCCGGTTTTCTTGCACGCGCCCGCACGCCGCGCACACCTGGGAGGACTTGAAATAGGGAAGCGTCACGACCCGCATGCCGCGCTCCACCGCCTTCTCGGTGACCTTGCGGCGGACACGGCCGTAGGCGAACATGGCCAGCCAGCGTTTCTTGTCCGCCTCCATGCGATCGTAGCCCGGCGCCCGGAACCCCCGGAGGCTCTCGAAGGCGATCAGGTCGCATTGGTGCTCTTCGGCCGCCGCCATCACGCGGGCGGCGTTCAGGCGCACCCAGTCGCGGATCATCCAGGCCACGTGCCGCTTGAGGCCGCGGAAATCCCCGTCCCGCGGGGGCGTTGCCTGGCCTTCGTCCTGGCCCCGGACTTCGGCGACCCGGGCGGCGTCCTCGGCCAAGCGCTTAAGGTGGCGGCCCACGTGCTTCTTGCGGAGGCCCCGCACGTCCCCCTTCTTCGGGTCCTTGGACAGGAGCTTCCCCAGCTTCAGGATGCTCAGCGGGATGTCGGCCCGATGGGCATTTCCCTCGTACACGCTGGCACAGGCCCCCTTCTCCCCGAGGTCCACCGCCAGCAGGCGCAACGGACCCGCAGTCCCCTCGGTAAAGGATTCCAGCAGGCGCCGTCGCGCGGCGTCCAGGAAGTCCTGGTCTTGCGCGCGGCGCGGAAAGCGGCGGCTCCGAAGCTCGTCGAGTTCGTCCTGGGTGCAGTCGAAGCGGGACGGGCGGTGCGCCACGTCAAAGCGGAACCCCGCCCTGGCGCGCGTTCCCACGAAGTGGACGTGAACGCTCGTGACCTGTACCTCGCGCTTCGAAGGGCGATAGCCCCGCGGCCAGGGCGTGAACCCGAATTCCAGCCACTGGCCGCGCGGCATATCGTCCAGGCGAAGGCGAAGGACGGACCGGTCGAAGTCGATCTTGTGGAACCCGGCGCCGAAGATCTTGGGCATGGGCAGCATGCGGCTGGACGGGTATCGGAAGGCGGGCTTACGCGGCTCGGCCAAGTACGCGCGGCGCCATTCGCGATACTGGGGTTCGAGGGCACGGACCGCTGGCGGCATCGCATCGAGCTCCCTTCTGTAGCTGCGGCAAAGCTCGGTGTGCGGGTTCCACTCGCACGTGGACCGTTCCCACGTTTCGCCGATCTTGAGGCAATGGGGCAGGCGGCCGCTCTGGATACAGGTCATCTCGTTGAGGTCCATGAAGTTGAGGTACGCCTTCCACGCGTCCTCGAACCAGTGTTTGCATTGGGGGACGTCGCGGTAGAGGCGCCGAAGGGCATTGCGTCGGCTTGTTCTTTCGCCCTGGGCACGGAAGCCCAGGTACTTCTCGGCGTTGCCGGCGAAGTGCTTCGGATTGAGCTTCCGTTTCTGCTGGGAGAGGAACCTGGTGTATTTCCAGCAAAGCGGCCCATGGCCCTTCTCGCCCGCGTAAACGCAGTTGTCTTTTCCTTCGGCCAGACGAGGGTAATCACAGAGCCTCGGGTTCTTGCGTCGCAGGCCGACCGCGTCACCCCGCTCCGGGTCCTTCAAGCCCTTGAAGACGTTGGTGAAGCGGTCGCGCACTTCCGGTGTCAGCTCCGGATGGGCCGCCTCCCACGCGTCCTTTTCCTTTTGCCACTCCTCGTGCTGGCGCATCCAGTTCTCGGCCCCGCGCTGAAAGCGCGCGACGGTCCACTCGGCCGCGGCCTTGAGGAGCACGAGGCGGTGGGCGGGTTCGAGGCGGCCAAGGCGCTCTAAGAGTCGGCACGCGGTGGGCGTCGGGTCAAGGGCGGCCGCGCGATCCATGGCCGCACGGAGCGTTTCGGGGAGCGGTCGGCCCGCCAGGTCGGCCACGGTGCGCCGGCCGGTCACGTGCTCAAAGACCGCGAGCCGCCAGTGGTCGCGGTCGGCCTCGTCGCCCGGCGTGCCGTCCAGAACGGGATCAAGCAAGAAGTCGCCGAGCATGCCAAAGGTCGCCGGGTTCGCCGCGTCGCCGCAGGCGCGGCGAAGGCCCATGAGCCACTGGCAGATTTCGGAGACGTCCACGTTGAAGCGCTCGAAATGGCGGCGCAGCCGAGAGACCTTTTGCCGGAAGGCCGAGGGGTCTTCTCCCGGCAACCGGCACAGTCGGCGGACCAGCGTGCGGGCCTGATTATAGCGAGAGGGTGGCATAGCCTTATGACGCGCAGCGTCCCTTTGCCCGTGCCGGGCTGTACGGCTCTGAGTTTCTCAAACACTGAGCACAGGGCAACTATGCCGTCGCCTCCAGTGGAAAGCAAGCGTCTTCTCGGGCCATGGCGGGGGAGGCAAACAGCACAACGGCAACGGCAGCCAAAGCGGCGGCGAGGCCGCCGCAACGGCACGACGACGCGCGGGGGCACGCCCCGCGGCGAAAAGGGCAAGTCAGAACTCACGGGCAGGCCGGAAAACAGCAAAGCAAAACTCACGGGCTGGAAGCCCGTGCTACGGGAAGCGGCCACGGCCACGGCGATTACAGGATTCGGGATTTGAGATTTCAGGAGAATGACAGGGCATGGCAAACGGCTCAAGGGGCGGGGGCGGGAGGCCGATAGACCCTATGCGGTCGCTGCCTTGCACCCTACGCCCGGACGCCCCCGGTGCAAGGAGCCGCCATGTCTGCCGCGCCCTGTCCCCCCGACGCCTGTTGTCATGATCGTGCGCCGCTGAAACGGATCGGGATTTACGTGCATCGCGGGCGGCGCCGGTACCTGCTGCTGTGCACGGAGTGCGGGTTCGTGGTGAGCACGGACGAGGTGCGGCGGCTGCGCAGGCGGGTGGGGGCGATGAGGTGACGGCGGACGGCTGAGGCCAGCGCGGGAACCGGCACCTGCCTGCCGCAGGCAGATGCGGAGCGCGGAGTACCGGCGAACGGCAAAACGGCAACGGCGAAGCAAACTCACGGGCAGGATGCCCGTGCTACGGGAAAACGACAACGGCAGGCGAAGCGGCATCGTTGCCGCCGCCGTCCATAGAAAACGGCAGAGGCCCAAACGGCAAAGACGGCAGCGACTCCGTCGCCCAGGCAGGGCGGCGATTCGGATCGCCGCACTCCAGGGTCCGGCTGCGCCGGACGTGAAAACAGCGAACGGCAAAACGGCGACGGCACGGCCGCGCCGGGAACTGGTTCAGGGGGCGGCGCGGTGGGCGGCGCGGTGGGCGGCGCGGCGGCGGAGGGCGTCGAGGAAGGCTTCGGGCGAGGTCTGGGGGCGCAGGTTGCCGCGCCGATGGTCGGGGCGTTCGTCGAGAAGGCCGAAGCCGAGGGTGATTTCGCCGGAGGCGCGGCCGGGTCCGAGGACGTGGAAGTCGGAGGCGTAGCTGGCGACGAGGAGGGGGCCGGGGGCGGGGAGGCGGCTGGCGGCGATTTTGGCGTTGGTGTCGTCGACGAGTTCGTGCCAGACGCGGACGTCGGCGCCGGAGTCGCGTGAGGTGCCGATTTCGATGCCGTCGAGGCCGATGTCCTCGACGAGGGTTTCGAGGGTGCGGGCGACCTTGCCGATGGACATTTTGCCCTTGGTCACGAGTTCCTTGGGGTGGGGGAGAATGGCGACGGCGCCGGCGCGGCTGCGTCGCATGGCGGCGAGCTGTTTCTTGACGTCGGCGACGGCCTGGCGGAGGTCGATGTCGCGGACCGCCCCGCCGCGCAGGCGCCGGACGGCGGGGGTGATGACCTTGGTGTTGAAGGCGCGGGGGTCGCGGATGCCGAGGGCGTCGCGGGCGGCGGCGTCGAGGCGCTTGAGGCCGAGGACGCAGAGGGTGCCGGGGTACCAGGGCCGCTGGCCGCCGAAGAAGGCGTCGACCTCGTCGGGAGTGATGGCCTGGTCGGCGGGGATGCCCTGGCGGCGGAGCCAGCGGTTGACGCTTTCGAGGATCTCTTCGGTGAGGGCGTGGACGGCCTGCTGCTTGCGTTCGAGGTGCTTGGCAAACCGGGTGCCGCGCGGCGTCGTGAGGAAGTCGAAGAAGCGGCCGGCGTCGGGCCAGTAGACGAGGAGCTCGAGGCCGGGGTGGTCGGTGGAGAGTTCGACGGCGGGGAGGACGGCGACGCCGAGGAGGGTGGCTTCGGCGTAGAGGGGGCGGACGCCGTCGATGGCATCGTGGTCGGCGACGGCGACGGTCTTGAGGCCGATGGCGCGGGCGAGCCAGGCGAGCTTGCGAGCGGGGACCTGGCCGTCGGAGCAGGTGGAGTGGAGGTGGAGGTCCATGGGGACGGGGACGTCGAGGAGCTGGCGGACGCGGGCCTCCGGGAGGTCGCGTCGGGCAAGGGCCTCGGCGAAGGCGTCCCAGGTGGGGGCCTCGGCGAGGGCGTCGCGTAGCTGGACGAGGACGGCCTCACGGGTGCGGTAGGTGGCGAGGTCGTCGGCGGTGCCGGTGCTGAGGGTCATGGAACGCGGGGTATCCTTGCGGGTTCGGGGGATAGAGAACGGGAAACGGGGGCGGCATGCAAGAGAAATCGCGCGCGAGGCGGGGCGCGGGATAGCGCCGCGCCGCGAGCGACGGCGCGGTAGCGAGGTGCGTTGCGGCGCGCGGGCGACGGCGTCAGTCGCGGCGGGGCGGGAAGAGCATGGCCTCGGCGAAGCGGGCCTGGAAGTCCGGGCGCCGCGACAGCTCGACGTGCTCGATGCCGCGCGCGACGTCTTCGGCGACGCGGCGAAGGGGGGCGCTTGTGAGCAGGGCGCGGGCGCCGGCGCCGGCGGCGTTGCCGACGAAGCGGAGGCGGTCGGGCGGGACCGCGGGGAAGAGGCCGAGGGCCTGGGCCCGCGCGGGGCGGATGACGTTGCCGAAGGCGCCGGCGAGGATGACCTCGTCGAGGTCGGCGGCGGTGGCGCCGCGTTCGGCCAGGAGCGTCTCGATGCCGGCGGCGATGGCGCCCTTGGCGAGCTGGACCTCGCGGACGTCGCGCTGGGTCAGGAGGATGGGGTGGCGGGCGCCGGAGGCGGCCTCGGGGGCCAGGACGACGGCGCGATCGCCGTCGGCGCCGATGAGGCGGGCCGCCAGGGCCGGGCGGTCGGCGAGGTCGGCGGCGGTGCGGAGCGCGCCGGTGGCGGCGAGGACGCCGGCGTGGAGGAGCGCGGCGACGGCGTCGATCAGGCCTGTGCCGCACAGGCCCACGGGCGGGGCGTCGCCGAGGGTGCGGAGGGCGAGGTCGTCGCCTGGCGAGACGTCGACGCGGTCGATGGCGCCCGGGGCGGCGCGCATGCCGTAGCGGATGCGGGCGCCCTCGAAGGCGGGCCCGGCGGCGGCGGAGCAGGCGAGGAGGCGGTCGCGGCCGCCGAGGACGATCTCGCCGTTGGTGCCGATGTCGACGAGGAGGCGGAGGCCGTCGCTCTGGTGCAGCCCGGCCGCCAGCACGACCGCCACCGTGTCCGCCCCGACGAAGCCGCCCACCAGCGGCGCGACGTACACGCGGCCGCCGGGATGCATCTTCAGACCGACGTCGCGCGCGGCCACGGACCGGCCGCCCGCGCCGGCGGGGATGAAGGGGGCGCGGCCGACGGCGTCGACCGGCAGCCGGAGCACCAGGTGGGCCATCGTCGTGTTGCCGACGATGGCGGCCTCGTAGACGGCCGAGCGCCGGACGTGGGCCTTGCGGCAGAGCTCGGCAAGCATCTCGTTGAGGGCGTCGATGACGAGTCCGTGGAGCGTCCTCAGGCCGTCGCGCTCACGGCCGGCGTAGGCAATGCGGGCGACCACGTCGTCGCCGTAAGCCGTCTGCGGATTCGTCCGCCCCGCCACCGCCACCACCGCCCCCGTCGCCAGGTCCACCAGGTACCCGGCCAGGGTCGTCGTGCCGACGTCGACGGCCAGGCCGTAGCAGGCCTCGCGCGTGGTCGGCCGCTCGACGTCGATCACCTCGTCGCCCACCAGCGCGCACGTCGCGTGCCACTCCAGACTGCGCAGCCGGTCGGGCAGGTGCCTGAGCAGCTTAAGCCCGAGGCGCAGGTCCGTCTCGCCCGCCTCGGCCAGCGCGTCGAGCAGGCGGTCGGCGTCGGCCCGCTGGTCCGCCACGCTCGGTTCCGGCAGCCGGACGGTGACCTTGCGGGCGGCCGGGGCGAGGGGCACGTCCGCGGCGGCGCCGTCGGTGAGGATGGCCTGGTCCGCCAGGCGCGTTTCCTCCGGCACGACGACGCGCAGGGCGCCGCGCACCCGTACCTGGCACGCCAAGCGGAGGCAGCGGCCGATTTCCTCGCCGGAGAGGACGCGGCGGCAGGCCTCACTGGGCTCGGGGGGGCCGTCGGGGATGACGACGCGGCACCCGCCGCACGTCCCCACCCCGCCACACGGCGCGTTCAGGTGGATGCCGGCCGCGCGGGCCGCCTCCAGAAGCGTCTGGCCGTCGGGCACGGCGACGGTGCGGCCGTCGGGCTCGAAGACGACGTGATGGACGGTGTCGGGCATGCGGCATCCCTCGTGCCTTGGCGCCGAGCGGTCGCGCCGTCACGGCGGCCGGCCGGGGCCGGGCAAACGGAGTGCCGATAGTACGGCGCGGCGGGGGCGGCGTCAATGTTCGCGACGGGCAAACCGCGCAAGGCATGCGGCACGTGGGCCAGAGTCATCGCGGCCGCCTTGCCCCGCTCCGCATCCGGCGCGCGGCGCATCCCGTCGGCCGGTCGGCCACACATCGGAACGGGGCCGGGGCGCGGTCGAGTTCCGGCGAGCGCAGCGCCAGCCGGTCCGTCAGGATCTCCAGCGGGTACGGGATGGCCGGTCGCGTGTCGTCGCCCATGGCGTTTCTCGCAGTGGCGCCCTACCGTACACGGCGCCCTCCCCGGCCGCCAGCGCCTATCGGCCCGGAACCCGCCGGGAGGAGCCCCGTCCGCCGACGGTCGGCCCCGGCTTGCGGGGGCACGGTACGTTCGCCCTGCCGGAACGGTTGCGATGGCGCGGGCGGGGCGGCTAGAATCGGTGCCCGGTCGAGACCCAGGGAGGGCCACGTGGACCTGAGCCTCTTCACCTCGCCGGACCGGCTGCGTTTCGGCTGCGGCGCCTTGGACGCGCTCGGCACCGAGGCCGCACGCCTCGGCCGCCGCCCTCTGCTCGTCACCGGGCGGCGCGCCATGGCCGAGGCCGGCATCACGGACCGGTGCCTGGCGGTGCTGGCGGAGGGGGGCTTGGCGGCGGCGCTCTATGACGAGGTCGAGCCGGAGCCGCACGTGGCCACCGTCGACCGCTGCCGCGCCGCCATCGCCTCGCACGGGGCGGACCTCGTGATCGGCCTCGGGGGCGGCAGCGCAATGGACGTGGCCAAGGTGGCCGCCGGCCTCGCCCGCGAGACCGAGCCGACGGCGGCCTTCCACGGCGACGCAACGCCGGCGGGGACCGGCCTGCCGGTGGCGGCCGTGCCGACGACCAGCGGCACCGGCAGCGAGATGACCAACAACGGCGTCGTCAGCGACCCCGCCACGGGCCTCAAGGCCAGCATCCGGCACCCGTCGTTCGTGCCGAAGCTCGCCCTGGTGGACCCCGCCCTGACGGTCCCCTGCCCGCCGCGCGTCACCGCCACCAGCGGCATCGACGCCCTGGTCCAGGCCATCGAGTCGTACCTCTCGGTGAACGCGACGCCGCTGACGGAGGCGGTGTCGCTGCGCGGCGTGGTGGAGCTCGAGGCGGCCCTGCCAGACGTGGTCGAGCGGGGCGAGGACCTTGCCCTGCGGACCCGGGCCGCCTGGGGCAGCGTCCTGGCGGGCCTCGCTCTGACGAACGCGCGGCTGGGGGTGGTCCACGGCCTTGCCCACCCGATCGGCATCCGCACGGGGGCCCCGCACGGCCTGGTGTGCGGCGTGCTGCTGGCGCCGGCCCTCGATTACAACCGGGACGCGGCCCCGGAGAAGGTCGCGGCCCTCGAAGCGGTCCTCGGCGCGGACCCGGCGGCGTATGCCCGCGACCTGCTGGCCGCGTGCGGCCTGCCCGCGACGCTCGCCGAGTACGGCCTCGACCCGGCCGCGTTCGAGGCCATCGCCGAAGAGAGCCTGCCGAGCGGCTCGACGAAGGCGAACCCGCGGCCGGTGACGGTCGCGGACATGATCGACCTGCTGCATCAGGTCGCGTAAGGAGCCCGCCATGGACACCCCCGCCCTCAGCCGCGACGCCATCCGCGGCTTCGACCGGTACGCCATCGAGACCCTCGGCCTGCCCGGCATCGTCCTGATGGAGAACGCCGGGCGCCAGCTTGCCGAGGCCGCGCGCGACCTCCTGGCCGAGGTCGGCGGGCGGCGCGTGGTCGTCATGGCGGGGCGCGGCAACAACGGGGGCGACGGGTTCGTGGTGGCGCGGCACCTGGCGATGGACGGTCTCTGGCCGCGCATCGCGCTGGCGGCCGGGCGCGACGAGGTCGGCGGCGACGCCCGGACGAACCTGGACGTCTGCGTGGCCCTGGGCCTGGAGGTCGCGCAGCTGCCCGCGGCCACCAGCAGCGAGGCCGCCGGCCGCGAACTCGCCGAGATGCTCGCGGGGGCCGACCTGGCCGTCGACGCCCTCCTCGGCACGGGCACGAAGGGCGAGGTCCGCGAGCCCTACGCGACCCTCATCCGGGCCCTGAACGACGCCGCGGTGCCGCGCGTCCTCGCGGTGGACCTGCCGAGTGGCCTGGACGCCGATACGGGCGAACCGCTCGGGCCGACCGTCCGGGCCCACAGGACGGTAACCATGGCCGCCCGGAAGACCGGCTTCGACGCCGAGGGCGCGGCCGCGTACACGGGCGAGGTGCGGGTGGCGGACATCGGCGTGCCGGCGGTCCTGCTCGACCCCGAGAAGCGGCGCTAGGGTGGCGCGGCGGCTGGCCATCCTGACGCGGAAACGGGACGGGGCTCCGTTCCGGCAGCGGATCGCCCCGTACCTGGAGCCCCTCGAGGCCCGCGGTATCCGGTGCGCCGTGCACGAGCTGCCGTCGGGGGTGCTCGCGCGGCGGCGGGTGTGCCGCGACGCCGCCCGGGCCGACGCCGTCCTCCTCCACCGCAAGACCCTGACGGCCGCCGAGGCGTGGTGGCTGGGCGAGGTGCGGCTGATCTACGACGTGGACGACGCCGTCATGGTCCAGGCGCGACGGCCGGACGTGGCCCACACGGGGCGGCTGCGGCGGTGGCGACGGACGGTGGCCCGGGCCGACTTGGTGCTGGCGGGAAACCCCCTCCTGGCCGAGCAGGCCCGCGAGGGCGGCGCGCGGCAGGTCGAGGTCGTCCCGACAGGGCTCGACACGACGCGGTACGCCCCGAAGACGGACTATGCCGCGGGGGACGCGGTTCGGCTCGTGTGGATCGGCAGCCGCAGCACGCTGAAGCAACTGGCGGCACTGCGGCCGACGCTGGAGGCCCTCGGGGCCGACCGGCCGGACCTAGTGCTCCGGATCATCGCCGACGCGTCGCTGGACCTCGCGCGGCTGCCGGTCGAGGCCGTGCCGTGGGCCCGGGAGACCGAGGCGGCGCATCTGGCGGAGGCGGACATCGGCATCGCCCCCCTGCCCGACACGGCGTACACGCGCGGCAAGTGCGGGTTCAAGGTGCTCCAGTCCATGGCGGCGGGGCTGCCGGTGGTGGCGAGCCCGGTGGGCGTGCAGGCGGCGTACGTGCGGCACGACGAGAGCGGCTTGGTGGCGGAGGACACGGCGGCGTGGCTGGCGGCGGTGGAACGGCTGGCCGCCGACGCGGCGCTGCGGGCACGCCTCGGCCGCGCGGGCCGCAAGCGGGTCGAGCGCGAGTTTGACGTCAGCGTCCTCGCGCCGCGGGTGTGCGCGGCGGTGGCGGGGGCGCTGGACGCGTAACGGTTCCGGCGGTACCGAGCATTGTGCCCGCGCCGGCACGCCGTACAATGGGCGCGGCGCATCGCGAGGCCCGGCCATGGCCAGACTCGGTTTGGACAAGGCGCGTTTGGCGGATTTCTGCCGGCGGCACCATATACGGCGGTTGGCATTCTTCGGGTCCGTGCTGCGAGACGACTTCGGCCCGGAAAGCGACGTGGACGTGCTCGTGGAGTTCGAGGACAGTCACGTGCCGGGCTTGGCGTTCTTCACCATACAGGACGAGTTGTCGGCCCTGTTGGGCCGGCCCGTTGACCTGCACACCCCGCAGTTCCTGAGCCCGTATTTCCGCGACGACGTGCTCCGCGAAGCCGAGGTCCCGTATGCCGAGGCATGAGGATCGGCTGCGGCTGCAACACATGCTGGACCACGCAACCGAGGCGCTGGCCTTGGCCGAGGGGCGCAGCCGCGAAGACCTGCACCGCGACCGCGTCCTGGGGCTGGCGTTGGTGCGCCTGCTGGAGATCGTGGGCGAGGCGGCTGCACGCCTATCGCCAGCCCTGCGTGAGAAACGCGCCGCCATCCCGTGGCAACCCATTATCAGCCTGCGGAACCGACTTGATCCACGGCTACGACGCGGTGGACATGGACATCGTCCACGGGATCGTCAGCCGCGACCTGCCCCCTTTGGTGGCGGCGCTGGGGGCGCTACCCGAACTGAAGAACGGCCCCCTCGGTAGCGACCACACGTCGGCCCCATGACGCCCGCTGTGGGCCGCTGAACGTCAAGCGCGGGGGCAATCCCCGCGGCGAGAAAGCCACGGCCTGTCTGAGGAAACGTGGCCCCTTTTCGCCGGGCGCTCGCCGGCCCGCGTGTCGCTGTGGGCTACTGAGCGGCCAGCGCGGGAGCAATCCCCGCGGCGAAAGGTCATGGCCCCTGGCATGCACGAGGCCCGGCGCCGCGGGCCGGGCGGCTTACGCGCCCAGGAACTGCTCCAGCCAGTCCAGGCCCTTCTCGATCTGCTCCATGCTCGTCGCGAACGAGAGGCGCACGCACCGGTCGTCCCCGAAGGCCGCCCCCGGCACCACCGCCACGTGGACCTCTTCGAGGGCCTTCGTGGCAAAGGCAACGCTGCGCGGGACGTCGGCGTCCGGGCCGAGGACGCGGTCGTAGGTCTCGGCCACGTCCGGGAAGCAGTAGAACGCCCCGCCCGGCTCGACGCACGTGACGCCGTCCATGGCCGCGAGCCGCTGTGCCATGTACTGCCGCCGCCGGTCGAACTCCGCATGCATGGCCCGGAACGGCTCCTCCGGGCCGGTCAGGGCGGCCAGGGCGGCGTATTGGGCGATCGAGGTCGGGTTCGAGGTCGACTGGCTCTGGAGCCGGCCCATGGCGCCGATGATGTCCTTCGGGCCGACGGCCCAGCCGATGCGCCAGCCGGTCATGGCCCACGTCTTGGAGGCCCCGCCGAAGGTGACGGTCTGGGCGGGCAGTTCGCGGTGCAGCGTCGCGAAGGAGGGCGCCTCCGCCCCGCCGTAGACCAGTTCGTTGTAGATTTCGTCGGAGAAGACGACGAGGTTGCGGCCGGCGAGGACCTGGGCCAGGGCCTCGAGCTCCGCCCGCGTGTAGACCACGCCTGTCGGGTTCGACGGCGAGTTCAGGATCACCACACGGGTCCGGTTCGTCAGGGCGGCTTCCAGCTGGTCCGGGGTGATCTTGAAGCCCGCGTCGGCGCCGGCCAGGACGACCACCGGCTCGGCCCCCGCGAAGCGGATCTGCTCCGGGTACGAGACCCAGTACGGCGCGGGCAGGACCGCCTCCGTGCCGGGTTCCAGCAGCGCCAGGCAGGCCTCGAAGAGGCAGTACTTGCCGCCCGTGCCGATCAGGACCTGGTCCGGCATCACGTCGAGGCCCTGCTTGCGGGCGAGGTAGTCGGCGACGGCGGCCTTCAGCTCGGGCAGGCCGGAGGCCGGGACGATGTAGCCGTGGTGGCCGTCGCGGACGGCCTGGATGGCGGCCTCGCAGATGTGGTCGGGCGTCTTGAAGTCCGGTTCGCCGGCGCCGAAACCGACGACATCGATGCCGTCGGCCTTCATGGCCTTGGCCTTGGCGGAGACGGCGAGGGTCATGGAGGGCTGGATGCCCTGGACGCGTTTCGAGAGGGTCATGGGGACTTCCTTTCGGCTCCCGGCGGTTTCGATGCGAGACCCGGGCGGCGCGTGCCGCCCGGTAGCGGGCGGCATGGTAGCTGGGGCGGGGCGCGGCGTCCAGAGGGGAATCGGCGCCGGGCGATCGGGTAGGCAGGGGCGATTGCTCGCCCCCGCCTCCCACACCACCGTAGA
>CAYNLG010000082.1:0-15901 GCA_964397995.1 uncultured Anaerolineales bacterium
TCGCGGGCGTCTTCGACTTCCCGAAGGCCACCGGCGGCGGCAGCGCCATCGCGGCCGGTGCGAACTGCTACTGGGACGTGGCCGACAGCGAGGCGAAGACCGACGCGGAAGGCGGGGCCAACAAGTACCTCGGCAAGTGCGTCCGCGCCGCGGCCGACGCCGACGCGACGGTCCGCGTCCGCTTGAGTCAGTGAGGTACTCGCGGTGTCTGACATGCTCGAATCGGCCGTGGGCTGGCTGGGCGAGAAGCGGAGCCAGCACCTCTCGCGGACGGTGACCTACGTCCGCGGCGCGGCGTCGGTCCAGGTCGCCGCCACGCTCGGGGCGACCACTTACGAGGTTGCCGATGACGCCGGCGCGACGGTCGAGGCCAAGGCGACGGACTTCATCGTCGCGGCCGACGCGCTGGCGCTCGGGGGCGAGCAGACAAGGCCCCGGCGCGGCGACCGCATCCGGGTGCCGGCCGGTGCGAAGGTGCTCCTCTTCGAGGTGCTCGACCTGGCCGGGGCCGGCCACTACCGGCCGGCGGACCCGTTCGGCACGGCCCTGCGGATTCACGCCAAGCAGATCGACGAGGAGACGCCTTGAGCGGATGCAACGACCAATACGACCGCGTGTGCAAGGACGAGTTCGCCTCGATCCACGTCAAGCTCGACCGGCTCGACGAAGCCATCCGCGGCAACGGCAAGCCGGGCATTCAGCTTCGGCTGAACCGCCTGGAAGCCGCGGAAGCGGTTCGGTCGCGGCTCATGTGGATCATCGCCGGCTCGACGGTGACGCTGGCGCTCGGGGCGGTCTGGACGCTGATCTTCGGAGCATAGCGTGGCAACGATCATCGACATCGCGGGCGCCGTGGTCGCCGAACTCAACGGCCCCGACGGGCCGACCTTCGGCGACCCGCTGGTCGGACTGGACGCGGAGCGGGGGTACCGACCCCTGTTCGAGTTGGGTGACCTGAAGGACCTGCGCGTCACGGTCGTGCCCCGTGCGGTCGATCTGGCGACGGCCAGCCGGTCCACCGTCCAGGCCGACGTGCAGATCGACATCGGCATCCAGAAGAAGCTCCCGGCCACCGACCAAGACGCCGAAGCCGACGCGCTGATGCAGCTTGCCGAGGAGGTCGCCGACTTCTTCCGCACCCACCCGCTTACCGGCGTGCCGGACGCCGCATGGGTCCGATCGGCCAACGAGCCGGTCTACTCGCCCGAGCACTGGGACGAGTTCCGCCAGTTCACCAGCATCGTCACCGCCACGTTCCGCGTCCTGAGGTAGCGCCATGAACAACGCCATCCTGCGGAAGATCACGGTCACGGCCAGCTACGAGGCGTTGTCGCCATCGTCGCTGGTGGCGTCGGTGACGCTCAGCACGCCGCCCTCGAACGGCGCGAACGTGTTGTTCCAGGGCGACGACGGCTCGGACGTGCCGTGGGTGCCTGGCGAGTGGCACGACTTCCGGAGCATCGACCTGGCCTCGATCCGCGTCAAAGGCACGCCCGGCGACGTGGTGACGGTGGTGGGGGGCACCTGGTGATGGGGTACTACGCGGTCCATCCGGACACCGTCGGTTCGCCCCACGTGATCGACGGGGCCATCGCGACGTGCGACATCGCCGACGGGGCCGTGACGTGCGACAAGATCGCCCCGGCGGCCGTTGAGAGCGGCCACATCGCCTACGGGGCCATTGACGGCGGCCACATCGTCTGCGGCGCGATCACGGGGGACCACCTGTGCTTCGACACCTGCGAGTTCGAGTTCGCCGGGTGCGTCCGGTTCGACTCGGATGTCCGCATCCAGGGCGACCTCTCGGTTGAGGCCGACGTGAGCCTCTGTTGCCTGAGCCTCTACGGCTCCATCGAGCAGAGCGGCGACGGCGAGGACAACTGCTTCGACGGGAACGTCGTGGTCACGAACTCAGAAAGCGGCCTGTGCAGCGAGGGAGGGCTCTCGGTCGAAGGCGACGCCGACTTCCGCGGCCCGGCGGACTTCGACGACGAGGTGGTCGTCTCCAGCGACGCCTTCCTGTGCGTGGAGTCGTGCGTCTGGTTCCGCGGCCAGCACGTGTGCTTCGGCGAGATTCAGGGCGAGACGGTCGTGGACCTGATGAACGCCGAGCGGCTGATCCTGCCGTACAACGACCCGCCGGACACGGAGGAAGGGTCGGTCTGGTACTGCGGATCGACCGGGACGATCCGTTACTACGATGACACGGGCCAGGTGCGTGACCTGGCCACGGCGTAGCCCGAGGAGCCTGCCCCCGTGAAACCATCCTTCGATCCTGAGCACGCGCGGGCGGTCGTCCTCTCGTGG
The DNA here is from genome assembly GCA_964397995.1 of uncultured Anaerolineales bacterium. GTDB lineage: Bacteria > Planctomycetota > Phycisphaerae > FEN-1346 > FEN-1346 > CAYNLG01. The sequence goes on from CAYNLG010000082.1 coordinate 2,308, forward strand.
CCCGACCGGTCGCTGACGTTCGAGGCCGCGCGGTGGCTGTTCCAGCTGTTGCCTGGCGGGAACGTCGTCAGCGTCTCGGCCCGCGACATCGAGCGGGCGCGGAACCTGGCGGTGCGCGACGTGTGCCTCGCGAGCCCGGCCGAGGTCGAGGCGTTCATCTTCATCGACCGCGACATGCGGCCCGATCCGGCGAAGGTGCGGCCGTGGGTCGAGGCCGAGGCCGACGTGGTGGCGTGCGAGTACCGCTGCCACAACACGGCCGCGTGGTCGGAGCCGTGGGGGTTCCACATGGGCCTGGTGCGGGTGACGCGCCGGGTGCTGGAGACGGTGAAGCCGCCGTGGTTCGCCTTCGGGCGGACGGCCGACGGCGCGCGCATCACCTCGTGCGAGTGCATGCACTTCGCCCGGAAAGTGCGAGAGGCGGGGTTCGAGGTCGTCCGCGCCGGGTGGTGCGGACACGGAGGGAGCGACTGACATGGCACTGGCCGACCCGATCAAGCACCCGCGCGACGACGTGACGGAAGCCGCGCGGCGCATCCGGACACAGGCCCGGCGGACGCTCGTGGGGCTCGCGCGGTCCGGGCAGGACATCGCACGCCTGGTCGAGGTGCATGGCCGCGGCGCCCTGGCCGCCGAACTCGGGGCGGACGCCCCGGCGATGCAGGACTTCTACCGGGACCTCCGGCAGGTCGTCGCGACGCACCTGCCGGGGGCCGGTACGGACCCGAGGTTCAGGGTGCCCGCGATGGGCGACCTCAAGGCGTAATCGCGAAGGGACAGGGCGGGTTCGCATGGTCGGCATGGTCACCAAGCAGATGTTCTTCGACCGCCGCGCGGTGCGCACGCGCACGGACGCCGGGACGCGGCGCGTGCTCAGCCGGTTCGGCGCGTACGTCCGCACGACCGCCAGGCACAGCATCCGCAAGCGCAAGCGGATCAGCGACCCCGGCGAGCCGCCGAGCTCGCATACCGGGCTGCTGCGGCGGCTGATCTTCTTCGGCTACGACCGCGACCGGCGAAGCGTGGTCATCGGCCCGATGCGGCTGAACCAGAAGGTCGGCGACGCGCCGGCCGCGCTGGAGTACGGCGGGACCTCGATGGGGGTGGAAGGGCGCCGCCGCCGGCGTCGGAAGCGGCGCGTTCGGATCGCGGCTCGCCCGTACATGGGGCCGGCCTTCGAGCACGAGAAACCCAAGCTGCCCGCCATGTGGGCAGGCAGCGTGCGATAGGGAGGCGCGACGCATGGCAACCTACGTACTCGGCATGAACGCCGGGCTGTACCAGGGGACGGCCGGCGAGACCGATCCGGGCCTGATGACCGAGGTGGACAACGTCCGCGACGTGACGCTCTCCCTGGAGGCCGGCGAGGCGGACATCACCACGCGCGGCAACTCCGGGTGGCGGGCCACGGCCCCGACGCTCCGCGAATGCACCGTCGAGTTCCAGATGGTCTGGAAACCCGGCGACGCGGTCTTCGAGGCGATCAAATCGGCGTTCCTCGCCGCCGGCACCGTCGCCTTGGCCGTGCTCGACCAGAAGCGGACCGTCTCCGGCGCGCAGGGACCGCTCGGCGACTTCTCGATCACGAACTTCAGCCGGTCCGAGGCGCTCGAGGAGGCCATCGTCGCCGATGTGACGGCCAAGCTCGCCCGGTTCGAGGAATGGCACGAGGTGGCGTGATCTCTTCTGGCATCGCGCGTGGCGGGGCCCTCGTGTCCCGAGACGCCATCAACCGGACATAGGATACCGAGGCGCTCCCGATGAAAACCTTCACCGACGCGGCCGGACGCACCTGGACGCTGACGCTGAACCTCGGCACGGCGATGGCCGTGAAGGCGAAGCTCGGCGTGGACCTGCTCCAGCCGGAGGCCGGCGACCCGCCGCTGCTGACCCGGTTGGGGACCGACGAGCTCCTGCTCGGCGAAGTGCTCTGCGCCCTGCTCGAAGGGCAGTTCGAGGCCCACAAGGTCACCGAGGACGACGTGCGGGCCGGCTTCGACGGCCAGGCGCTCCTGGCGGCGCAGAAAGCCTTCTACGAGGAACTCGTGGGTTTTTTCCGGAGCCGCGGGCGCACCGATCGTGCCCGCGCGGTCGAGACGCAGGAGCGGATGATCCTGGCGGCGGTCCAGGCCATCGAGACGCGGATCGAGGCGATCGACATCGACGACACGATCCGTGGCGCGATGTCTGGTTCGTGGCCGGAGCCGTCGGCGTCGATCCCCGGCCGCTGACGGTGCGCGAGCTGCTGTGGATGGCCGAAGGCCACGGCCGGGACGCCTGGGGCCGACTGTCGGTGCTGTGTGCGCTGGTCGGCAACGCACACCGCGACCCGAAGAGGGGCCGGGCCTTGAGGCCGAGCGACTTCGACCCCTTCTGGCAAAAGGGCCGCGAGCCGGGCGAGGTCATCGAGGTGAACCGGGAGACGATCGGACGACTGCGAGAGGCCTTCACGGGCCGGAAAGGAACCTGACATGGACGTAAACGGTATCATCGAGGCGGTGGGCAAGTTCTTCAACTCCAGCATCGGCTTCGCCCTGGTCTGGGCCGCGATGGTCGGCCTCTTCCTGTGGCTGACGAGCCGGTACAACCCGTTCCAGGAGACGTGGAAGAAGTACGAGGGCAGCATCATCACGGGGATCAAGCTGGCCGAGAAGGAGATTCCCGACGACACGCCCAATTCGGGCCTCGCGAAGCTCGACGCGGCGCTGCGGTTCGTTCTGAAGGCCTACGCCGAGGCCAATAGCGGCAAGCGGCCCTCGCCCAAGGAAATCGAGGCCATCCGCCAGGGCATCCAGATCAAGCACGCCGACCTCGACCGGTTCGGCGGGCTGACCCCCGGAAACAAGTCGAGCGCGTGATGAAGTGGCTGATCGCCATCCTGACCGCCTTCTTCCGGGCCCTCTTGCCGTGGGTCGCCACGCGGCGGCCCACGGCCGAGGACGCCGACCCGGATCGGGGCACGCGCGACAAGCTGCGGGAGAAGGTCCGCCAGCACTGGGGGAAGCCATGAATCTGCTGAAGCGACTGATCCCGTTCCTGGCGCCGATCCTGCTGCTGGCTTCCGGGGCCGGTTGCACGCGGACGATCTACGTGCCGCACGGCACGCCGGTGCGCCTGCGCGAAACCGTCGAGGACGTGAAGGTCTGGGTCAAGGACTCGGGTGGCGAGCCGGTGGCCGGCCGGATGGACCTGCCCGAGGGGTGGTACTGCCTGGAACTGGAGGACGAGTGATCACGTCAGCGAGACCGTCAGCCGGCGTCCGATGGCGCGTGCGGCCTTGTCGAGCGTCTGGAGCGTCACGTTCTCGTTGGCCGGGTCGATCAGCCGGTCCAGGGCGGACCGGGACGTGTGCATCCGCCGGGCCATCTCGGCCTTCGAGAGGTCCTGCTCCCGCATCTCGCGGCGGATCTGCTCGGCCAGGACGCGCTTCGTCGCCGCCAGCGTCGCCTCTTCGTACAGGTTCTCCTCGCGAAGGAACGCGTCAAACGACGACCCCATCGGCGAGGCCTGCTCCTTGGTCTTGTCAGCCATGGTCAACGTCCTTTCCGACGCAGTGCGTCGAGCACGTCGCGCATCCGTCGGCGTGCGAGCGCCAACTCCCGCGCGGGGGTCCTCTGCTGCTTCTTGAGGAAGCCGTGCAGCAGCCACATCGTGTCATCCGCCACGAAGAAGAGGACGCGGGCGATGCGGTTGCCCAGCGAACTGCGGACCTCCCACAGCCCCTCGCCGAGGCTCCGGCAGACCGGCAGGCCCACCGGCCAACCGAACTCGACCGTCTTGATGTCCGTGCCGATCACCAACCGTTCGTCTCGCGACAGCGACAGGAGCCATTGCCGAACCGGCTCCTTGCCGCTTGGCTGGCGGTAGAACCGCACCGTGATCCGTTTCTCCGTGGCCACCAGCAAAGTGTACCATATATGGTACGCCTTGGCAACCCCGAAAGGGCCTGCTGATGCCGTCGGCCCGAGGCATCCGAGCCGGCCGCGCGTTCGTCGAGCTGTTCGCCGACGACTCGAAGCTCGTGCGCGGCCTTCGCCGGGCCGAGAAGCGTCTGAAAGCCTTCGGCGACCGCATCCGCAACCTGGGCCTCAAGATCGCCGGCCTCGGCGCGGCCATGCTGACGCCGCTGCTCGGTGCGGCCAAGGCGTTCGGTTCGATGGGCGACCAGGTCGCCAAGATGGCCAAGCGGACGGGCCTCTCGGTCGAGGCGCTCTCGGAGCTGCGTTTTGTCGCCAGCCAGACGGGCACGTCGCTGGAGGCCCTGGAAACCGGCTTCCGGCGGATGCAGCGCAGCATCTACGACGCGGGCCGCGGGCTGAGTACGCAGACCGACGCTCTGGCCGACCTGGGCCTCGCGTACAAGGACCTCGCCGGCCTCGCGCCGGAAGACCAGTTCACGCTTCTTGCCGACGCGATCAGCCGCGTCGAAGACCCCACGCGCAAGGCCGCGCTGGCCCAGGCGCTGTTCGGCCGGGCCGGTACGCAGTTGCTGCCGATGTTCGCCCAAGGCGCGAAGGGCATCGAGGCGCTCCAGGCCGAGGCCCGCCGGCTCGGGCTGACGATGAGCGGCGAGGATGCCAAGGCGGCCGAGGACTTCACCGACGCGCTGGATGCCCTGTGGAAGGTCGTCAAGATGGGCGTCTTCCACGTCGGCGCGGCACTCGCCCCGGTGCTCCAGGAGATCGCCGAGACCATCACGGGCGTCGCCGTGAAGGTTGGCGAGTGGATTCAGCGGAACCGCGACCTCATCGTTACCGTGCTGAAGGTCGCCGCGGCCGTCTTCGCCGGCGGCATCGCCCTTGCAACCCTGGGGACAGTCATCAGCGGCCTGGGTAGCGCCCTCGGTGTGCTCATCACGGTCGTTACCGGCGTCGGCGCGGTCCTGAAGCTGCTCGGCGCGGTGATCGCCTTCCTCGTCTCGCCGATCGGCTTTGTGATTGCCGCCGTCGCCGCGCTCGGCGCGTATCTGGTCTACGCGACGGGCGCGGGCGGGAAGGCGCTGGCCTGGCTGGGCGAGAAGTTCGGCGTGCTCAAGGACGACGCACTCGCGGCCTACTCCGGCATCGCTGACGCGCTCGCCGCCGGCGACATCGCCCTGGCCGTCAAGGTGCTGTGGCTGACCGTCAAGATGGAGTGGCAGCGCGGCATCAACTTCCTCGAGAAGGCCTGGCTGAACTTCCGCAACGTCTTCATCAAGATCGGCTACGACGCCTGGCACGGCCTGCTGGCGGTGGTCGAGGTCGTCTGGCACGCCCTGGAGGTCGGCTGGATCGAGACGGTCGCGCTGCTCGGCAAGGCATGGACGAAGTTCACCAGCTTCTTCGCGCGGACGTGGGAGCGGATGAAGGCGTGGGCGAAGAAGGCGTGGACCTGGATCAAGGGCCTCTTCGACGATTCGACCGCCGAGTCGCGCGCCGCGACCTACGCCGAGATCGACCGCGAGAAGGAGGCGGCCATCGCGCACATCGAAGGCGACCAGCAGCGCGAGCTGGCACGCCGCGAAGCCGACCGCCAGCGGAAGCGCGAGGAAGCCGCCGCGCTGCACGAAGCGACGCTGGCGGAGATCGGCCGCGAGAACCTCCGCAAACACCACGAGCTTGACGCCAAGTACGAACGCCGCATGGCCGAGAACGAAGACGACCTGGCCAAGGCTCGGCGGGAGTGGAAGGACGCCATCGAGACCGCGCGGAAGAAGCGGCAGGCCAAGGAGTTTGAGGCCGGGCCGGAGGGATTGGATAGCGCCGACGACATCATCGACCGCGCCAACCAGGCGATTGCGGGCGTGGGCGATCTGCTGGCGGGTCAAGCTGCCAAGATTGGCGCGCAGGGCACGTTCAACGCCGCCAACGTGCTGGGTCTCCAGGCCGGCGGCGTCAGCGACCGCATGGCCAACGGTATCGACAAGATCGAGCGCAACACCCGCCCGCTGCGGGACGCCGACGAAATCAGCTTCGCCTGAGGCAAGGACGCCATGCCGACGTTGACCGAGAAGATCGACAGCCGCGAGTGGACCACCGGCGAGAAGCCGGCGGTGACGATGCACTATCTCCTCGACGGCACGGCTGACGACCTGGCGGCCAAGTCGTTGTTGCTCGGCTCCACGCCGACCAACTACGACGGTCTCGTCCGGGATGAATGTTCCTTGGAACCCATCTTCGTCGATGCCGTCGCGGGCGTGGGCACGTGGGACTGTCGCGTCCGATACGTCAGCCCGGAGTACACCCCGCCGCAGGTGGGCGAATCGACCTTCTCCTTCGACACCGGCGGCGGCACCCAGCACATCACGCAGTCCATCGCCACGGTAAGCACCTACGCCGCGCCGGGCAAGGCCGCCCCGGACTTCGGCGGCGCGATCGGCGTCACGCATGACAACGTCGAGGGCGTCGATATCACCGTGCCCATCTACGCCTTCTCCGAGACCCACTACCTGGCCGACAGCCAGGTGACCACAACGTACAAGGGCCTGCTGTTCGCCCTGACCGGCCGGACGAACAACGCTGCGTTCAAGGGCCTGGCGGCGGGCGAATGCCTGTTCCTCGGCGCGTCCGGGTCGAAGCGCGGCACGGAGGACTGGGAGATCAGCTACCGGTTCGCGGCGTCGCCCAATCGCAGCGGCCTGACAGTCGGCCCGATCACCGGCGTCTCGAAGAAGGGCTGGGAGTACCTGTGGGTCCGCTACGCCGACTCGGAAGACGCCGCCGCCAAAGCCATCGTCAAGAAGCCCGTGGCCGTCTACGTCGAGCGCGTCTACGACGAGGGCGACTTCGCGTCGCTCGGGATCGGAACGTGACCCATGGGCGACACGATGAAGAAGGTCAAGCCGGGCGACCCACTCAGCATCCCCGCGGCCACGTTCAACACCTTCGTGGACGCGGCCCGCGACTACCTCCAGCGCCGCCATGGCCAGGGCCAGCAGGCCACGCCGTCCGGCCGGCACACCTGCACCATCCCCGTCCGCAACGACAGCGGTTCCGACCGCCAGCGGTACGAGATACTCGGCATCGACTCGCCCCTCTTCAGCCCGGCCAGCGACGAGGAAGCGTTCAAGAACACGCCGGCGCTCCGCGGCGTGACCCCGGCCGAGGATGACCACGCCGGCAAGTTCGTCGTGCTTCTGGAGCCCGTCCCGGCCGGCGAACTCGCCCTGGCCGTCGCCGCGGGCGCTGTGCCGGTCCGCATCGACGTACCGGAAGACGAAGAGGATGCGGACTACCGCTTCGCCGAGATCAGCGATGGCGAAGCGGGCTCCCTCGCGGCCTCGCATGACGGCTCCGCGGCGATCCTCTGGCGCGAGGGTGGCGCCGGGGAGCAGTGGGCCATCGTTCGCCTGGGGCCGAGCCCGCGGCCTGCCGGCTTCTGGGCCCGCATCACCGGCCATTCCTATGGTGACCGGCCGTGGACCTACGACTTCGAGGAAGTCGAGAAGACCTCCGCCGGGTACGGCGGCTGGACGGCCGTGAGCGATGGGCGCTCCGGCACCGCCTACAACGGCGTCGAGGAAGGCGACTGGGTTGACCAGCTGGAGTACTACGAGGAAATGGCCGACGACTCCATCGTCTGGATGCGGGAGGTCAACACGGCCGGTACAATCGAGTACTGGTTCAGCGACGTGACGCTCGTGTCCTGAGGATTCAGAATGGCCGAGGACGCGGGGGGCAAGACGCAACGTGGAGGTCGAGCGGTTCCTCGCCCGCGACGTGCCGCGCGGCAAAGAGTACCTCCTGATGGCCGACGCCGACTGGTGCCGCTGCCCGAGCCGCGCGGGCGCGACGGGCATCCCGTGGCCGGGACCGACCCGAGGAGCCATTCCGAGGGCATCCTCTACGAGCCCGGCCACGCGGTGTACTGCGGCTATGTCTGCGGGGATGGGCACCCGGGGCACCCCGGCGACGACGACGCGCTCGGCGAAGGCTTCTGCCGCCTCTCGGCCGAGGCCCTCATGGCCACCGGCCCCGGCTGGTTCTGCCAAGACCGCGGCCCTCACGTGAACCAGGTGCGCGGCGGCGAAGGCACGGCCCTCAGCAAGAGGCTCTGGACCGCCGGCTACGAGGTCCGCTGCGTCGGCGTCGTCGGGCACAGGAAAACGGTTGACCTCTTCCCGCCCTTCGTTAGCGCCGCCCCCGGCACCCCACCCCGCTTCCGCTGGCCCTCCGCGAGCAACCGCTCCCTCTGGCCAGAGACATCGCCCTCTGCGCACGACAAGAAGGGGGCAGGGCGAATCAACTTGCCGGAGCCGCAAAGGTGAGGTAGAGTGCGATTGATGCCTGACAGAAAGGGCAAGGCAATGGACGAGAAGGCGGCGAAGGCCGTGGCAGAGGCCCTTGGCGGGGCAGCATGGAACTCCGGCGGCGGCATCTGGCTGGCCCGCTTCGAGAGGGCCGATGGGCGTGTCGTGCTCATTTCGGATGAGGTCGTCTGCGAGTACGCTGACAGTGATGCTGCAGAAGCCGGTGAACCTGCCATGAGCATCGTCCTGCGCTGAGCAGCAGTCTTTCCGCGCCCATTCTTATTCGATGTTGTGATAAACCTCTGTGCTTGGGCCACCGCCAGCAGCCCGCCCCGCTTACCTTCCCAGCCCCAGGCACTCCTCCGCGCCTCTGACAGTGGCCGTTTCGCCCAGTCCGCTACCGCCTACGTCCCGGCGCATAGAGGCGTGCGGCGCAGGGGTCACCCCCGAAATCCAGTTTTCTCTCTTCCACGCAGGGCACAGGATGACCGCCGGGCTATTGCAGAAAGCGGGGCGTTGTGCTATATGCTTCCAGGGACAGCTGTTCGAGCGCGCGGATCGGGCCTGAACTCGTACATGTCCAACGAAGCCGATACATGCCGGCGTTTCGTCGTCCCGAACCTTCAAGCGGCGGGATGGGAAGACGAACCGCATCGCGTCAACGAGCAGGTGACCTTCACGGACGGCCGGATCGTCGTCGCCGGGCGCCGCGGTCTACGGCGGCCGGGCAAGCGCGCCGACTACATTCTCCGCTATCGCCCGGATATGCCGATCGCAGTCGTGGAGGCCAAGGCCAGCTACAGGACCGCCGGCGATGGGCTGCAACAGGCCAAGGAGTACGCCGAGATCCTAGGCCTCAAGTTCGCGTACGCAACGAACGGCCGTGAGATTATCGAATTCGACTACTTGACGGGCCGGGAACGCGAGGTTGCAGCCTTCGCCTCTCCCGATGAGCTCTGGTCGCGCCTGGCGGAGAGTCAGAGCATCACGCCGGACGTTGCCGAGCGCCTGCTCACGCCCTATTACCATCTGACCGGCAAGACGCCCCGCTACTACCAGGAAATCGCCATCAACCGGGCCGTCCAAGCCGTGCTCCAGGGCAAGCGCCGCATCCTCATCACGATGGCGACGGGCACGGGGAAGACGCTCGTCGCCTTCCAGATCTGCTGGAAGCTGTCCGAGGCCCGCTGGAACCGGACGGGCGAACACCGGCGCCCCCGGATCCTGTACCTTGCCGACCGCAACATCCTGATCGACGATCCCAAGGACAAGATCTTCACGCCGTTCGGCGACGCCCGATGGAAGATCGAGGGCGGCGTCGCCAACTTCTCCCGCCAGATGTACTTCGCCATCTATCAGGCCATAGCCCGGGACGAGCGCCGGCCCGGCCTCTACCGTGAGCACCCTCGGGACTTCTTCGACCTGATCGTCGTGGACGAGTGCCACCGGGGCAGCGCCCGCGACGAGAGCAACTGGCGGGAGATCCTGGAATACTTCGAGCCGGCCTTCCAGATCGGCATGACGGCCACGCCGCTTCGCGAGGACAACCGCGACACTTACCGCTACTTCGGCAACCCGATCTACACCTACAGCCTCCGCCAGGGCATCGACGACGGCTTCCTCGCCCCCTACCGGGTCCACCGCGTCATCACTGAGTGGGACGCAGCCGGGTGGCGCCCGAGCCAGGGGGACATCGACCGTTACGGGCGCGACATCCCGGACGAGGAATACCACACGCCGGACTTTGAGCGGATCATCGCCCTTCGGGCTCGAACCGAAGCCGTCGCACGCCATCTGACCGAGTTCCTCAAGAAGACCGACCGGTTCGCGAAGACCATCGTCTTCTGCGTCGATCAGGAACACGCTGACGAGATGCGCCGTGCCCTCAACAATCTCAACGCCGACCTCGCCCGGCAGCACCCCGACTACGTTGTGCGCGTCACTTCGGACGAGGGAAGTATCGGGCGGGGGCACCTGAGCCATTTCCAGGACGTGGAGCGGGCCACCCCCGGCATCGTGACGACATCGAAGCTGCTGACGACGGGCGTGGACATCCCCACCTGCCAGAACATCGTCCTGCTGCGGGTCATCAACTCGATCACCGAGTTCAAACAGATCATCGGCCGGGGCAGCCGGGTTCGGGACGACTACGGCAAACTGTTCTTCAGCATCCTTGACTACACCGGCTCGGCCACCCGGATCTTCGCCGACCCCGAATTCGACGGGGAACCGGAGATCATCACCGAAACGGATATCGACGAGCCCGTCCCGCCGGACGAGCCTCCAGCGCCGCCGGAGCCGCCTGAACCTCCCGAACAGCCGCCGCTGCCTCCCGAGCCGCCGGAAGAGCCGAGGAGGAAGCTCTACTTCGACGGCGGCCACATCGAGATCGCGGCCCACCTTGTCTATGAGCTGGACGCAGACGGCAGACAGCTCCGCGTCGTCAGGTACACGGACTACACGGCCGAGAAGGTGCGGACCCTCTACCGCAACGCCGCCGAACTGCGGGAGGCCTGGGCGGATCCGCTGCAACGGGCCGATATCATCAAGCGCCTCGCCGAGCGCGGCATCGACTTCGAGGAACTTGCGGCCGCTGCGGACCAGCCCGAGGCAGACCCGTTCGACCTTCTGTGCCACGTGGCTTTCAACTCGCCGCTCAGAACCCGGCGGGAGCGTGCCGAGCGCCTTCGGAAGGAGAAGGACGACTTCTTTGATCAATACAGGCCGGAGGCCCGAGTCATCCTGGATGAACTCCTCGAGAAATATGCCGAGCACGGCACGGCGCAGTTTGCGATCCCGGAGGTCCTTGAGGTCCCGCCCCTCAGCGAGCACGGCACCGTGCTTGAGATCGCGCGGCTTTTTGGAGGCGAACAGCGGCTGGTGGAAGCGATTCATCAATTGCAGGCGCTGCTCTATGCCGCATAGGAGACGACCATGGTCACTCGTCGGCGGTTGATTCCTTGGTACCTGTCGGCGCCCATTGTGGCAGTCGTCCTATTGCTATTACTGACGCTGTTCGTGGCGGTCGTGAACGCGTCATTCGACGCTTCCAACACGGTGGGCAGATGGCTGTCCAGCAACTACGTTGCGGGGCTTGTGGTCACAGTCCTGATCGGCCTAGTTGTAGGCGTCGTCAGTGCTTGCAAGAAGGGGCTATGCCTGCGGATTCCTGTGCCACGTATGGCATCAACGCTGGTTGATGACCGCTCCGAGGTCATCTCGCGCGAGCAGCTCGCAGACAGGTTCAACTTGGATGCAAGCGTTACGCCCCTCAGGGAGGACGGGTGGCTCTTGGCCGGAGAAGGAAAGGCGCAGGTGAGCACGGCGGCTTACAGGAGCCTGCTAACGGAGCCCTTCTGCATCTCGGCACAGTTCAGGCCGCTTGTGCCGGTTCCGCAAAGCGGATACTGGCGGGCTGGGTTCCTTGTACGCGACAAACAAGAGCGCCCTGTCGCGCTCGTGCACATCGATAGCCATAACCTGTTGGTTGCTGAGGTGGGACAGGCACCGAAGACGTACAAAGTGGCAATAAAAGGCCTTGCAGGCCAGTGGTCTCTCCTTGCTCTACAGGTGGGCGCCCGCAGGAACCCGGCGACTTCCGATCCGGACACTCTCGTCATTTACGGACACCTTGATGCCCAGTCGTACTTCCTGGGGGAGGTGTCCGGCGATGTGGGGTCGCTCGATGTCGAGATCCGGGCGTGGTCGGACACGCACAAGGCCCACCATGTTCAGGTGCGGGATGTCTCGCTCATACCGAAGATGGCCTGAAGGGAGGCTGCTGCCATCAGTGTTACGGGATGTTTCCTGGCAGGAGTGAGGCCGCTGTGGTAAGACCGGAAGGTTGCGGCGGCAACGATCTGGCTTCGCGGCCGCTGTAGTCTCGGCCGCGCGCCCTCGAAAGGGGAGAAGTGACGGTCTATGGGAAAGCGAAAGAAGTCAAAGCCCGGTCAGCCGCAGACGACCGCTCAGCAGCTTCGCAGCCTCATCAAATCTGCCCGGGACACCATGCGGAAGGACAAGGGGCTCTCCGGCGATCTGGATCGGCTGCCGATGCTGACCTGGATCATGTTCCTCAAGTTCCTCGACGACAAGGAGCAGATCGAGGAATCACGGGCCAAGATGCGCAAGGAGAAGCACCGCCCCGCCATCGAGCCGCCGTACCGCTGGCGCGACTGGGCCGCCAACCCGGGCGGCATCACCGGGCCTGAACTCCTGGCCTTCATCAACCAAGACGAGGCCGTGCGGCCCGACGGCACGAAAGGGCCGGGCCTGTTCGCCTACCTGAGGGACCTGCACGACGGCAAGCGGGTGGCCGACCGCCGCAAGGTCGTTGCCACGGTCTTCCGCGGCGTTGTCAACCGGATGACCAGCGGCTACCTCCTGCGCGAAGTCATCAACAAGGTCAAGGACGTCCATTTCCTCGCGAAGGAGGAGCTGTTCACCCTCGGCCACGTCTATGAAACCATGCTCCGGGAGATGCGTGACGCGGCCGGCGATTCCGGGGAGTTTTACACCCCGCGGCCCGTCGTGCGGTTCATGGTTGAGGTCACGGCCCCGCGCCTCGGCGAGACCATCCTCGATCCGGCATGCGGCACGGGCGGATTCCTCGTAGAGGCGTACCAGCACTTGGAGCAGCAGTGCAGGACCGTCGAGGATCGCCGTGTCCTCCAGGAAGAGACCATCTTCGGCGGCGAGGCCAAGCCGCTCCCGTACCTCCTCGGGCAGATGAATCTCCTCCTGCACGGCCTGGAAGCCCCCCAGATCGACCCGGAGAACAGCCTCCGCTTCCCCCTGAACGAGATCGGTGACAGGGACCGCGTGGATGTCATTCTCACGAATCCGCCGTTCGGCGGCGAGGAGGAACGCGGCATTCTCGGCAACTTCCCCGAGGACAGACAGACGGCAGAGACGGCCCTCCTGTTCCTGCAGTTCATCATGAGGAGACTGAAGCGTCCTGGCCACGGCTCAGAAAGCGGCGGCCGCGCCGCAGTCGTCGTTCCCAACGGAACGCTCTTCGGTGACGGCGTCTGCGCTCGCATCAAGGAGCAGTTGCTCAAGGAGTTCAACCTGCACACGGTCGTGCGATTGCCGAATGGGGTCTTTGCGCCGTACACAAGCATCCCAACCAACCTGCTCTTCTTCGATCGGGCTGGGTCCACGCGCGAGATTTGGTACTACGAGCAACCGCTGCCCGAAGGCCGGAAGAACTACACCAAGACAAAACCTCTTCGGTACGAGGAGTTTGCACAGTGTTTGGCTTGGTGGAACAACCGCGATGCAAGTGACCGGGCGTGGAAGGTAAGTGCCAATGACCTGCCCCCATTTTATGTGCCAACCGCTATGAGAGTCCGGGGTCCAGGGTCC
>CAYNLG010000083.1:0-15840 GCA_964397995.1 uncultured Anaerolineales bacterium
CAGTCGCGGCGGCGTACGATGGCTCAGGGGAATTGAGTATCCTGTCCCCGAAACTCCGGGTTGACCTGCTGGTTGCCGTGTGCCTACACTTCCCCGTGAACGCGGAGCGCTCCCGATGAAGCCTGTGCTGCTTGTGCTCGCCGCCGGCGCGCTGGCCGTTCTGGCTGGCGTGGGGCCGGACTGCTGCTCGTCCTGCAAGGGCGGGGCCTGCGCCGAAACGGCGCGACCGGCGCGATCGGCGCCCGCGTCGGCCGAGCCCCCGTGTTGCGCCGAGTCCGCGGCGCCGGCGTCGTCGCTTGGCCCGGCCGACGAGGACGCGCCCGCGCGGTGCCTGCACGCCGACGGCCCGTGCCGATGCACGGCGGCGCCCCGCAGCCGGTCCCGTGACGACGCCGCGCGCCCGCAACGGACCGCGGAGGCGCCGGCGCCGGCCGCGGCCCTTTCGGTTGACCGGGCGGTGCCCCGCGCCGCCCCCACCGAGGGCGGCCCGGCGCCGCTTTGCCGCGTGCATCCCACCATTGCGACGACCGTGCTGCGCCGTTGACGGGCGGCGCCCCGAGGCGACCGCCGAGGGGAAGCCGCGACCGCCTGACGACGACGGACCTCCGCCGCGACGCGGCGCGACGGCCGTGCCCGGTCACGTTCGACCGGGGACCGACGAACCGAAGCTTCTGAACTCACGACATACGGAGACTCCCGATGAAGACGATCGCGACGAGTGCCCTGGTCATCCTGGTCCTTGCGGGTGCCGCCCTGACCGGCGGCGTGATGCTGGCCCGGCCGGAGGCCGACGCCGCCCCCCAGGGGACCGCCGTCAAGGCCTGCCCGTGCGCCCCCTGCAAGTGCGACCCGTGCGAGTGCAAGGGCGACGCCTGCGCATGCGCCGACTGTGGCTGTGAAACGGGCGCCTGCGGCCCGAAGGCCGGCGCCTGTGGCCCGAAGGCCGGCGGCTGTGGCCCGAAGGCCGGCGGCTGTGGCCCGAAGGCCGGCGGCTGTGGCCCGAAGGCCGGCGCCTGTGGCCCGAAGGCCGGCGCCTGTGGCCCGAAGGCCGGCGGCCGCGGCGCCACGCCTGAGCCCGCACCGAAACCGGCCGGCTGCTGCGGCATGTAGCCCGCCTGAGGCCGACGGATGAACCGGCGGGGTCGCCTTCGGGCGGCCCCGCTTTCTTTGGCACGCGCCCTGACGGAGAACCGCCCACGCCCGGTCCGGGGAAGCGCCCACCGACCGGCCAAGCCCCTCCCGATGGCGGTCCGCCCGCCCGCGGCCCACCATGGAGGAAAGCACCCGCATCCCCAGCCCGAAGGAGGTTCCCCATGAAAGCCCTCATCCTCGCCGCCGACGGCGTCGAAGATTGCGAACTGCTCTACCCGATGTACCGCCTGCGCGAGCACGGCGCGGAGGTCCACGTCGCCGCCGCCGAAACCGGCCCCCTGACCGGCAAGCACGGCTACACGATCGAGGCCACCCACGCCTTCGCCGAGGTCGACGCCGGCGACTACGACCTGCTCCTCCTGCCGGGCGGCAAGGCGCCGGAGTCGGTCCGCCTGGACGAGAAGGCCGTCACCGTCACGCGCGAGTTCCTGGAGGCCGACAAGGCCGTGGCCGCCATCTGCCACGGCATGCAGGTCCTGATCTCGGCCGACGGGGTGCGGGGCAAGAAGGCGACGTGCTGGGCTGGCATCCGCGACGACGCCAAGGCCGCCGGCGCCGACTACAGCGACCAGCCGGTCGTCGTCGACGGCCGCCTGGTCACGAGCCGCTGCCCGGACGACCTGCCGGACTTCATGAACGCGATCTTCGGTGTCCTTCAGGCCGAAACGCGGGGCGCCGAGGCCTCCGAAGCCGCCGTCAACTGGTGAGGCCGCCCTGCGGCGCCTCCACCACGCGCTCCAGCAGCCGCGACAGGCTCCCCCGCGCCAGGCACACGTACTGGTCGGCGGCCCCGTAGTACATCCACAGTTCGTCGCCGCGCACCAGCACCCCCGTCGGGAAGACCACGTTCGGGATGAGGCCGGAGGTCTCGTAGAGGGCCGTCGGCTTGAAGACCGCGTCGGTGGCCTGGGCGATGATCTTGTGCGGCTGGTCGTGGTCGAGCAGGGCGGCGCCGAGCCGGTAGACCGGTTGGCCGCCGTAGTGCTTCACGCCGTGGTACAGAAGCAGCCAGCCGCGGTCGGTCGGGATGGGAGGTGGGCCGGCGCCGACCTTGACGCCGTCCCAAGCGGGGCCGGAGCCCTCTTCGAGGACGCAGTGGGGCTCGCCCCAGTAGTGGAGGTCGCGCGAGAAGGCGATCCAGATGTTCTCGATGCCGCCCCCGGCGTCCGGCCGGTGCAGGGCGGCCCAGCGGCCGTCGAACTTGCCCGGAAACAGGGCCGCGTCCTTGTTGTTCGGCGGGAAGATCAGGCCGATCCGCTCGGCGGTCACGAGGTCCTTCGACCGGGCCAGGCCCACTGCCGCCCCCGCCGCCGAGTACGCCGTGTACGTGATGTAGTAGCAGCCCTCGTCCTCCAGGCAGACGACGCGCGGATCCTCGCAGCCCCACTGCTCGTAGCGCATGTCCGGCTGGCCGTAGGCCAGGAGGGGCTCGGCCTCGATCTCCCAGCCGGTGATGCCGTCGTCGCTCCGGGCCACGTAGATGGACGACGGGCCGGACAGGTGCTCGATGCGAAGCAGGAGGACGACGCGGCCGTCCTGCTCGACGGCACCGGGGTTGAGGACGGCCGCACACGCGAACGGCATGTCCTCCGGCGTGAGGATGGGGTTCGCGTCGACGCGCTCGAAAATCGGGTCCATATGCGGCCCTCCGGTCTGTCGGGTTCCTCTACGAGCCTACCCGCCCGCCGGCCCCGCCGCCAAGGGCCTGGTGGAATCGTGCCGCGGGAACGCCGGGACGCCGCCGGGGATCACTCCGTCTCACCGAGGCCGTACAGGTACGTCGCGGACTGGACGAACAGCATGTCTCCGTGGGGGATGACGCCGGCGTTGACCGCCCCGAAGTGCGCGAGGATCGTCTTATAGGCCCCCAGCAGCCGCCGCTTCGGCAGGTCGTGCGGCGCGAGGAACCGGTCGAAGCTGATCGCGGCCGGCATCTCCGGCCCGCCGAGGACGTTGTCGGCCGACAGGACCTTCGGCGCCGCCGGGTTGGCCACGTCGATCACCGCGAACCGCATCAGGGCCCAGTTGTCTAGCCGGCCGCGCCCGGCGAACTCCACGCCCCGGCACTCGAGCGGCAGGATCAGGTAGTGCCCGGCCACCGTGGCGCTCAGGCCCCGGGTCCGGTCGGGGTAGGCCAGGTTCAGCGTCCCGAGCGCCCTGCCCGCCACGGGGTCCATGACGACGTCGCGTCGCCCGCCGAAGAGGCCCCAGGGCGTGAAGGCGAAGGGCCGGCTGTCGAGGCCCTTCTTGCGGCCCTCGCCGACGGTCTGCAGGTTGTGAAGCGTCTCGGCCGCGACGGTGTCCGGGCCCGTCGCCCGCAGGCGGACGACCGGGTCGGGCCGGTCGCCCCCGTCCACGCTGAAGGCCGTGACGAAGACGTCGCCCATGAAGTGCGGGCCGGCCCCGTAGCCGGTGCCGTCGCAGAGCGGCCCGAGCCCCTTGCCGTCGGCGGCCCGGACGACCTGGACCCCCCCGCCGGAGCGGGCGAAGACCACGTCAAGCGTCCCGCCGCCGGGCAGCGGCAGCCGCGCGGGCCGGATCGACGCATACGCCACCTTCGCCCAAGGCGTGTTGCCGTCCGTGCGCCAGAGGAGCTCCCCCGTGTCCGCCGCCAGGCACACGAGGCCCGACTTCTGCTCCGGGGCCTGGTAGAAGATCAGCTTGCCGCCCACCAGCGCGGGCGACGCGTAATACATCGACCTGGCGTTGCCCGTCTTGCGAAGCAGGCGGGCCCAGCGGCGCTGCCCGTCCAGAGTGTAGCACGCGACCTGCCCCTGGCCGAACGTCACGTACACGTGCCGCCCGTCGCTGACCGGCGCGGGCATCGCCAGGCCCGTGTACCCGTGGAACCAGACGTGGGTGGCCACGTCGTACCGCGCGCGGACGGCCTTCAGGACGGCCCGGAAGGGCTGGTCGTATGTCTCGGTGCCGTGTTTCTCGAACTCGCGCGGCAGGCCCTCGCGGAGCAGGGCCGCGGCGGCCGCGATGTCCTTCACGTGTTCCGGCGCGAGGGCCTTGACCCGTTGGGCGATGTCGCCCAGGGCCGCGAGCAGCTTCGCGTACAGGTCCGGGTCCTCTTGCCGGGTGATCGTCTTGTGGCGGGGGTCGAAGCCGCCGTTGCGGTGGCCGAGGAGGGTCGGGATCATGTCGCCGACGGCCCAGCCGAGGGTCAGCAACTCGGCGGCCGCGTCCGCCTCCTTCGGTGCCAGGTCCATGCCGTGGAACGGGCTGAGTTCGTCCTGCCACAGGACCTCGCCCGTTTCGCCATCGACGCAGAGGACGAACCACGGGTGGCACTTGACGACGACGCGCAGCCGCCCGTCCTCGCCCAGGACCGGCAGCGGCTGCGACAGCGACCACCCCGGCATCGGTGTCTTGAACCGGAGGTTCCGGGCCCGCCGGTCCGTCAGCGTCCAGAGCGTTTCTTTCTGGAGGCGGCCTTTGTGGCGAAGCTCCGTCTCGACCTGCGCCGCCGTGCCGTCGCCGAAAGACGTGGGCGGCGTCGCCCCGGGGAACCAGCCGTTCTGGCACCCCCGGTAGCCGAGCGGCCGGTCGGGCGTCGGCCGGAACGCGGCGTGGCCGAACGGATGCTCGCCCGCGACGACCTCCGGCCAGTTGGCCGGCAGTTCCGCCCCGTCGGCGGTCCGGACGAGCGGCGTCGAGGCCATCGGCTCGGGCGGCGGCGCCGGCGCGGTCTCCGTCTCGGCCGCAAGGACCGGCGCTCCCACGGTCGCCAAGGCCGCGGCCAAGGCGACGGACGTCAGCCTCTTCATCATGCACTCCTTCGGCTCACAGCCACTTCTTCTGGTACGGACCCAGCCGCATGTGCACGGTCTTGGTCTCGGTGTAATCGAGGACGCTCTCGGGACCGAGTTCCCGCCCGAGGCCGCTCTGCCGGTACCCCCCGAAGGGCAGCTCCGGCGCCCCGTCCAGGAACGTGTTCACCCAGACGGTGCCCGCCTTCAGCTGCCGCGCCAGGCGCATCGCCCGGTCAAAGCTCGTCGTCCACAGGGCCGCGCTCAGGCCGTAGGTGGTGGCGTTGGCGATACGGATGGCCTCGGCCTCGTCGCGGAACCGGAGGACCGAGAGGACGGGGCCGAAGATCTCCATGCGGGCGGCCTCCATGTCGGGCGTCACGTGGTCGAGGACGGTCGTCTCGACGAACCGCCCGCCGCCCACCTTCCGCTCCGCCCCGCCGCACACCACCGTCGCCCCGTCCCGCTTCGCCTGGTCGATGGCGCCGAGGATCTTGGCCTGCTGGCGGTCGTTGATGATCGCGCCGAGGCGGACGTCCTCGTCCAGGGGGTCGCCGACGGGGAGGGTGCGGCTCGCCTCGACGACGCGGGCCACGAGGGCGTCGGCGATGGAAGCTTCGACGAGGATGCGGCTGCCGCTGTTACAGCACTCGCCCATGTTGAAGTAGACGCCGTGGACCACGCCGTCGACGGCCTCCTCCAGTTCGGCGTCCGCGAAGACCAGCTGCGGGTTCTTCCCGCCCAGTTCCAGCTTGACGCGCTTCAGCGTGCCGGCCGACCCGGCGACGATCTTCTTGCCGACCGCCGTCGAGCCCGTGAACGAGATCAGGTCGACGTCCGGCGAGTCCGTCAGGGCCTGGCCGACCGCCTCGCCCGTGCCCGTGACGACGTTGCACGCGCCGGCCGGGAGGCCGGCCTCGTGCAGGAGCTCCGCCAGGCGCAGCGTCGTGCCGCTCGTGAACTCGCTGGGCTTGACGACGCAGGTACAGCCGGCGGCCAGGGCGAACGGGAGCTTCTGACTGATGATGAGCAGCGGGAAGTTCCACGGCGTGATCAGGCCGCACACGCCGATCGGCTCGCGCAGCGTCATGCCCAGCGTGCCCGGGCCGAGGGCGCCGGCCGTCTTGCCGTACAGGTGCCGCGCCAGCGCCGCCGCGTAGTCCCAGAAGCTCGCCGCCCAGTCCATCTCGTCGCGGGCCTGGACGATCGGCTTGCCGCTTTCGAGGCACTCGATGCGGCCGAGGTCGTGGCGGTGGGCGCGGAGGGCCTCGGCCACCGACCCGAGCAGCGCCTGCCGCTCGGCGCCGGAGGTGTGCGGCCAGGGGCCGTCGTCGAAGGCGCGGCGTGCGGCCGCGACGGCCGCGGCGGCGTCCTCGGCCGTCCCCTCCGGGTATGTGCTCACCACGACCCCGTGACCGGGGCTTCGGCGCTCCAGGCGCCGGCTGGAGGCCCCGTCGGCCCAGGCCCCGTCGATCCAGTGCCGGTACGGCGTCGGCTCGCTCGGCAGGCTCATCGCGGTTCTCCTTCGAAGCCCTCGCGGATGTACGAGGCCGCGCGGTCGACCTGGCCGACCACGCGGAAGCCGCCCTCGGCCGGGTGCATCTGCAGGTCCCGCGGCGTGTCGGATGTCATGGCGCGTCTCCCACAGGGCGAGAGGGTCGGACCTCAGGCGACGATGCCCCGGGCCTGGAGGTCGTCGATGGCGGCCGCGTCGTAGCCGAGCTCCTCGAGGACCGCGCGGCCGTCGGCGCCGAGGGCCGGCGCCGGCCGCCGGTGCCGCGCCGGCGTCGCGTGCAGCCGCAGCGGCGTCCCGAGCACGCGGAGCGGCCCGGCCCCGGGATGGTCCAGCTCGACAACCATGCCGTTGGCCCGCACCTGCGGGTCCGCGGCCGCCTCCGCGAAGGTATTCACGCGGGCGCACAGGACGCCCCGGGCGGGCAGCGCCTCCATCCACGCGTCGGTCGCCTTCGTCCTGAGCCGCTCGGCCAGGATGGCGTTCAGGGCCTGGCGGTTCTCGAGCTGCAGCGCCTCGGTGGCGAACCGCGCCTCCGCGCTCAGGTCCCCGAGGCCGAGGGCGGTCGAGATGTCCCGGAGGGCGTTGTCCGAGAAGACCGGCGAGATCTCGAGGGCCCCGTCGGCCGTCAGGAAAGCCTTGTCGATGGCCTCCTCGGTGCCGCCCACGCGGGCCGGTTCCGTCACCTTGTCGGCATTGAGCTGGGCCGCCCCCTCCCACGTGTGGGCGTGGAAAGCCACGCTCAGCAGGTCCGTCGTCACCCGTTGGCCGCGCCCCGTCCGCTCGCGGTGGAGCAGGGCGATCAGGATGCCCTGCATCAGCATCAGCCCCGCAGGGTAGTCGGCCGAGATGCCGCCGGGCAGGGGCGTGCCGCCGCCCTCCGGCCGGACGAACCAGCCGGCCTCCGCCCGGGCCATCATGTCGTGCCCGCCGCGCTGCGCCGCCACGTACGGCCCGGCGTCGCCCCAGCCGCTCGACGCGGCGTACACGAGGCGCGGGTTCCATCCGGAGACCGCCTCGTAACCGAAGCCGAGTTTCTCCATGACGCCGACGCGGAAGTTGTGGACGAGCACGTCGGCCGTCTCGAGCAACTGCCGCACGACGGCCTTGCCCGCGTCGGCCTTGAGGTCCACCGCCAAGCTCCGCTTGTTCCGGTTCAGGTTCGCGAACGGCAGGCTGACCCCGCCCGCGAAGGGGCCCCACGCGCGGCTCCAGTCGCCGGCGCCCGGCCGCTCGACCTTGATGACGTCGGCCCCGAAGTCCGCCAGGAGCTGCGTCCCGACGGGCCCCTGGTAGACGTGGCTGAAGTCCACGATGCGGAGGCCGGCAAGCGGCAGATCGGTCGGCGTCGGGTCGGGCATGGGCTATGCCTTTCGGGCAAGGAAGGCGTCCAGACGCTGCCGCGCTTCCGGGTCGCGCAGGCACGCCACGGAGTGCGCGGCTTCGGCGGTCCGGGTCCGCTCCCGGGCCGCG
This sequence comes from uncultured Anaerolineales bacterium, assembly GCA_964397995.1. GTDB lineage: Bacteria > Planctomycetota > Phycisphaerae > FEN-1346 > FEN-1346 > CAYNLG01. The sequence continues at coordinate 7,894 of CAYNLG010000083.1, forward strand.
CGGCGCCCGTCGGCCAGCATCCGTTTGAACGTGGCCACGGCCGCGCGGCTCGTTTCGGCGACCTCGGCCGCGTAGGCATCCACGGCGGCGTCCAGCGCGCCCGCGTCCGCCAGGTGATCGACCACCCCGAGACGCGCCGCTTCCGGCCCGTCGACAATCCGCCCGGCAAAGAAGAGCTGCCCGGCGGCCCGCGGGCCGACCCGCTCGGCCAGCCGCCGCGTGCCCCCCCAGCCCGGGATGAACCCCAGGCGGGCCTCCGTCAGGCCCAGCCGGGCCGACGCGTCGGCGTAAAGCACGTCCGAGGCGAGCGCCAGCTCCAGCCCGCCGCCCAGGGCGTACCCCGCGACGCGCGCCAGAACCGGGCAGGGCAGGTCCTCCAGCCGGTTGAGCACCGCGTGGCCGCGCTCCACCCACGGCCCGATCGTCCGCGCGTCGAGGGTGCGGAGGACGTTCAGGTTCGCCCCGACGCAGAAGTACCGGTCGGTGGTGCTGCGGAGGACGGCAAGGCGCGGCGGGTCGGCCTCCAGCGCGCCGAGGGCCTCCTCGAGGGCGTCGAAGACCCCCGTGTCAAGCGTCGGCGGTTTGCCCTCCGGCGGCACCAGGGCTATCGTGGCGACGGCGCCGTCGCGGGTCAGGCGGGCGGTGGTGCGCGGCTCGGGCATGGGGGCGGCTCTCCGCGGGGGTCAGACGATGTGCCGGCGAAGCGCGCGCGCCGCCTCGGCCCGGTCGTGAGCCCGGATCGCCTCGGCCACGGCCGCGTGCTCGTCGTGGCTCTCCACCAGCGACCGGTGCCGCGAGTACCGCAGCATCATCTGAGAGACCGCCGGCAGCCAGACGTCCAGGAGCGACCCCCCGTCGGCCGCCGCCACGATCGTCCGGTGAAACGCCATGTCCAGGGCGACGACGTCCTCGAGGGCCTCGCGGCGGCAGGCCTTCAGATACGCGGCCAAGTTGGCGTCCAGGGCCGCCAGGAGCGCCTCCGGGTCGCACTCGAAGGCCTCGCCGAGGGCCCGGGTCTCGAGGGTGCGGCGCACCTGGACGAGGGTCCGCCGCTTGAACGGCGACGGCGCCCGCGCGACGCGGACGCCCGCGTTCGGCGTGGCCTCCAGCAGGCCTTCCTGCGTCAGCCGGAGGAACGTGTCGCGGATGGGCCCGCGGCTGACGCCGAACTCGCGCGCCAGCGGCACCTCGCGCAGCCGCTCCCCCGGCCGCAGGCGGCCGGCCAGGATGCGGCGGCGGAACCGCTCGGCGAGCGCTTCGTGCGCGTTGGCGGTCGGGGCCTCGGCCATGGCCTTGACGAGTATAGCCGGGCGTGCTAGATTGTCAACACTCTTTGGCGGATTGTCGGCAATCCGACACGCGCCGCCGACCCCATCGGGAGGCCCCCATGACCGACCGTGCCGAGAGGTCCGCCGACGCCTGGGCGGCGACCGGCGACGACGACCTCGACCGCATCCGCCGCCAGGTCGCCGAAACCCCGACCGCGGCCGAAACGCTCTGGGACCGTATCGATGCCCTCTGGGGCTGGATGGTCCTCCTGCAGCGCCTCGGGGCCGACCTCTCGGACGTCCTGCCGCTCTTGGACCGCATCGAGGCCGCCCCGCCGAACGCCTGCCGCGCCATCGACGAGGCCTTCGCCGTGTTCGGGCGCCTTCAGGCCGAGCTCGACCCCACGCCGTCGGTCGAGGCGCCCCTCGCTCCCGTCGCCGACCCCGGCGGGCCGCCCGCGGAGACGCGCGCCGCCTGGCCCGGCTACGCCCGCGACCTCCACCACACGGCTGCGGCCGACGAGCCCGGCCCGGCCGGCGGCCGCGTCGCCTGGCGGTTCGCCACGGGCCTTGCCTGGGGCGCCCGGCCGGCGGTCGAGGGCGGCCGCGTGTACGTCGCCTCCCCCGGCATCCGGACCCTGTTCTGGTGCCTCGACCTGGAGACGGGCAAGGTCCTCTGGAAGACCCGCCGCCACCGGCAGCGCCGGGCCGGCCGCCACTCGCACGCCTTGCCGCAGTCCTACACGACGCCGGCGGCGGCTTCGACGCCGCACCTCCTTGCCGACGAGGTCGTCGTCGCCGAGATGGGCGCCCAGGGCCGCGACGAGGGCCGCCGCCGCGTCCTCTGGCTCGACCGCGAGACGGGGTCGCTCCGGCGAACCGAGACCGTCGGTTGGGCCGACTATCGGGTGGGGAGCGCCCGCCTGGCGGGGTGTGGCCCGTACATCGTGCACACCGACGGGGTCCAGCGGATCCAGCCCAACCCGCCGCAGGCCATCGGCCACAACCGCGTCCTCTGCCGCCGCGCCGCCGACGGCGCCCTCCTCTGGGACTTCCCCGTCGGCCCGACCTTCGCGACGCCGGCCATGGACGACGAGCGGGCCTACGTCGGCACGCGCGACGGCGTGCTCTTCGCTTTGCACCTCGCCGGCGCGTCCGAGGAAGCCCACTTCGGCTACTCCGACACCGCCCGCGTGGCCTGGCAGCATTACGCCGGGGCGGCCATGAACCGGGCCCCCTGCGTCACCGACGATGCCGTCCTCGTCGGCGCCAACGACGGCACCGTCGCGTGTCTCGAAAAGCGCACCGGCAAGCAGCGCTGGCGGACCGACACCGGCGACCGAGAGCCCCGCGCGTTCCAGCTCTTCTCAACGCCGACCGTCGCCGCCGGCCGCGTCTTCGTCGGCACCGCCGCCCGGACCCTTGCCTGCCTCGACGCCACGACGGGCGAGGTCTGCTGGCGGCGCGCGACGCCCGACTGGGTCCGCGCGCGGCCGGTGGTCACGGACGAGGGCGTGATGGCCGCCACCCTCGACGGCCGCATCACCTGCTTCGACGCCCGCGACCCCGAGGCCCCGCCCCGCTGGCAGGTCCGGCCCGGCCCGTTCGGCTACTTCGGCGACCCCGTCCTTGCCGGCGGGCGGCTGCTGCTGACGGATGCGCGGCTGAACTTGGTCTGCCTGGACGCCGCCACCGGCGACGTGCGTTGGCGCCGGTCCCTGCTCCAGCACGCCGACGTCGGCGGCCGCCTCGTCCAGGCCGACGAACTGGCGTGCGGGGGCTTCCACCAGTCGAAGCCGACGGCGGTCGGCGGCACGGTCTTCGTCGGGGCGCCCTGCCGCTTCGTCTTCGCCCTCGACGCCCGGACCGGCGCCGAACGGTGGCGGTTCGAACTCGGGGCCGCCGTCTCCTGCGCCCCGGCCTGGGCGCCCGAACCCGGCGGCGCCGGGACCGTCTTCGCGGGGCAGCAGGGCGGCGAGAACGACTTCTACGCCCTCGATGCCGCCACCGGCCTGCCCCGCTGGACGCAGGCTCTCGGCTGGGTCTGGTCGTCGGCCACCGCCGCCGACGGCCGCGTCTATATCCCCGGCACCGACGGGTACCTGAACTGCCTCGATGCCGCCACGGGGCACATCCTCTGGCGGTACCGCACCGGCCGCGCCGCCCACCCGGAGGCCCCCCTCGACGCCGGCCGCGTCTTCTTCGGGTCCTGGGACCACTTCGTCTACGCCTTCGACGCCGCCGACGGCCGCCTCCTCTGGAAGTTTCACACGGGCGGCCAACCGGACTCCGGGGCGCCCATCGCCCACGGCGGGCGCCTGTACGTGCCGATGGGCGGGAAACGCCTCGCCTGCCTCGACGCCGCCACCGGCACGCTCCTCTGGGAGACCCGGACGGAGGGCGGCTGCATGAACGCGTCGCCGGCCCTCTGGCGGGGGCGGCTCCTGGTCTCGACGAGCGTCCGCAGCGGCGCCATCCCCCCGGCCTCGGAGCTCCGCTGCCTCGACGCCGCCGACGGCACCGAGCACTGGCGCGCCCCGGGAGGCGGTATCACGGGGCCCTGCGCCGCCGCCGACAAGGTCTACACCGCCAGCACCTCGGACTGCTGGTTCCGGTGCCTGGACGGCGAGACTGGCCGCGAGGTCTGGCGCGTCGCCCTCGGCGACCGCGTCTACGAGTCCGTCCCCGCGATCCACATGGGCCGCGCCTTCTTCCTCGCCGAGGACGGGTTCCTGTACGCCATCGCGTAGAGGCCCGCGACGCGGGCGCGGCAGCGCGGTGGGCGCGGCCGCTACCGCTTCCGGAGGTCATGGCAGACGAGGTGCCCGCGGATCGTCCGCATGAAGAACCGGCCCGCCACCGGCGGGTACTCCAGCTGCACCTCGTGGCCGCTCCTCAGCAGGTGCGCGAAGTCGGCCGGCTCGCCCGGCGCGTCCTCGGCCAGCCGGTCCGCCGGCTGCATCGTCCATGTCCCCCACGCCCGGGGGGGCGGGCACGCCGTACGTCCCCTCGAGGGCACGCTGCAGGGCGCAGAAATCCTTGCGGTTCAGGGCCTCCAGCGCCTCGTCCGAGGCCCCGGCCGCCCGACGCGCCCACGCCAGGTCCTGCTCCAGCGCCCCGAGCAATGCCGGGTCGGCCGCCTCGACCACCGGCCGCCACACCCGCTCCATGATCTCCGGCAGACGCGCCCGCGGGGCCTTGGCCGCCGCCCCCGCCCCGTGCACGCCGTCCGTCCCCGCCCTGTTCGCGCGCCGCCGTTGCCGTCTCGCGGTTGCCGTTTTGCCGTTCGCCGTTTTCTATCGCCGTTCTCTGAAATCTCAAAGCTCAAATCGGGAATCGCCGCTGGCCGTTGTGGTCCGACCAGTTGTGCAGCTCAAGCCCAAGGGCTCCGGGGCCATCCTGGCATGGCAGATCATCGAGTCGCCAACAGCGAACTCACCTGAAGATGTTGTGCCTGAGGGCGAACTGTGACGGACTATGTCGCCGTCCTTAACCCTCCGTGTGTTGTAGCTCCGTTGGTTGGGCCTGCACGTCTTCCACCGTGATCCCAAGCTCGCGGAACCACGCCGTGAGATCCGCGCCCGCGGCCTTGCTAAACGCTCGGACATGATCAGCCATGGTCAGCCTGGCTCGCTTGCCGTTGGGCAGGCGTTTGCGAGCCGGACCTGTCAGCGTTACTTCCTGGCGTAGCGCTGTCAGGTATTTCCTGATAAAATCGTGGCCGTACTTGTTTTGCAATTGGCCGAGTATCCATATCCACTTGCCCTGGCAGGCCGCGCTCTGCTTGATGTCGGTCATAGGATCGACAATGTCGAGCGTGTTGTGCTTCGGGTCGGCCTTGAAGAAATCGGCAATGTGACTCTCCGTCTTCTCGCGCGATTCCTTGCTGTATCCTGCCGCCGCCAGGCCGCGGGCGTTCATCCACTCGGCAAACGCTTCCGAAACACTCGCGTTGCAGCCACCAAGCAGCTTGTGGCCGACTTCGTGGCTCAGTACTCCGATCAGTCTCCACGCATCTTCGTTGAGGCTGGCTATTGAGATGCTTGTTCCGCCTGAGAGGCCGCCTGCCTTGGCCGCTCGAAGATAGACTTGGAGTTTCCGGTTGGCTGAAGCTCCGCCGTCAACCAATTCCAAGGGGCTCGTCAGTCCGGTGTGGACTTCAAAGTCTTTCCAGACTCGTTCCCAGTTGCTTACCAGCCGTTTTGCTTGGCCTTCAAGCTGGGGAATGCAGTACACGTCAATTTGATCTGTCTTCAGGTGCATGCGACCGGGAATGAACCCCGGCAGGTCGGCCGCCGGGGTGTCCCGGGCCGGGCCTCTCTCGGCAAGCCGCCTTACCCAGGACAGCAGCAGCGCCTTCTGCTGCGCGATCACGCTATCGGTCTTGCCCTGCTTTCGGTCTGCCAGCTTTCCATGCTGCAGGAACAGCCGATCGGCCCCACACACAATGACACGGCCTTTGCCAACGTCAACAGCGGCGGCAACAGGGTGGTCACCCCAGTTCATGAGGACCTCGGAACCGGTTGTCGGCAGGTGAACCACGGCCAAAGGCTGCTTGAACCCCAGCTTGTCCACCTTGGCCTGACCGGTCGTCTTGGAGCCACCTGAAAACGTGGGTATGTCCTGCCGCGATGCGTTAGTGAACGCCGCGCCGAACACGGCCGCGATCTGATTCAGCGAGTAGCGATCTGCAGGCACGGGTTTGATGTCCACGAATCTGCCTTGACGGAAGGGCGCGCGTTCGGATGCGTCGAGTTTCGGAGTCCCGAGAACCAGCAGGCCGCCGCCTTCGGCCACAAAGTGCCGCACGGCGGCCAGTTCATCTTTCGAATAGGCGATATCATCGATCTGGTTCCAGATGATCATCACGTCATACTGGCGAAGCCGCTCATAGGTGATGAGGTCGAACACCCGAGTCTGGCAGCAGCCGTCCCTTGGACCGAGATGCTTCCAAAGGACGATGGGGAGTTGAAGCGACCTGGACTCGTCCACGTAGATTCTGATCGGGGCGGTGGCCCTACCATCGGCGGCGACGGCTGACGCACACCAGGCTACCAATACCAGCAGAGACACGGTGCCCATCCATCGACCTCGCCACCTGTCGATCTTTGACCCCTCTGGGCGAGGTGGTTCGGGGGCCTGTCCTGCACGCCGCATGCTAATCATGGCTCGTCTCCCCATCGTCCACGGCCGCCTGTTTCCGATTCTCAACGGACCGCCCCATGGCGGCCGTCATGTACTTGCGCATTAGTGCCACAAACAGGTCCTGCTGATTGGTGAATTGCCCGGTTTGCCACGACCTGCGAACCGGGGCTTCACGAAGGTGATCGTGCGGGGGGACGCACCGCATCCAGTCGAAGCCCCCGAAGGCCTGGGTTCCATCTTCGCCATGATCACACTCCTTTCCGTTCGAGCCTGTTCATTCTACCCAACGCAAACGAGTGTCCAAGCTATCCCTGGGGCGGGAGAAGCCGTTACAGGCCCGGTCATAGCCCCGAGGGCGTCTTGACGGCCAAGACGGCCACGCAGCCCATCTTGGCGACACGTTGCCTGCGCCCAACGCCTCACTTCGCCCCCGGCACATCCCACAGCCCCTCGACCTCGGCCCAGCGGCGCGGCTCCCCCAAACGCGCCCGGGTGCGGTCGTCCTCGGCCAACAGCCCGCGCAGCGCCGCCGGTGTCGCCAGACCGTACGCGATCCATTCCCACGACTCGCGGTCAGGGTCCATCGCGGGGTCAAATACCCGAATATACGCTCGCTCCATGTCGGGGTACTTTGGCGAGCGGGCCGTTACGGCGATGATGACCGGTGTCCGCCCGTCCCACTCGCTGACCGGCAGGTAATGCGGCCGCGTGCACGGATCGCCGTCGGAGAGAACGTAGGCGGTGGGCACCATCGCCCCCTTCTGCCGCACCTCGTCCAAGGTTAGCGGTGGCGTGCGTGTCTCGTTGCCCGCCCAACGGACGGCCTGAACGAGGGCGGACGCGTGCACGGATAGCCCCATGCGGTAAGCTTGGCGGCGTAGCACCACAAGACCGACGAGTCCCCCGGCCGTTGCGGCCACGAACAGGGCTGCGGCCGCACCAACCACCCACCACCGGCGGCGCCGTGCCGCCCCAATGCCCGTCCAAGCACAAAGCGCCACAGCCGCCACCGCCGGAAGGATGACGACGCTCAGCATCGTGCACAACCCGGCAGCCACGAGGCGCCCCCGGAAGCGTGCCCTCCTGGCCGGCCGGTCTGTCGTCTCCATGGTGGTCCTCCTGCACGAAACGCACAGGTTGCGCGGGGATCTACTCCACCCTCAGGCAGCAACTCTTCAGCAAGTATTTGGCAAAGGTGGTGCAGTTTCGCATTCCAAATTCCGGCTCCGGGCTTCCGAAAGCACCCGCAATGATCTCGGCCCACCCAGGTGTTTTGAGGCCCCGTCCCTTGCCCGGCTCACCTGCTCTGTGGCTGTACCTGTCACTGAAATCCCGCGCCGCCCCTGACCCCGTGCCGTTTGCCGTCCCCGTTCGAGCCCCGAGCGGCCGCTCGGCGTCACGCCATCTGTCCCCGTCCTGTTTCTGCGCCACCGTTGCCGTTTTGTCGTTGGTTGGCTGTTTTGCCGCCTGCCGTCTTCTATGGACTGCGGCGGCAACGACGCCGCTATGGCTGCCGTTGCCTGGCTGTTTTGCC
>CAYNLG010000084.1:0-15142 GCA_964397995.1 uncultured Anaerolineales bacterium
ACTACTTCTTCCTCAAAATCCGACAGGCATTCCCCGGTGTTGGGTCATGAACCTTAAGTAAACTGTCCCCGAAATTCGTTACGGGTCGGCGTTCGGGTCCGTCTGGAACACGAACGACGACTCCGCCCGGTCCCGCCGGTCCCACGCCTTCACCGTCCACCGGTACCACTGGTCCGGCGCCAGGTGGCCGACCTCCGTCAGCGGCCCCGTCACCACGACGCCTTCCGGCGGCAGGAACAGGTTCAGCCGCGCCGGCGACACGTCGTGCAGCCCGCTCGCGAACGCCACCTTCTCGCCCGGGGTCTCGCCTCCGGTCCCGCCCGCGTACGGGTCCGGCACCCGCTCCAGCAGGAAGCTCACGTACGTGGGCGTGCGGATTTCGCGCGGCAACTGCCACTTGAACTGCGGCCGCAGGTCCACGTTCGTGGCGCCGTGGCGCGGCACGAGGGCGAGGACCTCCGGCTCGGGCTCCGGCTCGGCCGGGGCCAGGTCCGGCGGCGCCGGCTCGCACCCGGCCGCCCCCATCGTCACCCACACCGCCAGCATCCAGGCCGCCTGCTTCATCGCGTCTCGCGCCTCCACTGGTGCCGCCCGGGGCCCCGGACGATGCGCCGATACCGCGTGTCCCGTTCGACCGGCTCCAGCCCCGCCCCGCGGACGAGCGCCTCCATCCGCTCGGGCGTCAGGGCCTGCGGCGTGCGGGCTCCGGCCGCGTGCGTGATCTCCTCCCGCACCACCGTCCCGTTGATGTCATCGGCGCCGAACCGCAGCGCCACTTGAGCCAGGTCCACCCCCAGCATAATCCAAAACGCTTTGAGGTGCGGCACGTTATCCAGCACGAGCCGCGCCGCCGCCATCGTCCGCAGATCGTCCCAGGCGGTCGGCCCAGGCAGGTCCGCCAGCGCCGTCCCCGCCGGGTGGAACGAGAGCGGGATGAACGCCAGGAACCCCGCGTGCCCCGCCGCCCGCGACGCGTCCTGCTGGGCCCGGAGGCGCAGCAGGTGGTCGATACGCTGGGCCGGCGTCTCCACGTGGCCGTAGAGCATCGTCGCGTTGCTCGCCAGGCCCAGCGCGTGGGCCTCGGCGTGGACGGCCAGCCACCGGTCGGCCGAGAGCTTCGCCGGGCAGACGCGGCGGCGGATGTCCGGGTCGAAGATCTCCGCCCCGCCCCCCGGCAAGCCCGTCAGGCCCGCCGCCTTCAGCTCCCCAAGCGCCTCCCGCGCGGTGCGCCCCGCAGCGTCCGCCAAATGCGCCACCTCCACCGCCGTCAGCGCCTGCAGGCACACCCCCGGAAACGCCTCGCGCAACCGCCCCACCAGCGCCACCACGGCGTCCAGCGTCAGGGCCGGGTGCAGGCCGCCCACAATGTGGAGCTCGGTCGCCCCGGCCTCGACGTCCGGCGCCGCCCGCTCGACGATCGCCTCGGCCGAGAGCAGGTACGCGTCCGGCGCCCCGGGGTCGCGGTAGAACGCGCAGAACCGGCACGCGTTCACGCACACGTTCGTGTGGTTGACGTGCGCGTTCAGGATATACCACGCCCGGTTGCCGTGGAGGCGGCGACGGACGCGGTCGGCCAGCCGCCCCACGCCCACCAAGTCGTTCGACTCCAGCAGCGCCAGGCCGTCGGCGCGCCCGAGGCGCGCCCCGGCCTCGACCTTGGCCTCGATTTCGTCCAGTGTCGGTCGCGTCGCGGGCGGCATCGTCAGGCGGCTCCCAGCGTCACGTCGAGGATTACCCCCGCCAGCCACGCCGAGCTGACGGCGGCATTGACGGCCAGGCCGCCCCCGGCCTCGGCCCCCAGCCGGGCCGCCCGCACGTGCTGGGCGGCCAAGAGGCCCGTGGCGGCCACCAGGGCCAGCAGGCTCGCCCGCCCCAGCCGCGCCGTCTCCGCGCCCGGCCCCAGGCGGACGTACAGGACCGCCAGCAGCGCGAGCGCCGCCACGTGGCACCCCGCCGCCACACGTCGCGCCCACGTCGGGCCCAGCCACGCCGGCATGCTGTGCAGGCCCATGCGCCGGTCGAAGGCCTCGTCCTGGAGGGCGTACAGGATATCGAAGCCGGCCGTCCAGCACAAAACCGCGGCCCCGAGCACGAGCGGCGCCGCCGCCACCCCGCCTCGCAGCGCGATCCACGTCCCCACCGGCGCCAGACCCAGGCAGAGGCCCAGGACCCAGTGCGAGGCCGCCGTCACCCGCTTCGTCCACGAGTACGCCACCAGCACCCCCAGGAACGCCGGCGCCAGCCGCCCCGGCCACACCGTGCCGCCCACCGCGCCCAGCGCCCACGCCGCCACGAGGAACAGGCCGCCGCTGGCGAGGCTGAGCGCCAGGGCCGTCCCCCGCCGCAGGCGTCCGGCGGGAATCGCCCGCCCCGCCGTCCGTGGGTTGGCCGCGTCCAGCCGCGCGTCCGCCACGCGGTTCATCCCCATGGCCGCCGTCCGGGCGGTCACGAGGCACGCCACCAGCAGCGCGAGCGCCGTCGTGTCCGGCCACGGCGGGTCGGCCAGCACGGCCGCCCCCAGCGCAAACGGCAGCGCGAAGAGCGTATGCCCGAGGCGGAGGGTCCCGGCAAACGCGCCGAGCTCGCGGATCAGGCGTCCTGGCATGGCGGCCACCGGGTGCGGAGGGCGTGGTCGAGGCCCAGCCGGTCCAGCACCTTCGCGACGACGAAGTCGACGAGGTCGGCGACCGTCTCGGGCCGGTGATAGAACGCCGGGCTCGCCGGCACCACCGCCGCCCCCAGCCGTGCCAGCCGCGCCAGGTTCTGCAGGTCCGTCGCCGTGACGGGGGTCTCGCGGGGGACGAGGACGAGAGGCCGGCCCTCCTTGAGGGCGACCTGGGCGGCCCGCTGGACGAGGTTCATGGCCAGCCCGGCCGCCACCGCCGCCGCCGTGTTCATCGAGCACGGGCAGACGACCGTGGCCTCGGCCCGGAGCGACCCGCTGGCGGGCGGGGCGACCAGGTCCTCGGCCGCCCGCAGCGTCACCTGCCGTGCCACCTCCGCCGGCCACAGCGCCGCCGCCTCCGGCAGCGCGTCCGGCGCGGCCGCGTCCGGCGGCCCGGCGTCCAACTCGTCGGCCAGGACGAGGCGGCCGGCGGGCGTGACGGCGCACTCGACGCGCCGGCCGGCTCGCACCAGCTGCTCCACCAGCCGCACAGCGTACGGCGCCCCGGAGGCGCCGGTCACGCCGACCACGACCACGGGTTCAGCGCCCCTCCTCGGGCGCCCGGAGTTGGGCGTCAACATACGCGGTCTTTTGCTCCACCAGGTCCGCCAGCGCCAACACGTACGGGTGCCGCGCGTCTTCGGCGGCCCGGACGGCCAGGGCCTCGGCCGCCGCCGCCAACTGGTCCCGGGCGGCCCGCAGCGCCGCCGGGTCCGCCGCCGCGCTCCCCGTCAGCAGGTCCGCCGCCGCCAGGTGCGCCAGCAGCGCCCCGTCCGTGCCGGGCCACCGGGCGGCCACCGCGCGGTAGGCCTCCAGCCGCGCCAGCGGCTCGGCCTCGAACAGGGCCAACTCCGTCGCGATGTTGTCGGCCAGCGGCCCGTCGGGCGCGGCCTCGCGGGCCGCCAGGAGCGCCTCGCGGTAGGCGTTGGTGCCTTTGACGCGGCGGGCCTTGAACATCCGGGCCAGCGCCAGGTCCCCGGGCTCCGCCCCCGTCCGGTTCTCCCGCAGGAGGCCCGTGGCCAAGAGCGCGGCCTTGCGGGCGGCCAGTTCGCGGCGGGCCATCTCCCGCGCGCGCAGGGCCGCCCCCACCGTCAGGGCGTCCGTGACGAAGCGGAACTCCGCCACCGGGTCGGCCGCCGGCACGCTCAGGTCCGCCGTCCGGGCGAGCACGGCCCCGTAGTGCTCGGCCGCCTGCTCGAACAGCGCCTCCGCCGCCGCCAGGTCCCCAAGGTGCAGGTGGGCGATCGTCGCGAGCGGCGTGGCCGGGGCCTCGCGGACGAGCCCCGCCCAGACGGTCTGTGGCAAGGGGGTGTCTTCCGGCAGCGGCCGGCCGCGCAGCCGCGCCGTCTCGATGGCCTGGCCCAGGTCCGCCCGCGCCTCCGCCGCCGCACGGCCCGCCCCGTGCCGCGCCAGGAACGCCCGGTACGCCGGCACGAGGCGCGCGGCCGTGGCCTCGCCGGGGGCCGGCAGGTAGGCGTACTGGACGCGGTCGATGCCGACGCCGAGCAGGAGGGCGAAGACGGGGGCCATCGTCACGGCCGCCAACACGACCCCCGGCCACCGGACGTGCCACCGGTCGGCCCGGCCGACCGCGACGACGAGCCCGACGGCGACCGCCCCCGCCGGCACGGCCACCACCACCGGCAGGTACCGGAGCGGCTCCAGGGTGACGCCGAGCGACGGGACCTCGCTCCACCAGGTCCAGAGGATCCAGAGCGCGGCGCTGGGAATCAGGGCCAGCAGGCCGCTGGCGAGTTTCGAGCCGAGGCGGACGCTGTGGCCGCCCGCGATCCAGACGCCCAGGGCGGCCGCCCCGGCCAGGAGCAGGCTCGGCCCGAGCAGGGCCTCCACCAGGCACAGCAGCCACCCGCCGCGCTTCCCGTACAGCATCGCCGTGAGCGCCGGGGCGACGGCCAGGGCCGCCAGCCACCCGCCGAGGACGAGCCCGTAGGCGGGGTCCTCGACCAGCGACAGCGGCACGGTGGCCCAGGCCCCCAGGTCCATCTCCGGCCGCGCCAGCGGGCTGACCTCGCCCGTCAGCAGGTGCCGCAGCGTGAACGCCGCCCCCGCCGTCGCCAGCAGCAGCAGGCCGAGGTAGACGTTGGCCTCGGGGAGGAAGGCGCGGCCGCAGCGGGCGCAAAGGTCGTCGCCGACGTCGGCCTCGAAGAAGAAGCACTTTGCGCAGTGCATGAGCGGTTCGCCTCACCGGCCCCGGCCCGGCCCCGCCCCCGGCTCACCCCGGGCGCGTGCCCCGCGTCACCTCGGCCATGCCGCCGACCAGCGGCTCGGCCGCCACGTCCACGAGGCCCGCCCGTGTCATGCGGCGGGCGACGAGGCCGGGGGGCCCGAAGCCCTCGACGGTGCGGACGAGGTACTCGTACGGCCCGCGGGCCGTCAGCCAGCCCCCCAGCGTAGGCAGGAGGCGGCGAAAGTAAAGGCCAAAGGCGGCGGCGCGGGCGCCCGCGCCGCCCGGGCGGTGGAACTCCAGGACGACCACCCGGCCCCCCCGCCGCACCGCCCGCGCCAGCGCCGCGAGGCCCGCGTCCGGGTCCGCGAGGTTCCGCAGGCCGAAGCCGCAGACGGCGCCGTCGACGGCGCCGTCGGCCAGGGGCAAGGCCAGGGCATCCGCCTCGACCAGCGTCACCCGCCGCCCCAGCCGCCGCCGCGCCAGCTTCGCCCGCGCCCGCGCCAGCATCGGCCGCGACACGTCCGCCCCGATCACCCGGCCGCGCGCCCCCAGCCGCCGCAGCACCGCCAACGCCAGGTCCCCCGTGCCGCAGCACGCGTCCAGGACGGTCGCGCCGGGCCGGGGGTCCAGGGCGGCGGCGGCGCGGCTGCGCCAGCGGTGGTCCAGCCCCGCCGAGAGCACGTGGTTCGCCAGGTCGTACCGGCGGGCCACCGCCGCGAACACGGCCCGGACGTCGCGCGCGGCATCACTCCGGGAGGCCATACTCGCTCCACCGCCGCGTCACGCGCTCGGCCGTCGCCGGGTCGCTTGCCAGGGGCGCCGGCCAGTCCGCCCGGCCCGACTCCTCCGGCAGCTTCCGCGTCGCGTCGATGCCCAGCTTGCCGGGCGCCCCGGGGGGCGGCGGGGCGGCGTGGTCCAGCACGTCCGCCGGCCCGGTCGCCACCACCGTGTCCCGCCGCGGGTCCGCCTCCGTCCCCACGCGCCACAGCACCTCCTCGGCGTCGTGCACGTCCACGTCGGCGTCCACCACCACCAGGAACTTCGTGTACATCAGCTGCCCCAGCCCCCAGAGCGCGTGCATCACCTTGCGGGCCTGGTGCGGGTACGCCTTCCGGATCGACACGAACGCCCAGTTGTGGAACGTGCCGAAGGGCGGGAGCTCCAGGTCCACCACCTCCGGGACGATCGCCCGGATCGCCGGCAGGAACAGCCGCTCGGTCGTCTTCGCCAGGAACTGGTCCTCTTTCGGGAACCGGCCCACCACCGTCGCCGGGTAGATGGCGTCGCGGCGGTGTGTGATGCAGGTGACGCGCATCACCGGGTACGGCGCGGGCGGCGTGTAGTAGCCCGTGTGGTCGCCGAAGGGGCCTTCGACCTCGGTCTCGTCCGGCGCGACCGTCCCCTCGAGGACGATCTCCGCCTCCGCCGGGACCTCCAGGGGCACCGTGCGACACGGCACCACCCGCACCCCCTCGCCGCGGAGCAGGCCCGCCAGCACCAGCTCGTTCATCCCGTACGGCATCGGGGCCGTGGCCGCGTACGTCAGCACCGGGTCGCCGCCCAGCGCCACCGCCACCGGCATCGCCTCGCCGCGCGCCGCCCACGCCCGGTGCAGCCGCGCCCCGTCGTGGTCGCGGTGCCAGTGCATGCCGAGGCGGCGGGGCCCGAAGACCTGGAGCCGGTACATCCCGCAGTTGGCCGCCCCCTCCGGGCCCCGCGCGTGGACCTGGGGCAGTGTCAGAAACGGGCCGCCGTCGCGCGGCCAGCTCGTCAGCACCGGCAGGCGCGTGACGTCGGCGGCGTCGCCCTCGTGGACCACCTCCTGGCACGGTCCCGAGCGGACGCGGACCGGCCCGGCCCGGGCGGCGCCCAAGAGGCGTCCGGCGGCCCCGGCGCCGCGTTTGAGCTTGGCGAACGCCCCGCCGCCGTCCGCGCCGCCGCGCCCCGCCCCGCCGGGGTGGACGAGCCCCGCCAGGGCCTGCAGGCGCTCGGCCACGGCGTCGACGGACTCCGCCCCGAGCGCCAGCGCCATCCGCCGCATCGACCCCCAGGCCCCCACCAGCACCGGCATGGTGTGGCCCTGGACGCGCTCGAAGAGGGCGGCCGGCCCGCCGCGGGCGGCCAGGCGGCTCGCGATCTCCGCGATCTCCAGCCGCGCCGACACCGACGCGCTGACGCGCACCAGCTCCCCCTCGGCCTCCAGGGCGGCGATGAACGTCCTCAAGTCCCGCATCGGCCGTCACTCCTCCGGCAACTCGGGCGGCTTGGACAGGTCCGGCGGCTTGTGGCCCAGGCTCTTGATCAGTTGCACCAGCAGGCTCTTCTCGACGAAGACGTCGTAGGCCAGCTCGTGCGGCAGGACGTAGCGGATGTCCCGCTCGGCGTAGGCGGTGCCCTCGATGCGCCCGCTGTACCGCATCAGGGGGATCTTGCCCTGCTCCAGCGTCCGCGTCCACGTCTCGGAGCCGAGGCTGAGCGAGAGGTCGACGCCGAGGGTATAGACGAAGGTGCCGTCGGCCTCGGTATGGCCGAAGATGTAAATGTCATAGTCCTCGCCGTCGAAGATCATCCGGTTCCGCACCGTCCCGCCCGGCTCGTTCTCGAAGACGTTGCTCATCTCCCGGAACCGGTACGTCGTCAGCTTCAGGCCCGGAAAGAGGTGGGTCACGTAGTCCGGCGCGGCGGGCCCGCGCAGGAGGCCCGTGACGAGCACCGTCTCGCCCTGGCCGACGGGGTGCGACCCCGCCTCCAGCGCCTGCTGGAAGGCCTGCTTCTGCGACAACGACCCCGTCACCTCCATCCCCGGGAACATCGTCTCCACGAACGGCCGCAGGTTCTCCGCCATCGCGAGGTCCCGCGCGTCGTACGCCACCGAAAGCACCGGCGGGCTCAGCCGGAAGTCGATCGCCAGTTCGCCCGAGACCGTCCCCTCGTTCAGGCCGCAGGTGAAGGCCGGCAGGCTGAACCGGCCCCCGGCCAGCCGCACCGCCGTCTTCAGGTCCTTGAGCTCGTACCGGGCGTCCAGCTTCGGGACGTACAGCGAGAGGGTGCCGAGCTCGACGTCGCCGGTGACCAGCGCGCGGCCGAGGGCCCGCTGGAGCTGCCGCGCCAGCACCTGGCGCAGGCCGCCCGCCTCGGCTTCGGTGTCGGCCTCGGCGGGGGGCCCCGCGCGGCGGGCGACGCGGGCCGTCGTCTCGCCGATCAGGGCCTCCAGTTCCTCCACGTCCACCCGCTCGCCGCGCACGAAGACCGACCCCGTCGGCGCGAGCCCCGGGTGGATGGCGTAGCCGACGAGGCGGACGTCGCTCCGCCCGACCCGGATGGCCAGGCCGTCGCTCGCCAGCCGCCGCCCGTCGAACGTCAGCGGCCCCGCCAGCGCCACCGGCCGCCCCAGCCACACCAGGCTCGCCCCGTCCATCTCCAGGTCGAGCCGCTCGATGCCCAGGCCGTAGGCGTCGCCCGCCACGGCCGCGTCGAACCGCAGGCCCCCCGACGGGGCCAGCCCCCGCGCCCAGCCCGGCAGCACCGGCGCGAGCGCCGCGAGGTCCGGCGCCGTGCCCTTCAGGCTTACCCGGTAGGCCGCCGGCGCCTGGGGCGTCAGGAGGTCCGGGTCGTCGAAGAAGAGGCGGCCCTGGGCGGTCACGCGGGCCTCGCCGATCGCCAGGTCCAGCCCCGCCACGTGCACCTCCCCCGGCACCTGCCCGTAGTCCGCCGCCAGCTGCAGCCGCGCCGTCGTCCCGGCCGCCTTCGTGACGGTGTCGGCCTCCATCGCGCGGCAGTCGATAGCGTTGACATCGAGCCGGACGGTCCCCCGCAGAGGCGTCCCCGTGACGCGGGCCGTGACCGCCATCGGGCCTTCCAGGCGGCCCCGAGCGTACCACCGGCCCACCGCCGGCACCGCCGCCCCCAGCGCCGGCCCGTGCTCGACCGTCGCTTCGATCTCCAGGTCCGCCCGGCGCACCAGGGCCAGCCCCTGGGCCGCCGAGACCAGCGTCGCGAGCGTCCCGGGCGAGCGGACGAGCACCTGGCCGGCGGCCGTGGCCGAGGAGGCCCCGAGCTGGGCGTGGACCGTCGTCTCGCACGCGAACACCGGCTCGCCGTCCGGTGTCACCGTCGGCACCGCGTCCGCCGCCACCGACACCTGGGCCGCCTCGCCCGCCGGTTTGGCCAGGTACGGCGCCCACGCCACCGCCGCCTCCGGCAGGTCCAGCATCGCGCTGACGGAGACCTTGCGCGGGGTGGCGAAGACGTTGAGGTCGGCCCGGCCGGGGCCGCGGGCGTGGTCGGCCAGCCAGTCGCCCGCCTGGGGCACCAGCGGCGCCAGGGCCGCCAGGTCCGCCGCCCGCGCCCGGGCCTGGACCCGCACGAGCGGCCCCCAGCCGAACTGGATCGCCACGTGCGACGGCGCCGCCGCCTCCGGCCCGGCGTCGCGCGCCGCCGTCACCCGGAACTGGCTCTGCGTCGAGACGTCGGCCTCCAGCCCCGGCAGGCGGACCCGGGCCGCCAGGTCCGCGAAGTGCGGCACGCCGAAGGTGATCGTGCCCTCCAGGTCCACCGCCGCCGCCTGCCCCACGGGCTTCCGGAAACGCGGGCCGCCCCCCAGCCCGGCCGCCCCCAAGTCGGCGGCGGCGCGGCCCGCCAGCTTGCCGCCCGCCAGGTCCCCCTCGATCTGAACGCTCACGTCGCCGCGCACCGGCGCGTCGGTCGCGGTGCCGGTGAAACGGAGCGAGAGGAAGGGGAGGAGGTGCTCCAGGCCTTCGAGAGTGAGGCGGCCCTCGAAGCGTCCCGTCGCCGCCGCGTCCGGGTCCGCCGGCCGCGCGACGCGCGCCTCGCCGGCCCACCGGACCCGGCCGGTTCCCAGGGCCCCCTCGACCGCCGTCACGTGCGCCAGGTGCCCGTCCGCCGACACCCCGCCTCGCACCGTCACCACGGCCGCCTTGCCGGCCGCCTTCGTGTTGCCGCCCGGCGTCCGCAGGGCCGTCTCCGTGAGGTCGGCGGTCGCCTCGACGGCCCAACCGGGGGGGCCGTCGTCCGGCCCGGGCCGGAAGGTCACGTCGGCCGCCAGCGGCCCGGTGGCCCGGACCCCGCCGACCGCCGCCGGCACCAGCGGCACGAGCGTCCACAGGGCCTCGGCCTCTGTCAGCCGCACCGTCACCGCCAGCGGCGCCGCCTCCCACCGCGCCGGGTCGAGCGGCACGGGCCCGCGCAGGGTGACGCGGCCGGCGTCGCCCTCCAGAGCAGCGCGGCGGAGGAGGGCGGGCCCGGCCTCGGGCACCGACGCCTCGACCGCCAGGTCCAGCGGCCGCCCGGCCCGCTTCGCCACCAGCCCCTCGCCGAGGGCCTCCATCTGGGCCAGCGCGAGGGTCGCCTCGACCTGGTGCCCGCCGCCCGACGGGCTCACGCTGAAGCGCAGGGTGCTCTCGCCGCCGAAGGTCTCGAGCCGCTCGGCTGCCGCCCCGACCGCCGCCACGCCCCGGGCCAGGAGGTCCCACGCCACCGTCCCTTCGCCGCGCATCGTCACGCGCGGGCGGAACGGCGCGGCCGCGTCGGCGTCGCCCGTCGGCAGGTTGGCGACCGACCCGCTCGCCCGGACGCTGAAACCCGGGGCCGTGAGGGCGAGGCGATGGACCTGGAGGCGGCCGTCGAGGGGCCACCGCTCAACCTTGAACCCCACCACCGGCCGCGCCAGCCGCACCGCCACACGCGGCGCCTCCTCCCCCCCACCCGGCGCCGCGCCCGCCGCCGCCTCGTCCGCCGGGGCGCCCAGGACCAGCCGGTCGGCCTCGATCGACCCCTCGGCCGACCAGCCGTCCGGCGCGAACGTCAGGCCCAGCCGCCCGCTGGCCCGGCCCGCGAGCGCCGCCAGGGCCGCGTCACGCGTCACCAGGCCCGCCACCTCCGCCCAGCCGACGTCGTGCCACTCGGCGCTGGCCGACCCCGCGGGCGCGGTCCCGGCCGCCTCCCGGGCAAAGCTCGCCGTCACCGCCGCCCGCCCCTCCGGCCCGCCCGGCACCCGCGCGTCCGCCCGCAGGTACCCCTGGCCGGTGGCGGCCAGGCGGCCGAGCGACGCGCTCAACTCCGTGAGCGTGAGCTCCCGCCCCAGCGGCCGGTTCACCACGTGGACCGTCCCATGGCTCACCTGGACCGACGGCACCGCCGCCTGGTCCTCGCCCCCGCCGGCGGCCAGGTCCGCGACGTTCCACGCCCCGTCCTCGCCCCGGATCAGCCAGAGCTCCAGCCCCTCCAGCCGGACCGACTCCAGGTCGGCCTCGCCGCGGGTCAGCACCCGCGCCAGCGACGCCACGTCCAGCCGCACCAGCAACCGGTCCGCCCGGGCCAGGAGGTCGCCCGGCCGCCCCGTGCGGCCGCCGATCTCCAGGTCCGTGCAGACGATCTCCGCCTCCCGCCACCGCAGCCGCGCCGAGGCCAGCCGCACCGGCCGCCCCAGCATCGCCGCCAGGTCCGTCTCCACCCGCGCGCGAAGCACCTCGTCGGTGACGAGGCGCGGCAGCAGGACCACGGTGGCGACAAGGAGGGCCGCCACGGCGAGAAGGACCCAGGGCCACCGGCGGCGGCGTCGGGGGGCGGCTGGTTCGGTCATGCGACAAACCCTCGGGGACCCGGGCGTCGCGGGAATCATACCGCGCGGCCCGGTGCGGGGAAAGGTTGCCGCCGGTCCGGGCGCATCCCACCGGCCCTACGGCCGCGCCGCCAGCGCCGCCCCCGCCACCTCCGTCGCCCGAATCCGGTCCCGGCCCCCCAGCCACGCCGGCGGGGCGCTGTCCACGTACACCCCCCCCCCCAGGCCCGGCGACCCCGCGTCCACCAGCCCGTGCGACCCGCGGACCCCCTCGGCCGAGAGCGGGATGCCCCGCCCCCCCGGCGCAAGCAGCAGCTCGGCCGCGTCGAACCCCGGCTTGGCGTGAATGTCCACCGTCCGGGCGAACGCCGGCGCCCGCGCGTCCTCCAGCCACCAGTAGTACGTGAAGTGGGCGTCCGGCTCGGCCAAGAGCACCAGGTCCCCGCTCCGCGCGTGGGCCAACCCCACCTCGGCCTGGGCCGCGCGGTCGAGCACCCGGCCGACGCCCTCCAGGCCCGCCAGCATCGGCGCCAGCCGCGCCGCCTCGGCCGCCGCGTCCGCCGCCGCCGGACAGTAGACGTGCGCCACCTGGTTATCGACCAGGGCGAAGGCCCGCGCGTCGCCGGGGACCAGGTACTCGCCGCCCTCGATCGTCCGCAGGGCCAGGCACCCCGCCTCCCGGAGCGCCCGGTTCGGCGCCACCGGCCGCGCCACCGGCACGAAGCTGTACTCGCTCAGGACGACCGCCCGCCCGCCCCCGTCGAGCGCCGCCTCCACCAGCGGCCCTGCCAGGGCGTCGAGGGCCGCCGCGTCCGCCCGGTGCCGCTCGGACTCCGGGCCGTGGGTGCGGCCGCTGTAGTCGAGGTGCGGCAAATAGGCGAGCAGCAGGTCCGGCCGCTCGGTTTCCCAGACGCGGGCCGTGGCGGCCGCGATCCACGTGCTGGACCCCGCCCCGGCCAGCGGGCCCCAGTACGTCCGCAGGTCGAACGGGCCGAGCCCCTCGCCGCCGGCGCCCGGGCCTCCCTCGGCCAGGCGGGCGTACAGGTCCCCCGGCCGCGCGTAGACGTCGCCCAGCAGCCGGTCGCCCGGGGCGTGGACGGGCTTCGGCGTAAGCAGGACCGCCAGCGTCGGGTCATACATCGCGAGTTGCCAGAAGAGCATGCCGACCCGCCGCCCGCCGGCCGCCTCGGCCGCCCACACCCGCGGCGCCTCCAGCAGCCGCGCCGACTGCTCCCAGAACCGGACCTCGCCGAGCGCCCGCCGGTACAGGCCGCACGCCGGGATGCCGTGCGCCGCCGGCGCGACGCCGGTGGTGAGCGTCGCCTGCATCGGCAGCGTCGTCGCCGGCAGGACCGGCTCCAGCGCCAGCGCCGCCCCGCGCCCCGCCACGGCCGCCAGGCGCGGCATCTCGGCCAGCAGGGCGCGGCTGAGGCCGGGCAGGGCCAGGACGAGGGTACGTGGCATCGGGCCTCCGGTCGCTTGGGACGCGGTGTGCAGATTGGGAATGGATTCCCAATTTGCAAGCACATTCCCCGCCACGGTCTCGGGGGACACCCATCGCCGCCCCCGTGTCAAGGCCGCGCGCGGCCCGGGGCGCCGCCGTCCCGGCCGGCCCGGTCTGGACGCCGCGCCGGCATCAAGCTATGGTGGTCCCTGATCGGGCGATGGCTTGTGCGCGCCGGGGCGCTGCCGACGTACGCCCAGGTCCGAGCCTTGGCGGCCGATCTTGGCGTGGCGCCGTCGATCGTGATCGGCCGGTTTCAGCACGAAACACACGAGTGGAGAAAGTTCAACAAGATCCGAGGCAAAATGATTTGGACGCCCTGACCCGCGGACGCCGCCCCCTCACCGGCGCTTCACGGCCCCGAGCCGCCCCAGCCACCGCGGCAGGTCCGTCACCAGCAGCCCGTCCGTCTCGATGGGCGTGCCGATGCGGCAGACGAGGACGCGGCGCGGGGCGACGAGCCCGACGGCCTGAGCCTGGAGAAGCTGCGGAAGAACCTGCCGGTGCAGTGGAATGAGCAGGGGATCTGCGGAATGAAGGGCTGACCTCAATGCCGAGTGGCGTGCTTCAGCGCATCCAATCGAGCGCCTTGTTGAACACCTTGTGTGACGGCATTGAGCCACCTGAGTTCCTGTTCGATTTCATCTGCGTCCCCTCTGCTGTGAAACCCCACCCAGGGCTCAACGCCTTGTGACGCCAGGCGCTTCGTTCGTGATATTTCCTTCCGCTCCAGAGCCGTCACGGCCTCAAGAACCAGATCCGGGTCAATGCCATACGAGGCACACAGGCACTCCATGCGATCGGCCACGCTGCCCGGATCAACACCTGCATCTCTGCAGCCGTTCGCCGCCCGCAGCGGCACGCAGTACCAGGCCGCCTGGGCCAGGTCCTCCACGGGGTAGCCAGGCTCGGCGAGATCCCAGTCAATCAGGCCGACGAGTCGGCCGGACTCCCAGACCATGTTCCACGGACCCAGATCACCGTGCCGAATGACCATCCCAGGATGCCACTTTGCGGCAGGGTCACGCCACCTTGCATGGGGCTGCGGTTCGTAATCGCCAACGGCATCGTGATAGGAGCGGAGCATGCATCCAATCTGTTCAAGGCCACTGCTGGCGAGCAGGCATTCAGGCCACGGCCACATTGCAACCTGTCCATCAATGTACGTCAGCCGTTCCCGTCCTTCCTCGACGCCAAGGACTCGAGGTGAGTAGACAAAGCCTCTTTCGGAGAGGCGTTGCAGCAACGCCTGGACGGCTGCAGACCACTCGCCCAGCGGCCGAAGGACATGCCCGCCCTGTCTTACGACAACATTGACGCTGCCACGTCCCTCTTGCCCGTCCTGCAGACTGCGTGGATTCTCATTCATGTGTTTTCCCGCGACGCCCGACCTGCATGTCCACACTGCTTTGCCATATCGGGACCAGCGACGGCCACATTACCGCCAAGCTGGGGCGGTGTCGAGGAGATTGAGGATGAACGTACTACGCCGGGCGCGCGATCCGCCTGACCAGCCTTGCGCCCGACACCATCGAGGCGATGCTGCGCGGGAATGAGCCCGATGGCCTCAGCCTGGAGAAACTCCGCAAGCACCTGCCGGTGCGGTGGGAGGAGCAGAGGAGAGTGTGGCGGTGAAGGGCTAACGTTGCGGATCAGGCGCGGCTGTAAGCCGTCACGTGCATCCAGCTTCTTGGCAGCTATGTCGTTTGTACGGATGCGGTATCGAGCAACTTTCGCATTTTGCGAGCGAGGTCATCGCGCGTGAACGGCTTGGACATAAAATGCATGCCTTCGTCAATTACACCGCGTCTGCTTATCACATCAGATGTGTAACCCGACATGAACATCGCCACGACGCCTGGCTTGGCCACGGCGATTCTTTTCGCCAGTTGGCGTCCATCCATTCCGGGCATGACCACGTCGGTCAACAACAGATGAATGGCCCCCGAATGCCGAGCTGTCAGTTCCAGGGCTTCGCCCGGTGTCTCCGCGACCACGACGTGATACCCGAGGGATTCCAAGAACAGGCCACACATGACGCGCAGTGCTTTCTCGTCCTCCACCAAAAGAATGGTCTCCCCTCGACCTCTGGGTGCTTCCGCCTTGCTGGTATCGGTTGTTTTCGCGACCTCTGCCTCAGCCTCTTGCAGATAGACCCTGAATGTCGAGCCCTTGCCTGGTTCGCTGGATGCGTCTACGGATCCG
>CAYNLG010000085.1:0-15135 GCA_964397995.1 uncultured Anaerolineales bacterium
AGATCTGCTTGATGTACCCGCGCACGGTGTGGGCGCTGAGCGCGAGGTTGTAGGCGATCTCGCCGGCCGACTCGCCGTTGAGCTGGCGGAACACCACGCGGCGCAGCCGCGGCGGCAGCTTCTGGCCGAGCGTGTATCCATTGGGCATGCGCTCGTGGAACAACCAGTCGGCGTGGCGGAAGAACGCCTCGATCAGATCGCGACGTGACTCGGCCAGCGCCGGTGAGCCATGCCGATGATGCAGCCCCAGGCCGATCAGCCAATCCGGGTTGCGCAGGCGGAGCATGGCCAGCATCGCCAAGTCCACCTTCCAATCACGCAAGTGCTGCTTGTAGATCGTGCTGGCGTACCATTCGTCGTCTTCGATCACATCCTCCCGGCGCGCCACGACATATCCGCCGTTGCCGCGCATGCGCTCGAACAGCGGGCCGACGATCGGATCGCCATCGCCGCGCGTTTCGAGGTACTTGCGAAGAAACGGTCGCTGGCTCTCGGCGTAGCCGTGGTCGAGCAGGAGCGTGGGGACGATCGTCGCCGCGTCATCGCCCTCGATGGCGAACTCCAGGTAGACCCCGGCGTCGACCCCCGCGGTATCGACCAATCCCTCCAGCAACACACGCTTCCAGTGGTTGGGCGAACCACCGGCCGTGTGAGCATCACTGATCGTCCGCAACAACGCGGCGACGGACTTGCACGAGATCCCGGAAGCTTGCGTCATGACTACCCCAGTTCCCCGCATCGGTCGCGGGTGTCCAGTGCGGAATCACCCAAAAGTAAGCGACTCGCATTGTGACCGATTCTCCGGCCACCGTCGAGCAAAAAGACATCCCCAATACGAGGGGGGCCTCAAGGTCGGGTCTGGCGACAGTATGAGCGGGCACTAAGCTGCCTGAACGCATGTTCATCAGCAGCAAGGGCTTCCGGGAACTTCCGGACACTCGGAGTCGGCGGAACACGATGGCAAGCGTCGGTGGGCGACATGGGGAAAATCGCCCACCGGCATGCGGGGGAAGCGGTCGGCGGCCACTGCGGTTGTGCCGACCGTTTCATTTATTCTTCCTCGTGCCGTTTCAACTCGCCCGGGCTGCCGTTGAACCGACCGATGCGCCTGCGTGGCTTCCACTCGAGATCGGGTCGCGCGGCTGGTGCGTGCTCGAAAGGGCGGCCGGTCACTCATCGGTGACGCAGCCCTCGCTGGCGGTCTTGACGGTCTTGATGTACTTCCACAGCGTGCCGCGGTGGGCCTTGTAGGCCGGCCTCGCCCAGGCGCCGCGGCGGGCGGCGATTTCGTCATCGCCCAGGTCGACCGCGATCGTGCCGGCGTCGTCGTCGATGGTGATCTGGTCGCCATCGCGGATCAGGGCGATCGGCCCGCCGTCCTGCGCTTCGGGCACGACGTGGCCGATGATGAACCCGTGCGACCCGCCGGAGAAGCGGCCGTCGGTGATCAGCGCCACGCCGTCCACCAGCCCCGCGCCGGCCAGGGCGCTGGTGGGCGTGAGCATTTCGGGCATGCCCGGCCCGCCCTTGGGGCCTTCGTATCGGATCACGATGACCTGGCCCTTGCGGATCTGGCCGCCCTCCAGGCCCTTGAGCATGTCCTCCTCGCTGTCGTAAACCTTGGCCGGGCCGCTGAACTTCGTGCCCTGCTTGCCGGTGATCTTGCCCACCGCGCCGTCGGGCGCGAGGTTGCCCTTGAGGATGCTGATGTGGCCGGTCGGTTTGAGCGGCTTATCGACGGTGGCGATCACCTTCTGCCCTTCGCTCAGGCCCGGCGCGGCTTCGAGGTTCTCCTCGAGCGTCTTGCCGGTGACGGTCATGCACGTGCCGTCGAGCAGGCCCTTGTGCAGCAGGTACTTCATCACCGCCGGCACGCCGCCGACCTTGTGCACGTCTTCCATCACGAACTTGCCCGAGGGCTTGAGGTCGCCCAGCAGCGGGATGCGGTGCGCCACGGCGTAGAAGTCATCGATGCTCAGCTCGACATCGACCGCCCGGGCGATCGCCAGCAGGTGCAGCACGAGGTTGGTCGAGCCGCCCATCGCCATGGCCAGCACCATCGCGTTTTCGAAGGCCTGGCGGGTCATGATGTCGCGCGGCTTGAGGTCGAGCTCGAGCAGTTGGAGCATCGCGGCGCCGGCCCGGCGGCATTCGTCGTGCTTGCCGCCGTCCTCCGCGGGCGTGCTCGATGAATACGGCAGGGACATGCCCATCGCCTCGATCGCGCTGGCCATGGTGTTCGCGGTGTACATCCCGCCGCACGCCCCGGCGCCGGGGCAACTGTTTTTGACGATCTGCCGCCGCTCGTCTTCGCTGATCGCCCCGGCCAGCTTCTCGCCGTAGCTCTGGAACGCGCTGACGATGTCCAGCACGCGGTCTTCGCCCTTGATCTCGGCGCAGCCGGGCTTGATCGTCCCGCCGTAGACCATGATCGCCGGGCGGTTGAGCCGCCCCATCGCGATCAGGCAGCCGGGCATGTTCTTGTCGCAGCCGGGCAGCGCGACCATCGCGTCGTACCACTGGGCGGCCATGACGGTTTCGATCGAATCGGCGATCAGGTCGCGCGATTGCAGCGAGTAGCTCATGCCATCGGTGCCCATCGCGATGCCGTCGGACACGCCGATGGTGTTGAACCGCATGCCGACCATCCCGGCCGACTGCACGCCCTCGTGTACCATCGCCGCCAGGTCGTTCAGGTGCATGTTGCAGGGATTGCCCTCGAACCAGTTGGCGACGATGCCGACCTGCGGCTTGTCCATGTCCTCGGGCGTGAGGCCGGTGGCGTAGAGCATCGCCTGGCTGGCGCCCTGGCTGGCCGGCTGGGTGATGCGGCTGGAATACCTGTTCAGCTTGTGCGTGGTCGTGCTCATGGTGATGCCTCGTGCGGGGGCGGGGATTTTAGCAGATCGGCCCGCGCCAGCGCGCGGTGATATACTCAAGCCGATCATGCCGACCATTCTGCGAACCGGCCCCTACCGCATATACTTCTACAGTCATGAGCCCAACGAGCCGCCGCACGTTCACGTGGATCGTGAGGCCATGACGATGAAAGCGTGGCTTCGACCGGTTCGCGTCGCGGCCAACCACGGCTTCGCGCGACAAGAGCTGAACCAGATTCTCCGACTGCTTGCAGATCACCAAACCACACTCTGGGATGCCTGGCATGAGTTCCACGGAAACTAAGAGCGCCGCCCTGATCACCGCCGTGCGCTGCACGGATGAATCGCTCGAAGTCGATCTCGCCGATGGGCGAACAATCATTGTTCCGCTGGCGTGGTACCCGCGATTGTGGCACGGCACGGCCGCGGAGCGAGGGCGATGGACACTCACCGGCGGCGGCCGTGGCATCCACTGGCCCGATCTTGACGAGGATCTCGCCGCGGACGGCCTGATCGATGGCCGGCCCTCGAGCGAATCGCAGAACTCGCTGAGCAAGTGGCTGGCCGCACGCGAGCGATGAAACTTCGACCGTGCCGCGGCGGGCGGTTAACATGCTGCGATGTCTGATCCGTCCCCCAACCACCGACCGCTGCTGGAAGTCAAAGACCTCAAGACCCACTTCCTCGTGAAGGCCGGCGTGCTCAAGCGGACGGTCGGGGCGCTCAAGGCGGTGGACGGCGTGTCGTTCACCGTGCACGACGGCGAGACGCTGGGCCTGGTCGGCGAGTCCGGCTGCGGCAAGACCACCGTCGGCCGCACGCTGCTGCGCCTGATCGACGCCACGGCCGGCTCGGTCACCTTCCACGAGAAGACCACCGACGCGCAGGGCAATTCAATCGTCACGCCGCGCCAGGTGTTCGACCTGCCCCGCGGCGAACTGAAGCGCATGCGCCGCAAGATGCAGATCATCTTTCAGGATCCGGTCGGCTCGCTGAACCCGCGCATGACCGTCGGCCGGATCATCGGCGAACCCATGCAGGTGCACGGCCTGGCGCGCGG
Source organism: uncultured Anaerolineales bacterium (assembly GCA_964397995.1). Lineage (GTDB taxonomy): Bacteria > Planctomycetota > Phycisphaerae > FEN-1346 > FEN-1346 > CAYNLG01. The sequence continues at coordinate 3,940 of CAYNLG010000085.1, forward strand.
CGCCGAGCTGCACGACCGCGTCGGCCGGCTGCTCGACCGCGTGGGCCTCAGCAGCGAATACGCCAATCGCTACCCGCACGAGTTCTCCGGCGGCCAGCGGCAGCGCATCGGCATCGCCCGCGCCCTGGGCCTCGAACCGGACTTCATCGTCTGCGACGAGCCGGTCAGCGCCCTGGACGTTTCGATCCAGAGCCAGATCCTGAACCTCTTGGAGGACCTCCAGGCGGAACTGGGGCTGGCGTACCTGTTCATCGCTCACGACCTGGCGGTCGTCAGCCACATCTCCGACGAGGTGGCCGTCATGTACCTGGGGCGGCTCGTGGAGAAGGCCCCGAACGAGGCGCTGTATGCCAATCCGCTGCACCCGTACACGCGGTGCCTCATGTCCGCGGTGCCGCGCGCCCATCCGGACGAAGAGAAGCACCGCATTGCCCCGGAGGGCGAGGTCGGCAGCGCTCGCGACGTGCCGTCCGGGTGCCCGTTCCACCCGCGGTGCCCGCAGGCGTTCGAGCGGTGCCCGGTCGAGGTACCGGCGCTGCGGCCGGTGGCCGACGACCCGGCGCACCTGGTCGCGTGCCACCTGGTCCACGACGCGCCGTCCGCAGTTGAATAATCCTCGCGGCCCCGCCGACCGATAGGATAGGGGGAGAGGGTGCGGCTTGAAGGAGGCCTGATGCGGCACAGTACGGCACTATGGGCGGGACTCGCGGTGATGGCCGCCGCGGCGGCTGCGCCGGCTGCCGAGGGGCCCGCGCTGCCGGCCCTGGAGCGGTTGCCCGCCGACGTTATCGGGTTCCTCTACATCCCGCACCTTGGCCGGGCCGAGGCGGCGCTCGGGCAGTTCCGCGAGCGGACCGGCGTCAATCTCGGCGGGAGCGAGCAGCCCCTCCGCCACGCCCTGGCGGTCCGGACCGACATCCACGTCGACCTCGATCCCGAGGGCAGCGCCGCCGTCGTCTGGCTCGACCCGAAGCGGTTCCGCAACCGGTACACCGTCTACGTCTTGCCGGTGACCGACTGGCCGGCGCTGCTCGGCGCGACCGGGGCCGAGCCGATGGGCGTGGACTTCTATGCCCTGACGGGGACGCGCGGTCCGCGGTTCGTCCTGAAGGCCGGCGACCACGCCCTGGTGACGAGTTCGGCCCGGACGATGGAGGCCGTCCGGGCGCAGCCGGGCCGCCTGCTGAACCTGCTGCCCCCGGAGACGCGGCGGCGGCTCGCCCGGACGGGGGTCCATCTGCACCTCGACGTGGGGCGGCTGGTCGAGGTCTACGAGTCCGAGATCGCTTCCTGGTTCCGGGCATCGAGCGGTCAGATCTACTACGAGCCCGACGCCGTGGCGTACGCGGACATCTTCGTCGCCTACATGCTGGCCATCGCGGACTTTGTCGACCAGATCGAGACGGTGGACCTCTCGCTCCGCGTCGGCGACGACGCCCTCGGCGTGGACGCGGCCGTGCAGTTCCTGGGAGGGGCGCCGGTGGCGGACTTCCTGTCGGCCCAGTTCCCGGCCGCCCCGGTCGCCCCGCCGGTGTCGCCGTGGCCGCTGACGAGCCTCATCACGACCCAGATGAACGCCCGCGCGCGGACGGACCTGGTGCTGCGGCTGACGGACTTTTACCTGGAGAAGGCCCCCCGGCCTCAGCCCCTTGGCGAAGGCACGAAGCACGAGGTCCACGAGGCCATGCAGACGTTCCTCGGGTCACTCGGGACGCGCGTCGTCAGCATGGCCGCCCCCGCCGCGACCGGCAAGGGCATCAGCGCCGAAGTGACCGTGTACCAGCTTACCGACGCCGCGCAGTTCCAGCGCGGCCTCGAGTTGCTGGCGGCGGCGTGGGAGCGGCTCGCGGATCAGCTCAACCTCTACCTGCGGGTCCGCATCGACCCGGATGTGATGCGCATCGGCGACGTCCAGGTGGGCCGCTACGAGCCGCGCATGCGGTTCGGGATTCCCGCGCGGCACCTCCAGTTCCGGCGGCAGTTGCGGCTGCTCTACGGGGCGGACGAACTCGCGTATCTGGTGGCCCTGGTCGGCGATCACGCCGTCGTCGGTGTGGGGGCCGACACCTCGCTCTTCGAGAAGACGGTCCGCCAACTGGCCGCCGGCGGGACGCCCGAGGCGAGCGAGGCCGTCGAACACGTCCGGACCGAACTGGCGGGGCGGCAGAACGTGTCGGTCATGGCCAGCCTGCCGCTCACCCTGCGCAAGTCGCTTCTGCAGGGGGGTACGCCGCCGGAACGGATCGGCAACGTGCGGCCGGGGACGTCGCTCGTGGGTCTGACGCTCGCCTTCGAGGGGTCGGCCGCCACGATGGCCAGCCACGTGCCCTACGAGCAGATCCGCCTGGCCCGCGAGTTGCTGGACCGGGTGGCGCCGAAGGTGACCCAGGCGCCGGAGTCGCTCTTCGAGCCCGAGACGACCGAGCCGGAGGCGCCGGAGACGCCAGCCGAAGGGCCGGCCACGCCCGAACCGGGTGAATCGCTCTTCCCGCCGGAAGGGGCGGCGCCGGCCGGCGCGGACGAGGCGGCCGAACCGGGACCCGAGCCCGGTGAAGGTCCTGAGCCTGTCGACTGACGGGCGTTACCCGCCGCCGTAGACGACGCCCACTACCATCAGCGCGTTGAAGGCCGCATGCCCCGCCACTGCCGGGACCAGGCTCCGTGTCCGGTACGCGACGTACCCGAGCACCGCCCCGAGAATGCCCAGGGGCAAGACGGCCTGCGGCTGGGCGGGGGCGTGGACGAGGCCGAAGACGGCGCTGCTGACCAGGAGCGCGGGGGCGGCCCCGAGGCCGCGTACCAGGGGCCACATCAGCACCCCGCGGTAGAGGAACTCCTCCGCGAGCGGCGCCAGAACCACCGCCTGGAGGATAACGCCCACGATCGCCCAGGGGCTGGGCCGGACCTCCAGCACCTCCAGCAGGGGATGGACTTGTTGGGGCACACCCAGCAGGGCGAAGAGGATCGCCGAGAGGATCATCACGGCGACGCAGACGGGCAGCACCGCCGCCACGGCCGCGATGCCGAACGCCGCACGCCGCACCGGTTGATCGCCCCGCAGTCCCAGGGCCGCCAGGGCGCCGGGCCCGCCCAGCCGCCGGACGAAGACGAGGCCCAGCAGCGGGGGAATGGTCTGGCCGGCCAGGAGGCCGGGGCTGAAGACCGCGTTGTTCGGTACGCCCGGGAGGAGCCCCATGGTGCCCAGAAGGTGCCACAGGACCGGGAGCGTCCACGTCAGGCCGAAGAGCGCCAGGAAGAGGGCCCCGCCCAGCGGCATGGTGAGCGGCACGGTCGGCATCGCCTCCCCGACGGGCAGCGGCAGCGGTTTGCCCCGCAGGTACCACCGGGCGACGCGCCAGGCGAAGTAGGCCATCAGCGGCAGGCACGCCAGCAGCGTCACCGCGAGCCAGGGCGGCGGCAGGAGGCCCTCGTACCCCGGCTCGATCGGCAGCGGGTCGGGCGGCAGGGACGTCGGGCTCTCGGTCATGGCCTGTCCCGGCGGGGCCGCCCGGCGGCTACTCCCATTCGATGGTGCTCGGGGGCTTGGAGCTGACGTCGTAGACGACCCGGTTGACGCCGTTGACCTCGTTGATGATGCGGGTGGCGATGCGGCCGAGGACGTCGTGGGGCAGGCGGGCCCAGTCGGCCGTCATGCCGTCGCGGCTGGTAACCGCCCGGACCGCGATGACGTTGGCGTAGGTTCGCTCGTCGCCCATGACGCCGACGGCCTTGACCGGCAGGAGCACCGCCAGGGCCTGCCACGTCTTCTCGTACTGGCCGGAGGCGTGCAGCTCCTCGTTCATGATGGCGTCGGCGTCGCGGAGGATGCGGAGCTTGCGGCGGTTGACCGGCCCGACGATGCGGACCCCCAGGCCCGGCCCGGGGAACGGGTGCCGCCAGATCATCTCGTGGGGCAGGCCGAGGGCCTCGCCGACGCGGCGGACTTCGTCCTTGAAGAGGAAGCGGAAGGGCTCGATGAGCTTGAAGCGGAGCCGCTTCGGCAGGCCGCCCACGTTGTGGTGCGTCTTGATGGTGGCCGAGGGCCCGCCGTGGGCCGACCGGCTCTCGATGACGTCCGGGTACAGGGTGCCCTGGGCGAGGTAGGGGGGCATGCCGAGGCGCTTGGCCTCGCGCTCGAAGACCTGGATGAAGACGCGGCCGATGATGCGACGCTTGCGCTCGGGGCTGGCGACGCCCTGGAGGGCGTTGAGGAACCGATTTGTGCCGCTCACGTAGTGGACGCGGATGCCCATGTGGTCGCGGAAGGCCTTGCGGACCTGCGGGGCCTCGTCCTTGCGAAGCAGGCCGTTGTTGATGAAGAGGCAGTCGAGGCGGTCGCCGATGGCCTGGTGCAGCAGGGCCGCCAGGCACGAACTGTCGACGCCGCCGCTGGTGGCACAGAGGACCCGGTCGTCGCCGACGGTCTCGCGGATGGCCGCCACGGTCGACTCGATGAACGATTCGGGGCTCCAGCCGCCCGTGCACCCGGCCACGCGGAAGAGGAAGTTGCGGAGAATCTCGGTGCCGCGCGGTGTGTGGGCGACCTCGGGGTGGAACTGGAGGCCGTAGAGGCCCTTGGCGGGGTGGCCCATGGCGGCGACGGGGGCGGTAGGCGTCTCGGCCAGGACCTCGAAGCCGGGTGGCGGGTCGAGCACCTGGTCGCCGTGGCTCATCCAGACCTGCATCCGCCCGGGCAGGCCGCGAAAGAGGTCGCGTTTGCGGCGGACACGGATGCGGGCGTCGCCGTACTCGCGCCGCTCGGCCGCCTCCACAGTCCCGCCCAGGACCTTGGCCATGAGTTGCTGGCCGTAGCAGATGCCAAGGACCGGAAGCCCCAGCTTCAGGAGGCCGGGGTCGCAGGTCGGGGCGCCCGCGTCGGTGACGCTGGCGGGGCCGCCGGAGAAGATGAGCGCCGCCGGCCGCTCGTCATTCAGGTCGGCCGGGCGGAGCGTGTGCGGGACGATCTCGCTGTAGACGCCGCACTCCCGCACCCGCCGCGCGATCAGTTGCGTGTACTGGGACCCGAAGTCGAGGATCAGGACCCGTTCGCCGGGCTTCTGGATCGACACGGGCTCAGGCGGCCGATTCGTCTTCTTTCTCATAGGTCGAGTAGTAGTAGGGGGTGAAGGCTTCGAACTCGGCGGCGCAGGTGTCGACGAGCTTGTAGACGGACCGGAGGCCGAGGGCCTCGCGGCGTCGGCGGACGGCGTGTTCGTCCGGGGCACCGAGGAGGGCGGCCAGTTGCCGGTCGCTGAAACCGAACTGCTTGGCCTCGGCCAGCTGGTCCGCGGTGAGCGCGGCCTCGGGGTCGGGCGCGGCCTCGGCGGCCGCGCGGATGGCCGCCTCCTTCTCGACGATCTGCAGGATGTTGTCCAGGAACCAGGGGTCGATGGCCGTGAGGCGGTACGCCTCGTCAATCGACATCCCGTCCTGGAACGCTTGCTTCAGAGCGAAGATGCGGGCCGGCCCGGCCGTGGCCAGCGCCCGGCGGAGGGCATCGGGCTCCAGCCGCTCCGGCGGGTCGTCCAGCCCGTGGACGCCGATCTCCAGCGACCGCAGCGCCTTCTGGAGGCTCCCCTTGAAGGTGCGGCCGATGGCCATCGCCTCGCCGACGCTCCGCATCGACGTCGTCAGCGTCGGCGGCGTCTGGGCGAACTTCTCGAAGGTGAAGCGCGGCACCTTGGTGACGCAGTAATCGATGGTCGGCTCGAAACAGGCCGGCGTCTCGCGCGTGATGTCGTTGCGGATCTCGTCGAGCGTGTAGCCGGCGGCGAGCAGGGCGGCGATCTTGGCGATCGGGAACCCCGTCGCCTTCGACGCCAGGGCCGAACTCCGCGACACGCGCGGGTTCATCTCGATGACGATCATTTCGCCCGTGAGCGGGTCGACGGCGAACTGGATGTTCGAGCCGCCCGTCTCGACGCCGATCTCGCGGATGATGGCGATGGCGGCGTCGCGCATCGCCTGGTACTCGCGGTCCGAAAGGGTCTGGGCGGGCGCAACCGTGATCGAATCGCCCGTGTGAATGCCCATCGGGTCGAGGTTCTCGATCGAGCAGATGATGACGACGTTGTCCTTGAGGTCGCGCATGACCTCCAGCTCGAACTCCTTCCAGCCAAGGACGCTCTGCTCGATGAGGACCTGGTGGATCGGGCTCGCCTCCAGGGCCCCGCGCGTCATCGCCCGCAGTTCGTCGACGTTGTACGCGACGCCGCCCCCCGTCCCGCCCAGGGTGAACGCCGGACGCAGGATGGTGGGGAGGCCGAGGTCGGCGGTCAACTCGACGGCGTCCTCGGCGGCCTCGGCGATCGCGCTCTTGAGGGCGTCGCCCGTCAGGTCCGGATCGGCCACCTGGACGATCCGGCTGCGGGGCACGCGGAGGCCGATGCGGCCCATGGCCTGGCGGAACCGGTCGCGGTCCTCGGCCTTCTCGATTGCGTCGGGGTTGGCGCCGATCATCTCCACACCGAGGCGGTCGAGCACCCCCCGCCGCGCGAGCGTCTCGGCCACGTTCAGGGCCGTTTGGCCGCCCACCGTCGGGAGCAGGGCCTGGGGCCGTTCCTCGCGGAGGATCAGCTCGACCATCTCGGGGGTGATCGGCTCAATGTAGGTGCGGTCGCCGAACTCCGGATCGGTCATGATGGTGGCCGGATTCGAGTTGATGAGCACCACCTCGTACCCTTCGCCGCGCAGCGCCTTGCAGGCCTGGGTGCCGGAGTAGTCGAACTCGCAGGCCTGGCCGATGATGATGGGGCCCGAGCCGATGACGAGGATTTTCGAGATGTCGGTGCGCTTAGGCATGCCGCGTCCTGATCTGCTCCGCGAACCGGTCGAACAGGACCCGGGCGTCGTGGGGCCCGGGGCCCGCCTCGGGGTGGAACTGGACGGCCCCCGCCGGCCGCTCGCGGTGGCGGATGCCCTCCAGGGTCATGTCGTTGAGGTTCAGGTGGGTGGTCTCGACCTCGTCGGCGCGGCGTCCGAGGGTCTCGGGGTCGCCGACGAAGCCGTGGTTCTGGGTCGTGATGGCCACCTCGCCGGTCCGCAGGTCTTTGACGGGGTGATTGGCGCCGTGGTGGCCGAACTTGAGCTTCTCGGTGGTTCCGCCCAGAGCCTGGAAGAGCATGTGGTGGCCCATGCAGATGCCGAACAGGGGCAGTGGCGCCCCGCCGGGGTCGGCCTCCAGCAGCGCCCGGACCGTCTCGACCGCGTAGCCGCACGGCGCCGGGTCGCCGGGCCCGTTCGAGAGCAGGACGCCGCTGGGCTCGTGGGCGAGGACGGCGTCGGCCGTTGCCGCGGCCGGCACGACCCGCACGCGCAGGCCGCGGGCCGCCAGTTGCCGCAGGATGCTGTACTTGACGCCGTAGTCGAGCACGCAGACGAGCGGGGCGTCCGGGCGGGCGGCGTCGGGCCCCCAGTCCCAGGGCTCGGTGCAGGAGACGTCCTTGACGAGGTCGCGTCCGACGAGGCCCAGGCCGCCTTTGGCGGCCTCGACCGCGCGGTCGGGGTCGGCGTGGGTGGTGCAGAGGGCGGCCCGCATGGCGCCGGCCTCGCGGATGTGTTTCGTCAGGGCCCGCGTGTCGACGCCCTCGATGCCGGGGATGCCGTGGTCGGCGAGGTAGTCGGCCAGGTCCTGCGTGGAGCGCCAGTTGGAGCGGATGCGGCTGCGCTCGCGGACGACGAAGCCCTCGACCCACGGGCGGTGCGACTCGACGTCCTCCTCGTTGACGCCATAGTTGCCGATGAGCGGGTAGGTCATCGCGACGATCTGCCCGCGGTACGAGGGGTCGGTCAGCACCTCCTGGTAGCCGGTCATGGAGGTGTTGAAGACGACCTCGCCGAGGGCGTCGACCGGCGCGCCGAACGCGCGGCCGCGGAAGGTGCGCCTGTCCTCCAAGGCCAGGATGGCGGGGCGGTCCATCGGGTCGCGGGCCTCCCTAGCGGACGGCGACGTGCACCTGGCGGGTGCGCGGGCCGTCGAACTCACAGAAATAGATGCCTTGCCACGTCCCGAGCACCGGCCGCCCGCCCGAGACGATGAGCACCAGGCTCGGTCCCACCAGCGTCGACTTGACGTGCGCGTCGGAGTTGCCCTCGGCGTGGGTGTACCCGTCGTCGGCCGGAACCATCTTGCTCGTTTCCATGACGAGGTCGCGGGCCACGCTCGGGTCGGCGTTTTCGTTGATAGTCACGCCGGCGGTGGTGTGCGGCACGAAGACGACCGCGAGGCCCTCGCCGCCGCCTTCCTCGGCGATGGCGTCGGCCACCCGCCGCGTGATGTCCACGAGCTCGATCCGGGAGGACGTCTTGACCGTGAAGGTCTGCACCGCTACGGCTCCTTGGTCGGTCGGGGGTGCGCGGGGGAGGAGACAGCGGCCTGCCCACAGGTTATCCTATCGGGTGGCGGCGAGGCTTCAAGCAAAAAGGTTGACGGTCCCGGCCGCCGGCCCGTCTACTGGCCGCCACCCGAGCCCGGAGGACGCCATGGCCGATATCCTGGACCGCATCCTGGCCCGCAAACGGGACGAGGTGGAGGCCCTGCGGCCGCGCGCGGCCGATCTGAAGGCGGCGGCCCGCGACGCCTCCCCGCCGCGCGGCCTGGCCCGGGCGCTCGCACGCGTGGCCGACGAGCCGATCCGCGTGATGGCCGAGGTGAAGCGCCGCTCGCCCTCGGCCGGCGTTATTGCGGCCACGTTCGTGCCGGCCGAGACCGCGGCCGCCTACGAGGCCGGCGGGGCCGACGCCGTCAGTTGCCTGACCGACCGGGAGTTCTTCGGCGGCAGCCTGGAGGCCCTGCGCGAGGTCCGGGTGACCGTCGCGCTGCCCGTCCTGCGCAAGGACTTTCTCATCGATCCGGTCCAGGTCTACGAGACCCGGATGGCCGGGGCCGACGGGATGCTGCTCATCGCCGAGGCCCTGGAGGCCGGCGCGATGCGGGATTTGGCGGGCCTGGCGGCGGATCTGAACATGGACGTGCTGGCCGAAGCCCATAGCGAGGCGGAGCTTGAAAAGGCCCTGGCGAGCGGCGCGCCCCTGGTGGGCATCAACAACCGGGACCTTGCGACGTTCGAGGTTCGCCTCGAGACGACCGAGCGCCTCGGCCCGCGCGTCAAGGAGGCCGGCCGCGTTCTCGTCGCCGAGTCGGGCGTGAAGACGGCCGGCGACGTGCGGCGGCTGGTGGCGGCGGGAGCGGACGCGGTGCTGGTGGGCGAAACGCTGATGCGTGCGGCCGACGTGAGGGCGGCCATCGCGGGGCTGAAAAACGCCTGAGTCAGGGCCGGGGGCCGCGCTCGGGCGGGACGAGCGGCTCCAGGGCCGCCAGGTCGCACAGGCGGGCCAGGGCCTGGTTCTTCGTGGGGATGCCCGCTTCTTGGACGGCCGCCAGCGCGTTCAGCCCGGCCGTGACGACGATGCCGGCGCGGCCCTGGCCGACAGGGATCTCCATGAGAGGCCGGTTCGGATCGCCGACGCGGACCAGGCCCGCGAGGCCCGCCCGCTGCACCTGCTCGATGAGCCGTTCGGCCCTGGGCAGGGCGGCCGCGGGGATTTCGCGGAAGCTGGCCCCGACGACGCCGTCGCCGTCGCGGACGACGCCCAAGACGTTCGTCATGCCCGCCTTGATGAAGACCTCCAGCGGGTCGAGCGTGGTGCCGGCGTAGTGGATGGCATGCGTGAAGCGGACGGGTTCGCCCTGGCGGCACTCGAGGAGGCCGCCGAACTTCGCCTCGACGGGGATGCCTTCCCTGTAGAGAAGCCCGTTCAGGGTGATGGCACAGACGGTGCCGAGGGCCGCCTCGCCCTCCGGAACGCGGAACCCCGCGAGGGTCTCGCCGGCGGCCGCGACCGTACCGTAGACGCCCATGCCGTAGCCGGCCTGGACGACCTCCTCGGCGATGCGGCGGGCGTCGGCCAGCTGGGTGGCCGCCACCGTCGAGACGTTGAGGATGACGGTGCCGGCGCGGCGAGGCAGGTCGAGGCTCATCTTGTAGGCGAGTTCGTCGGCGCGGGCGTCGACGAAGCCGACGTGGTCGATGACGACGGCGCGGCTGAGTTCGTCCCGGCCGCGCTCCGTGATCCGCCGCCCGCGCCGGCCGAGGTTGACGGTGAGGCCGGCCTCGTCGGCGGCTTCGAGGTAGTTACGGACCATGCGCTGCTTCAGGTCGATGCCGGCGGCGCGGAGGGCCCGGGCGATCTTGGTGCTCCCGAGGGGCCGGTCGGCCTCGTCGAGGATGCGGAGGATAGCGGCGGTCTTGCGTTGACTGTCGAGGCTCACGACGGGCCTCCCAGAGCCGGTCCGGCCGGGGGGTGCAGCGCGGCGGTCGCCCGCCCCGGCGTGCGGAGTGGGCGACCCGCCGATGCGTTTGCCGGATGCGGCCGGGCTCAGACGACGCCCTGGGCGAGCATCGAGTCGGCGACCTTCAGGAAGCCGGCGATGTTGGCGCCCGCGACCAGGTTGCCCTTCTGCCCGTAGGCCTCGGCGGCCCCGACGCACTGGTCGTAGATGGCGTCCATGATCTGATGGAGCCGCTGGTCGACCTCGTCGAAGGTCCAGTTGAGGCGCATCGAGTTTTGGCACATCTCCAAGGCGGAGGTGGCGACGCCGCCCGCGTTGGCGGCCTTGGCCGGGCCGAAGCTCACGTTGTTGGCGTGGAAGACCTCGACGGCCTCGGGCGTCGACGGCATGTTGGCGCCTTCGCCGACGGCGATGCACTTGTTCTTGACGAGGGCCTCGGCGGCCGCTTTGTCGATCTCGTTCTGCGTGGCGCTCGGCAGGGCCACGTCGCACGGCACGGTCCAGATGCCCTGCCACCCCTCGGTGAACTGGGCCTTGGGATGGGCGTCCACGTACTCGCGGATCCGGCCGCGCTCGATTTCCTTGATGCGGCGGACGGTGTCGAGCTTGATGCCTTCCTCGTCGACGACGTAGCCGTTGGAGTCGCTCAGCGCGATGACGTCGGCGCCGAGTTCCTGGCACTTCTGGGTGGCGTAGATGGCGACGTTGCCCGAGCCGCTGATGACGACCTTCTTGCCCTTCCAGTCCTCGCCACGGTCCTGGAGCATGCGGGTGACATAGTAAACAAGGCCGTAGCCGGTGGCCTCGGTGCGGACGAGGGAGCCGCCCCACTGCAGGCCCTTGCCCGTCAGGACGCCAGTGAAGGTGTTGGTGAGCTTCTTGTACTGGCCGAACAGGAAGCCGAT